>JABUSW010000097.1 GCA_021443885.1 Blautia sp.
TTTATCTCTCTTCTGGAGAATCATCCCTGGTTTGAGGTGACGACACTGGCAGCAAGTCCAAGAAGCGCCGGCAAAACCTATGAAGAAGCCGTTGGCGGAAGATGGAAAATGGATACACCCATGCCGGAAGCAGTTAAGGGTATGGTGGTTATGAATGTAAACGAAGTGGAAAAGGTGGCATCTACGGTAGACTTTGTTTTCTCTGCGGTAGATATGTCAAAGGATGAGATCAAAGCTATCGAGGAAGAATATGCAAAAACAGAAACACCGGTGGTATCCAACAACAGTGCACATCGCTGGACACCGGACGTTCCTATGGTCATTCCGGAGATCAATCCACAGCACTTTGATGTCATTGAATCCCAGAAGAAACGTCTTGGAACTAAACGTGGCTTTATCGCCGTAAAACCCAACTGTTCCATTCAGAGTTATGCGCCGGTTCTGACTGCGTGGAAGGAATTTGAGCCTTATGAAGTAGTAGCGACCACCTATCAGGCCATTTCCGGTGCCGGAAAGACTTTCAAAGACTGGCCGGAAATGGAGCACAATATCATTCCATATATCGGTGGAGAAGAAGAAAAAAGTGAGAAAGAGCCTCTTCGTATCTGGGGAGAAATCAAAGAAGGTGTCATCGTACCGGCAGAATCCCCTGTAATCACATGTCAGTGTATCCGTGTGCCGGTATTAAATGGACATACAGCGGCAGTATTCGTAAAATTCCGTAAAAAACCCACGAAGGAGCAGTTGATCCAGGCCTTGAGAGAATACAAAGGCTTCCCGCAGGAGGCAGAGCTCCCAAGTGCTCCGAAGCAGTTTATTCAGTACCTGGAGGAAGATAATCGTCCACAGGTTACAGAGGATGTGAATTTCGAAAATGGAATGGGAATCTCCGTGGGACGTATTCGGGAAGATTTTGTATACGATTATAAGTTTGTGGGTCTTTCCCATAATACCGTAAGGGGAGCTGCCGGCGGTGCGGTGCTTTGTGCGGAAACCCTGAAAGCAAAAGGCTATATCGTAAAGAAATAATGAAACAGAGAACACGATAAAGGATGGTAGTATCATGGCTTTGAAAATCGGCCGCAACGATCCTTGCTGGTGTGGAAGTGGAATGAAGTATAAGAAATGCCACGAAGCATTTGATACAAAACTGGAGCAGCTGCGTCAGAAAGGCGCAGCTGTTCCGGGTCATGAGATCATCAAGACACCGGAGCAGATCGCGAAAATCAAAGAAAGCTGTAAGATCAACATTGCAGTATTGGATTATGTGGAAGAACACATCAGACCCGGCATATCCACGGAAGAGATCAATCGATGGGTCCATGAGGAAACCATAAAAAGAGGTGCCATCCCGGCTCCACTGGATTATGAAGGATTTCCTAAAAGTGTCTGTACATCGGTAGACGAGGTGGTTTGTCACGGCATACCCAGTGATTCACAGATATTGAAAGAAGGCGACATCATCAATGTGGATGTCTCCACCATATATCAAGGCTATTTTTCCGATTCCTCCCGGATGTTCTGTATTGGGACAGTAAGCCCGGAGAAGAAGAAACTGGTTGCGGTTACAAAGGAATGCGTTGAAATCGGGATCTCCAAGGTGAAACCTTGGGACCCCATCGGCAATATGGGACATGCCGTTCATCAGCACGCGCTGGATCATGGATACAGTGTTGTCCGCCAGATCGGAGGCCATGGGATCGGGCTGGAATTTCATGAAGACCCATGGGTGAGCTATACGTCTATGGAAAACAGCGGCATCCTTATGGTGCCTGGGATGATGTTTACCATCGAACCTATGGTGAATATGGGAAGGGATGCTATCTGGACAGATGAGAAGGATGGATGGACAGTTCGTACAGAGGATGGGCTTCCTTCTGCACAGTGGGAAGTTACGGTTCTGGTCACGGATACAGGCTGTGATGTGATCTGCTGGTAAAAGAAGTGAACGGGAACACGCTATTACATACGAAATTATAAATAATCTACTTGCAATTATGGGATAATTAATGTATAATCTTCATGTTGTAAAAAGGATGGTCCTCTGTTACCTGATCTGTATTAAGAACATCCGGTTAAGATAGGAGAATAAAAGATGAACGAAATTATCAGAAACATCGAAGCTGCTCAGCTGAAAGCAGAGGTTCCGCAGTTCCGTGTTGGTGATACTGTAAGAGTACACGCAACGATCAAAGAAGGGAACCGCGAACGTATCCAGATTTTTGAAGGTACTGTATTAAAGAGACAGGGCGGAAGCTCCAGAGAAACCTTCACCGTTAGAAAATCTTCCAACGGCGTTGGCGTTGAGAAGACATGGCCGCTTCACAGCCCATCTGTTGTTAAGGTTGAAGTTATCCGTTATGGTAAAGTACGCCGTGCGAAACTGAATTACCTGAGAGATCGCGTAGGTAAAGCTGCGAAAGTAAAAGAGCGTATGAAATAATTTCATAAGTGAGAAAAGCCGGGGACAATAACAGAGGATGCTATTGTCCCCGTTTTCGATATGGGGATGTATGTATGGATAATAAAAAGTGGAAAAAAAAGAAGAACAAAGACTGGATCGACCCGGACTTCTTTTTAGAGTCTACGGAAGTTTTGAGAGATGAAAAAGTCAGAAAAAGGGCGGGATTCGTATTTGAGATCGTTGTTGTACTTGTTTTTGCGGCATTGACGGCGGTTATGATGTTTCAGTCCGTGACCATGCAGGAAAGTTCTATGGAACCCACCATTTCCATTGGAGATGGTTTTTTTATGAATCGATTGATCTATAAGATATCTTCTCCAAGAAGAGGGGATATCGTTGTTTTTCGGACAAATGCCAGTGATGACGCTGCTTTGCACATTCGCAGGGTTATCGGACTGCCGGAAGAAACGATTCAGATCAAGGACGGAATGATCTTTATTGATGGAAAATTATTTGCCGAAGGGCAGGATTTTCCGGTAATGAGTAATCCGGGACTGGCCAGGGAACCCATTGCACTGGGAAAAAATGAGTACTTCTTACTGGGAGACAATCGGAACAACAGTGAAGACAGCCGATACGGAGATATTGGAATCATAAATAAGCGATACATTGCGGGGAAAATATGGTTTGCCATTTCTCCATTTAAGAAGCTGGGATTTGTGAAAAGCTGAAAAGGAAGCTCTTGTTTAACAGGACTTCTGCCAGAATGAAAACGTTTAAGAAAGGAATTGAATTTATGAATGTACAGTGGTATCCCGGACATATGACCAAGGCGAAAAGGCAGATGCAGGAAGATATCAAACTGATCGATCTGATCATTGAATTGGTAGATGCCCGTGTGCCTTTGTCCAGTCGTAACCCGGATATCGATGAATTGGGAAAAAATAAATCCCGTATGATTCTGCTGAACAAATCGGATCTGTCGGATGAAAAGCAGAATGATGCGTGGAAGGAGTATTTTCAGAAGAAAGGCTTTTCAGTGGTAAAAGTGGATTCCAGAAGCAGTGCCGGTATGAAGGGGATTCAGAATATGATTCAGGAAGCCTGTAAGGAGAAAATAGAGAGAGACCGGCGAAAAGGAATCAAGAATCGCCCGATCCGGGCTATGGTAGTAGGAATCCCCAACGTGGGAAAATCCACATTTATCAATTCTTTTGCGGGAAGAGCCTGTGCCAAAACCGGGAATAAGCCTGGTGTCACCAAAGGAAAACAGTGGATCCGCTTGAACAAAGGGGTAGAATTACTGGATACTCCCGGCATTCTCTGGCCGAAGTTTGATGATCAGGAGGTTGGGATCCGCCTTGCCTTTATAGGGTCGATCAAGGATGATGTTCTGAATATGGAGGAACTGGCCCTTCGTCTCATCGGTTTCCTGTGTACGCAGTATCCGGGTACTTTATCAGGACGGTATGGGATTGCAGAGACCGGGTCAGAGGTTGAACTCCTGGAAGCAATCGCCAAAGCAAGAGGCTGCCTGAAAAAGGGGGAGGAGCTGGACTATGAGAAAGCGTCTCTTATATTATTCGATGATTTTCGCGGTGGAAAGCTGGGAAAAATCACACTGGAGTGGGCATAAGATGACGGACGAAGGAATGTTAAAATGAAAAAAATCGGAGAAATCAAAGAGGAGTTTGCGGCTGTCCGGGACGGCAGCTTCTCCCTGCTTTACGAAAAGTACCAATCAGATGAACGAGCTGGTGTGCAGGCATTGATTCGTCAATACCGGAAAAGAGAGGAAGATCTTTTGAAGGAGAAGCTTCGTATCGAAAGTATGAAGCAATACGAATACAAATACGAGCATTTAGGGTATCTGTGCGGAATCGATGAGGTGGGAAGGGGGCCTTTAGCCGGACCGGTGGTAGCCTGTGCAGTGATTCTTCCGCAGAATTGTGATATTTTATATTTGAATGATTCGAAGAAGCTGACGGCTAAGAAACGGGAAGAGCTCTATGATGTGATCATGGAGAAGGCTGTTTCGGTGGGGCTTGGTATGGTTGGACCGACCAGGATCGATGAGATCAACATCTTGCAGGCGACTTACGAGGCAATGCGGGAGGCAATCCGCAGCTTGACGGTAATGCCGCAGCTGCTGCTGAACGACGCTGTTACGATTCCACAGGTTGACATTCCACAGGTCCCCATCATAAAGGGAGATGCCAAGAGTGTTTCCATAGCTGCGGCAAGTATCGTGGCTAAGGTGACCCGGGACCGTATGATGGTGGAATATGATGCGGCTATGCCCGGGTACGGGTTTGCGTCCAACAAGGGTTATGGTTCCGAAGCGCACATCGCGGCATTGCGTCAGTTTGGACCGACACCGATCCACAGAGCTTCGTTTATTAAGAATTTAATATGATACCAGGGGCAAAAGGTATGAAGGCTCGTCGAGCTTGCTCGTAAGAGACTGAAACTACCTTTATGACCCGTAAAAACATGAGAAAGTAGCCATTTTTCGTAGAAAAATGAGCGAATTTCGAATGTTTTAGCATTGTGTGAGCATGAAATGCGAAGCAATGCGTGGGATCAGTTGGGGGCAGATTCTATTTGACTCCAACCTCTTTTATATAGTAAGGATGGTGGCAGATTGTATCGAAGTATCAATAAGCGGCATGTAGGACAGGAGTACGAAGAGAAAGCTGCAAGGTATCTGGAAGAGCAGGGACTTATGATTCTGGAGCGTAATTTTCGCTGCAGACAGGGAGAAGTAGACCTGATCGCCAGGGATGGGAAATACATTGTTTTTGTGGAAGTGAAATTCAGACGGAGTCCTGTAAGTGGAAAGTCCATTGAAGCAGTCGATATCAGGAAACAGAAAGTGATCTGCAGAACAGCACTTTATTATCTGACGACCCGAAGGTTTTCCGTGGATATTCCCTGCCGTTTCGATGTTGTGGGAATCGATACAAAAGAGGAAGCGGAAGAGATCTTATGGATCAGGGACGCATTTGATTACCAGTAGGAAGTGTGTAATGAAGATAAAATGGCATAACAATCAGGAAAAACGAATGAATGTTCACGAAAAGAATCAGGTCGTTTATCTGACCTATCCGTCTCTGGAGGCCTTGCCCGGTTTTGTGCATGCATTCAGTACGAGACTTGGCGGGGTAAGCACCGGCATATACTCTTCCATGAATCTGAGCTTTGGCAGAGGCGATGACGAGGAAAAGGTATACGAGAACTACCGGAGATTTGCAAGGGCTGCAGGCTTTGCTTTTGACAGTATCGTGACTTCACAGCAGACCCATACCACAAATGTGCGTGTGGTTACAGAAGAGGATAGAGGAAAAGGAATCGTATGTCCCAGGGACTATGAAGAGGTGGATGGCCTGATCACAAATGTTCCGGGTCTTGTACTGGCAACATTTTATGCAGACTGTGTTCCGCTGTATTTTGTGGATCCGGTTCATAAAGCCGTTGGTCTGTCTCATTCCGGTTGGCGGGGAACGGTATCAAAAATGGGAGAAGTGACAGTCCGGAAAATGCAGGAGACCTATGGTTCAAAGCCGGAAGAAATGTATGCTGCCATCGGACCTTCCATCTGTCAGAACTGCTATGAGGTCAGTGAGGACGTGATTCTGCAGTTTGCAGAGGCATTCCAGGAGGAAGAACAGGAACGGCTTTATTATCGGAAGGATAACGGAAAATACCAGCTGAACCTATGGGAAGCAAACCGCATGATTCTGCAAAATGCCGGCATTTTGGCTGATCGCATTGCTATGCCGGGAATCTGTACCTGCTGTAATCCGGAATTTCTCTTTTCTCATCGTGCCAGCCAGGGGAAACGGGGAAATCTGGGGGCATTCCTGGGAATCCGTTAATACCGGATCAGAATCATATTGCAATGAAAAACCCGAAGCGGAAATTGCAGTTATCTGCAGCTTTTCGTTTCGGGTTTTCTTTATTATGGATTGACTGTTTTCATCAGATTCATGATCTTATCATTGCTGGAACGAACCTTTTCTACAGAGACATCGTGATTGATGATATCCATGATGCTTGCCAGATACTTGCTCATGTTGGCTTCCACATAATACGGCTTCGTCAGCAGTTCCGGAAGACGGTAATTCAGGTTGGTGGTAATGACTTTGTCGATCAGACCTTCTTCATAATACTTATCAAACTTTCCAAGACCGTCCGTGAAAAGCGCATAAGTAGTGCAGATCAGAACCCGTTTTGCTTTCCGTTTCTTTAACTGTTTTGCCACATCCAGCATGCTTTCGCCGGAGGAAATCATGTCATCAATGATGATCACATCTTTTCCCTCTACAGAATCCCCCAGGAATTCATGGGCGACGATGGGATTCTTGCCATCGACAATGATCGAGTAGTCACGGCGCTTGTAAAACATACCCATGTCTACCCCGAGAATATTGGAAAAATAGACTGCTCTGGACATGGCACCTTCATCCGGACTGATAATCATAAGATGCTTATTGTCCACCTGAAAATCCGGCACGCTTCGTACAAGTGCTTTCAGAAACTGATAAGTCGGAAAATAGTTATCAAAGCCATTCAATGGAATGGAATTCTGCACACGCGGATCATGGGCATCAAAGGTAATGATATTGGAAACCCCCATAGAACTCAGCTCTTTCAGCATCAGAGCACAGTCCAGAGATTCTCTTTTGGAACGGCGATGCTGCCGACCCTCATATAAGAAGGGCATGATCACATTGATACGATGTGCTTTCCCGGTGGAAGCGGATATGATTCTCTTCAGATCCTGATAGTGATTGTCGGGGGACATGTGATTCTCATGACCGCATACCGTATAAGTAAGGCTGTAGTTTGTAACATCTACCATGATGAAAAGGTCGGCACCACGAACGGATTCCTTGATATATCCTTTCCCTTCACCGGTACCAAAGCGGGGACATTCGCATTCAACAAGAAATGTGTCAGCGCTGTAACCCTGTGGAATAATACTCATTTCTTTCCGAGCCACAAGCTCTTTTCGGAATTTTACCAGTTTCCTGTCAACTTCCTGGGCAAGCTCGCGGCATCCTGCAAGAGCGGCTATACGGATCGGAGCAACAGGCATTGCTTGTTCCAGAATCTGAATATTCGGCATGAGTTCCCTCCTGTGCTAATCGAATTTCGAAGATCAAATCGCAGATTCCGTAGAGAATTCTACATACCATTTATATCATTTGCCCTAATTTGAGTCAAGGAATTTATTGCTTTTTGCTTTTTTTATTGGTATTATGGAAACTGTTCAAAGTCAGGCAGGATTTCCACAATTGTGCATGAAAAGCAGGATTGGAGAGGGCATGAAGAAGAAAAAGCACATCATTGCAAAAGTCATTCCGGGAGGAATTGCAGAAGAGCTGGAGCTGGAACCCGGCGACCGTTTGCTGACGGTCAATGATCAGGAAATCGAAGATGTATTTGACTATCGTTATCTGATGAATGATGAATTCGTTGTGATCGAAGTGGAGAAGCCGGATGGTGAGATCTGGGAACTGGAGATCGAAAAAGAGGAACAGGAAGAACTGGGAATTGAATTTGAAAACGGCTTAATGGATGATTATCGTTCCTGTTCCAACAAATGCATTTTCTGTTTTATTGACCAGATGCCTCCGAATATGAGAGAAACGCTTTATTTTAAGGATGATGATTCCAGGCTTTCTTTTCTGCAGGGGAATTATGTGACTTTGACAAATATGAGTGAGCATGATCTGGATCGGATCATCCAATACCGTATGGAGCCCATCAACATTTCGTTCCAGACCATGAACCCAAAGCTTCGGTGTGAAATGCTTCATAATCGTTTTGCCGGGGAGGCTTTGAAAAAGGCGGATCGGCTCTACGATGCCGGCATTACCATGAACGGGCAGATCGTATTGTGCAAAGGCGTAAATGATGGCGAAGAACTGGAATTCAGTCTGAAGGAGCTCAGCCGGTATGCGCCATTGCTGCAAAGTGTTTCGGTAGTACCGGTGGGAATCACCCGGTTTCGTCAGGGATTGTATCCAATGACACCCTTTGTGAGAGAAGATGCCGTGAAGGTTCTGGAACAGATTCGCCGATGGCAGCAGATCATGCTGAAACAGCATGGGATCCATTTTGTGCATGCATCGGATGAATGGTATATTCTGGCTGGAGAAGAGTTACCGCAGGAGGAATCCTACGATGGTTATCTGCAGCTGGAGAACGGTGTAGGGATGCTCAGGCTTCTGGATTCTGAGGTTACGGAAGCGTTGTACCGTTATGCGGGTGATGATCGTCAGGTTCAGGCAACCATTGCCACCGGTATGCTTGCCGCACCGTATCTGGAACAGCAGTGCCGCAAAATCACGGATAAATATCCCAATGTACAGGTCCAGGTCATTCCGATCCGAAACGATTTCTTTGGCGAAAGCATCACGGTGTCCGGGTTGATCACCGGAAGGGACCTGAAGAAGCAGCTGAAAGAAAAAGTCTCCGGGGAAAAGCTTCTGCTGCCCTGCAGTATGCTTAGAAGCGGGGAAGATGTATTTCTGGATGATGTGACAGTGGAAGAGCTTGCAAAAGAATTGGAGATAGAAATAGTAATTGTTGACGAAGGCGGGGAGGATCTCGTTCAGGCGATTCTGGATCCGCCGTTACAGAAAAAACATAAAAGGAGACAAATCTATGAGCAAACCGGTAGTAGCAATTGTGGGCAGACCGAATGTTGGTAAATCCACGTTGTTTAATGTGCTTGCCGGAAGTACGATTTCCATCGTAAAAGATACACCGGGAGTTACCAGAGACCGTATTTATGCGGATGCAACATGGCTGGATAAATCCTTTACCATAATTGACACGGGTGGTATTGAACCGGAAAGCAAGGATATTATTTTATCCCAGATGCGGGAACAGGCGCAGATCGCCATTGATACAGCAGATGTCATTGTATTTGTGACAGATGTTCATCAGGGATTGGTGGATTCCGATGCAAAGGTGGCAGATATGCTTCGCCGCAGCGGAAAGCCGGTGGTTCTTGCGGTGAATAAGGTTGACAGTGTCCAGAAGTTCATGATGGATGTTTATGAATTCTACAATCTTGGAATCGGAGAACCCCTGGCAGTTTCGGCGGCCAATCGTTTGGGACTAGGAGATCTGCTTGACGAAATCGTCAAAGGTTTTCCGGAAGGTTCCGATATGGAAGAGGAGGATGATGTCCCGAAAATTGCAGTGGTAGGAAAGCCTAACGTAGGAAAATCTTCTTTAATTAATAAGCTTCTGGGAGAAGACCGGGTCATTGTTTCGGATATAGCCGGCACCACCAGGGACGCCATCGATACGAAAGTGAAATGGAACGGGAAAGAATACATCTTTATCGATACGGCCGGTCTGCGCCGTAAGGGCAAGGTGAAAGAAGACATCGAGCGTTACAGTGTGATTCGGACGGTAACGGCAGTGGAACGTGCAAATATTGTGGTTATCATGATCGATGCGACAGAAGGCGTTACGGAGCAGGATGCAAAGATTGCGGGCATTGCTCATGAACGTGGAAAAGGCGTAATCATTGCCGTTAACAAATGGGATGCTATCGAGAAAAATGACAAGACGATCTACCGGCATACGGAGCGGATCCGTCAGGTGTTGTCGTATATGCCGTATGCAGAGCTGGTATTTATTTCGGCAAAAACGGGACTTCGTATTCAGAGAATGTTTGATACCATCGATACGGTCATCGAGAACCAGACGCTTCGTATACAGACCGGAGTTTTGAATGAGATCCTTACAGAAGCCGTGATGATGCAGCAGCCGCCATCGGATAAGGGACGTCGGCTGAAGATTTTCTACATGACCCAGGTTTCCGTACGCCCGCCGACATTCGTGATTTTTGTAAACGATAAGGAGCTGATGCATTTTTCCTACACCAGATACATTGAGAATAAGATTCGCGAAGCCTTTGGATTCGCGGGAACACCGTTGAAGTTTATCATTCGTGAACGAGGAGAGAAGGACTGATATGGAAAGGGTTGTATGTTTGCTGATCGGCTATGTGTTTGGATTGTTTGAGACATCCTATTTTATCGGAAAAATATATAAAACGGATATTCGACAGCATGGAAGCGGCAATGCCGGAACGACCAACGCCCTTCGTACTTTTGGAAGAAAAGCCGGTGCATTGACGTTGTTAGGAGATTGTATGAAATGCATTGCGGCTGTCATGGCTGCAGTTGCTTTGTTTTCCGGATCTGCTCCGGAGATTCTTCCTCTTCTGAAAATCTATGCTGCTGCAGGCTGCATCCTGGGGCACAATTTTCCCTTCTATATGGGATTCCGGGGTGGAAAGGGCTTTGCAGCTTCTGTCGGAATGGCGTGGGCTATTGACTGGAGACTGCTTCTTATCTGTCTGGCGGTCTTCCTGATTATTTTCTTTACCATGCATTATGTGTCTTTGGGAGCTATGATCTGTTATGTGGTGGCGCTGGTTCTGATGATCATACGCGGACAGATGGGATACTACGGGATGGATCAGATCCATTTGTGTGAATTCTATGGAGTCATGCTCCTGTTGACGATTCTGATCTTCTGGCGTCATAAGGAGAATATCAAACGTTTGCTGGCAGGAACGGAAAGCAAAGTATATTTGAGCAAATCAACGAAAAAGAAATTTTGAATTAATAAAATATCTGAATATGAAAAAAACAGCCAGCTCTGTTGTGTCCCGTTTTTCACGGGAATCTGACAGACCGGCTGTTTTATTTTTTCAGAATTTAATTCCCCGCAGGTCTTCCGGTACATGGGAAGTATGCAGGTCTTCGTTCATGGTATCCAGAATTGCCATATCTTCGTCCTGTATTTCGAAATTGAAGATATCCGCGTTTGTAGCAATGTGTTCCGGAGAAGACGATTTCGGTATCACGGAGATGCCTTTCTGCACTGCCCAGCGAAGACCGATCTGGGCAGGGGTCTTGCCATATTTTACGCCCAGTACACACATGATATCGTTGTCGAAATAGGCGCCTCGGGCAAGGGGAGCATAGGCCTGCACCAGGATTCCGTTGGCCTGACAATAATCGATGAGCTCTTTGGGATAGCACAGCGGGTGACACTCGATCTGATTGACCGCCGGGGTAACATTCGAAATCCTCTTAATCTCCTCCAGGTGATGGATATCAAAGTTGCTGACGCCAATGGAAAGTGCACGGCCGGAATACATAAGCTCCTCCAGTACCTTCCAGGTGGAAAGATAACAGCCGGGAACCGGCCAGTGGATCAGATAAAGATCGAAATAATCCAGCTTCAAACGATCCAGACTTCTGCGGAAGGCTCCTTCCACATCACCGATACGTTGTGCTGTGTTCCAGACTTTGCTTGTAATAAACAGGTCTTTTCGCGAAACGCCGCTTCTGGAAATTCCTCTTCCGACACTTTCTTCATTTTTGTATACGGGAGCAGTGTCGACCAGACGATATCCGTTCTTAATGGCAAAGGAAACAGACGATTCCGCTTCCAGACCATCTTCCAGCTTATATACTCCAAAACCAAGATATGGTATCTCTCTGTCCGTGTTTAAGTAAGTACAAGATCTCACGGGTGTTCCTCCATTTGTTTTATTGCACGGCGAATAGTATAGCATGTAAATATGAAATCGACGTTTCCACCGTGTTAAATTAGTATTACGTGGCCGGTACTGTCGTTGGTATTTCCCATTCTATTATTGATAAAAGAGGGGTTTAGTTGTATAATAGATTGATTCGACATGTGCTTTGTCCGGATCGGATGAAAGAGGAGTTTACAGGAGATCAATAGAATGCCATTTCATAAAAAAACACAGAAATTTAATGCAAAGATCAATACGGTTACCATCGGAACCGGAAATCGGACAGTTACTTTTGGGGGGAGTAATACCTTTCCCTTTTATTCTTTTGATGCACCAACAGAGCATACAGCCAAGGTGGGTATCGAGATATGCGACGGCGGAAGCGATACGATGCCGGATTGTCTGAAATCATATTACGAAGGCTGTACGTGCATGGCAGATATTGCGAAAAGAGCCATCGGCTTTGAGGGCGTGGATTTTCTGGTGCTGAACCTGGAAGGCGGGGACCCCAACGGAGAAAACAAAACGGTGGAAGAGCTGCTGGCTGTTATAAAAGAAACAGCCGATGCGGTCGATTTTCCACTTGCAGTAAAAGGCTGTGATCACATCGAAAAAGATGAAGAGCTTCTGGTAAAAGCAGCAGAGCTCTTAAGAGGAAGAAACGTGTTGCTGCTCTCCGCAAAGGAAGAAAACTATCAGGCAATCGCAAAGGGTGCAGGACTTGCATACGGTCAGCTGGTAGGCGCAGAGTCCTCGGTCGATATCAATCTTGCGAAACAGCTGAATGTTGTCACGACACAGTCAGGCGTAAGTGAACAGAAGATCGTGATGAATCTGGGAAGTGCAGCAGTAGGATATGGTTATGAATACCTGGTATCTACTTTGGACAGGGTGAAGATCGCGGCTCTGGGTCAAAATGACAATATGCTTCAGATGCCGGTTATTTTGCCGGTTGCGTGTGAAACCTGGAATGTAAAGGAATCCACTGCGACGCAAGAGGACATGCCAGAGTGGGGTCCTGTACAGGAACGTGGAATTGCTATGGAGATTACCACAGCCGCTGCAAATCTTGCGGCCGGAGCAGATGCGGTGATCCTGCGGCATCCGGAATCTGTCAGTACGATTTCCGCTATGATCAGAGAGCTTGCGTAAGGAAACAGGAGGAAAATTGTATGGCACTGACCGGTATTCAGATTTTTAAATTAACACCTAAGAAAAACTGTAAAGAATGTGGCTGCCCCACCTGTATGGCTTTCTCCATGAAGGTTGCCCAGGGAGCACTGAAGATCGAACAATGCCCTCATTTGTCGGAAGAGGCCATTGCATCTGTGAAAGAGGCAGCAGAACCACCTATGAAAACCATCAAAGCGGGGGTGGGTGACCAGGAGCTTGCCTTCGGGGGGGAAACGGTCCTGTTCCGGCATGAGAAGACCTTTGTCAGCAAAACCAGATATGCTGTGGCTTTGTGTACGGACATGGAGGATTCTGTGATCAAGGCAAAAATCCAGGAGATACCAAAAGTGGATTATGAACGCATCGGTGAAAGAATGTATACCGAGATGGTTTATGTGGATTGCGGAGCAGACGCGGATGCAAAAACGTATACAGCACTGGTGGAAAAAGCCTGCACGCTTGGAAGGATCCTGATTCTGGGATGCAAAAATGCTAAGATTGCAAAGTCTGCTTTGGAAATCTGCAAGGATCTTAAGCCGATCTTAAATGGTGCGGATGCATCGAATTATCAGGAAATGAGTGCATTAGCCGCACAGGCGGGGGTCGTGCTTGGCGTTTCCGGAAAGGATATCGATGAAATCTATGATACGACAGCGGCAATCGAGAAACTGGGGAACAGGAATCTGGTGATCGACGTGACGGGTGGAAGTATTAAGGAAACCTTTGCCAATGCCGTAATGATCCGCCGCGGAGCTTTGAAAGAACAGGATAGAACATGCGGTTATCCGTCGATCGTTAATCTGGCGAAGGCGGCAAAGGGAGACCACCATATGCAGACCGCTCTGGCTTCGTTGTTCACCATGAAATACGGGTCCATCATTGTAATGGAACAGATGACTTATGCTGAGGCGCTGCCGTTGTTTGGTCTTCGACAGAACATTTTTACGGATCCGCAGAAACCGATGAAAGTGGAACCCGGTATATACCTGCTGAATGGGGCAGATGAGAATTCCCTTGTTGTGACAACTGTGGATTTTGCGTTGACTTATTTTGTAGTATCCGGGGAACTGGAACGTTCCGGCGTACCGGTTAATTTTGCCATCAATGATGCAGGAGGACTTTCTGTACTGACTTCCTGGGCAGCCGGAAAGTTTTCCGGAAGCAGCATAGCGAAGTTTATTCAGGAACAGGTAGAGCCAAAGGTGAAATGCCGGCGCCTTGTAATACCGGGGAAGGTTGCGGTGTTAAAGCCGGATCTGGAAGAGAAGCTTCCGGGATGGGAAATCATCGTAGGCCCCCGGGAAGCGGTGCAGCTGGTGAAATTCATGAAAGAGATGTAACGCATAGAATGGATTGGATATAAAGGAGTATAACCATGGGAAAATTTATCGTAATTGGCGAGAGACTTTCAATTACAGCACCAATCGTGAATCAGGCATTTGCAAACAGGGATCCGGAGCCGATCCTGAAAAGAGCAAAACAGCAGCTGGATGCAGGGGCACTGTATCTGGATGTGAATATCGGACCGGCAGAAAATGACGGGGAAGAGCTTATGAAGTGGGCGGTTCAGCTGCTTCAGGAGGAGTTTGACAACGTTCCTCTTGCTCTGGACACAACGAACAGCAAAGCCATCGAAGCCGGAATATCTGTATATAACCGTTCAAAAGGAAAACCCATCGTGAATTCTGCAGACGCAGGAGAACGAATCACCAATATTGATCTGGCAGCAGCCAATGATGCCATCTGCATTGCCTTATGTTCTTCCGGAATGATCGCATCGGATAACGATGAGCGTATGATGCACTGCCAGAATATGCTGGAGAGAGCTATGATGGCAGGAATGGATACCGAAGATATCTGGTTTGATCCTTCCTTCCTTGTCATCAAAGGGATGCAGGAAAAACAGATAGAGATCCTGGAGGCAATCAAGATGTTTTCGGATATGGGATTGAACTCTACAGGAGGTTTGTCGAACAATAGTAATGGCATGCCGAAAGAGATCCGCCCTATTATGGATTCCGCAATGATCGCAATGGCTATGATGAACGGACTGACGTCTGCCATTGTAAACCCCAATGACAGACGCCTGATGGAGACCATCAAATCCTGTGATGTTATCAAAAACAATACGCTTTATGCGGATTCTTATCTGGAACTGTAATCGTATCAGCGCATAAGGGATAAAGGTGATTGCCGGATGGTGAAAGTAGAATTTGTATTTGAGGATGGGAAGCTTTTGGAGGCTTACGCCAATTCCGGAGATTCGCTGCTGGAGGTTGCCGGGGAACATAATGTGGCAATGGATGCGCCATGTTCCGGAAATGCTTCCTGCGGAAAATGCCGTGTCCGTCTGCTGCGGGGAGAACTGGATTCACGAAAAACGATCCATATTTCCGAAGAAGAATACCGGGCCGGATGGAGACTGGCCTGCACAAGCAGATTATGCGGGGACGTATCCCTGCTGATACCGGACATTTCTTTTTCATACATAAACAGTATGAAGACAGCGGATCTGAACTCTCCGGAAGAGATCCTGATTTTTGATAATGCCAGAAGGAATCTGCAGATGTCCGGTCTGGAACCGAAAAACGGCATGGATATCATTGCGCTGGATCTGGCGGAGCCTTCTTTGGAAGATACGATGCCGGACAACGAAAGGCTGATTCGTGGTCTGCGCGGCTATTTTAATATTAACAGGGTAAGGCTTCCCTATAATGTCCTGCGAAAGCTTCCGGAGGTGCTGCGAAAGAATCGTTTTAAAGTCAAGTGCGTTGTCTGGACGACTTCGGAGAATATGTATGTCTATGATATCTACGGCATTCATGAGAAGGTCGTGATCGGCGGCCTTGCAGTGGATGTGGGAACCACCACGGTTTCCGCACTGCTTTTTGATATGGAAACCGGTGAGATCCTCGCAAAAATGTCTGCGGGGAATGCCCAGATCCGTTATGGTGCGGATGTGATCAATCGTATCATCCGGCAGCAGGAGCCGAATGGCATCACGAAGCTTCAGGATGCCATTATCGGGGAGACCTTATGCCCTATGATCGAAGAAATGTGTCTGGAAGCCGGTATTTCAAAAGAACAGATCTACCGGATATGCATTGCCGGCAACACCACTATGAATCATCTGCTGTTGGGAGTTCATGCGGAAGCGATCCGTACGGAGCCGTATATACCTGCTTTCTTTCGGACAGAGACATTGCTGGCTTCGGACATCGGGATCCCAATTAATAAAAACGCCCGGTTGATCATGGCTCCAAATATTGGAAGCTACGTTGGCGGAGATATTACAGCCGGCACTTTGGTCAGCATGCTCTGGAACAGACCGGAATTCTCCCTTTTCGTGGATCTGGGGACCAACGGGGAAATCGTGTTTGGAAATAATGAATTTATGATGAGCTGTGCATGTTCCGCCGGGCCTGCCTTTGAGGGAGGAGACATCAGCTGCGGAATGCGTGCCTGTGATGGCGCCATTGAGGCCTGCAGGATTGACAGGAATACTATGGCCCCGGATTATTCGGTAATCGGGGAGCCGGGAACCAGGCCTGTTGGTTTATGTGGTTCCGGCATTATAGATGTCATCAGTGAACTGTTTATGGCAGGGATCATAGATCAAAGAGGAAAATTTGTTCGGGAAGGGGCACGGATCCGTCGGGATTCTTACGGTATTGGAAGCTATGTGCTGGCTTTTGAAGAGGAAGCAGGTTCGGTGAAGGATGTCGAGATCACAGAGGTGGATATTGACAATTTTATTCGTGCAAAAGGAGCCATTTATTCTGCGATCTGCACGATGCTTTCTTCTCTGGGCTTTGAAACGGATATGATCGAAGATGTGTATGTGGCAGGCGGAATCGGGCGTGGAATCAACATTCGGAATGCCATCAATATCGGGATGCTGCCGGATCTGCCTTTAAAACGATTCCATTACGTTGGAAATACTTCTCTGACAGGTGCCTATCTGATGCTTTTGTCGTCGCCAGCGGAGCAGAAGACTTATGAGCTGGCAGAGAATATGACGTATGTTGAACTGTCCGTAGTACCGGATTATATGGATGAGTTTGTGGGGGCCTGTTTTATGCCGCATACCGATGCGGGCAGATTCCCTTCTGTAAAAAGGAGATGATCAAATGGGATTTTCAGATATTCCTTGTGATGAATTTGTAGAGGTACTGGCATCGAAGGCTCCGGTGCCGGGAGGCGGCGGGGCTTCTGCACTGGCTGGCGCCATCGGAACAGCTCTTGGCAACATGGTAGGCAGCCTGACAGTCGGAAAAAAGAAGTACGCTTCGGTGGAGGCAGAAATGCATGAGCTGAAAGCACGATGCGATCAGCTGCAGAAGGAACTGCTGGTTCTTGTTGAAAAAGACGCGGAGGTTTTTGCACCTTTGGCAAAAGCTTATGGAATGCCCATAGAAACGGAAGAAGAGAAGGCGGAAAAGGCCCGGGTGATGGAACTTGTATTAAAGGATGCCTGTGGTGTCCCTATGGAGATCATGGAAAGATGCTGCGAAGCAATTGAGATCCTGAAAGAATTTGCAGAGAAAGGTTCCGTCATCGCTATCAGTGATGCAGGAGTTGGAGCATCGATCTGCAAGGCGGCCCTGCGAGGCGCCAGTCTGAATGTGTTCATTAATACAAAGTCCATGGCGGATCGGGCGTATGCGGCACAGCTGAATGCGAAGGCGGATGCAATGCTTGCGAAATATCCGCAGATGGCAGATGAGATCTTTGAGGGCGTTCTGGCCAGATTACGATAGAATAAGCCGGAGGATTTGATATGGCGAAACAATTGCTGGGAAAAGAAGTTACTGCTTCCATTCATTCCAGAGTCCAGGAAGCCGTGGAAGAATTGAAGTCGAAGGGGATTACGCCGAAGCTGGCGATTATCCGTGCCGGAGAAAGACCGGATGATATTTCTTATGAAACCGGTGCAGCGAAAAAATGTATTTTGCTGGGGGTAGAGGTGGAAAAAATCGTTTTACCAGAGGAGGTATCCAGAGAAGAACTGCTGGATATTATCTGCAAGGTGAATCAGGATCCCGACATACATGGTGTTTTGCTGTTAAGACCGCTGCCGGTTCATCTGAAAGCCTGCCAGGGTGAGATCGAAAATGCACTGGATCCGGCAAAGGATGTAGACGGAATGACGGATATTTCCATGGCAGGTGTATTTAT
>JABUSW010000232.1 GCA_021443885.1 Blautia sp.
TCCACAACCATGATCATCAATATGCTGGTGTTTTTCTTCAATGGGTTTTCGGTAGGAGCCGGTGTGATCATCAGCCGTTTTTACGGGGCGAAGGACATGTCCGGACTGCACAGAGCAGTGGAGACCACCATGTTTGTAACCTTCGTGTTCTGCGTGATTTTTACCATACTGGGAATCTGGCTGGTACGGCCGATGTTGCTCTTTATGTCCACACCGGAGGATGTAATGGAAGAGGCATCCGTATATCTTCGGATCTATTTTGCAGGAATTACAGGACTTTTGATCTACAATATGGGCAGCGGAATCCTGCGGGCGGTGGGAGACACGAGACGGCCATTGCTGTTTCTGATTTTTACCAGCCTGATGAATGTGGTGCTGGACCTGGTATTTGTTCTGGTATTCCATATGGGAATTGCAGGCGTGGCATATGCCACCATTATTTCCCAGTTTCTATCGGCCGGCCTGATACTGCTTCTCCTGCACAGCCCTAAAGAAATCTGCTATTTCCGGTTCCGGGAATTGTGCTGTGATTCCCGAATCCTGAAGGATGTCTTCCAGATCGGACTGCCGGCTGCGATACAGGCGGTGGTTACCAGTTTTTCCAATGTGTTCGTACAGTCTTATATCAATAAGTTCGGCTCGGCGGTTATGGCGGGCTGGAGCTGCTACAATAAACTGGACTCCTTCATCATGCTGCCCATGTCCAGTATCGCTCAGGCGGCCACTACCTTTGTAGGACAAAATATTGGTGCCGGAAAAAAAGACCGGGTAAATAAAGGGACTGTGCAGTCCCTGATCCTGGTGGAGGCGGTGACCTTTTTCATGGCACTGGGTCTGTATGTGTATGCAGGTCCGGCTACCGGGATCTTTACATCGGATCAGGCGGTGATCGGAGCAGGCGTTCTTTTCATGAGGACGAACGTGTTTTTTATGCTGCTGAACTGTGCAAATCATACGCTGGCCGGTGCGCTGCGAGGCCGCGGCGATTCCACAGGACCTATGATCATCATGCTGACAAGCTATGTGGCAGTCCGTCAGGTGTACCTTTTTATCATGACCCGCTATATCCGCAACGTCCCGAAGACGGTAGGATTCGGATATCCGGTTGGCTGGATGGTGTGCTTCGTGCTGGAGATCGGATACTTCTACTTCCGCTGGGGGAGAGAGAGGACGGAGCGTGCTTGAAATGAGCTTCCGGCGGTCAGCAGAGCGGAGAAACATAAAAGCAGTTAAGCGGCTGTACGATGCACTTGGTAAGCACTGCGTGTTTGGCGTACTTTGTATGGGGGTGGAAAGTATAAAATCAGGCAGGTTCCGGAACCGAAACCTGCCTGCGGGAGAGAAAACGTTTATTCAAATCGTTGTAAATGTCTTATTCTTCAAAAAGTGTGTCATCGAATGCACCGTCTTCGGCGGATTCTGCAAAGGTTCCTTCAAAAAGGTCATCGGATTCATCGAAAATATCCTGATCACCGTTCTCTTCTACTTCGGAATCCACGTTCCAATCTTCGTCAGAGTTTTCCTGTACGTTATCGTTGGAATCCATTTCACCGTAGTGCTGTGCATATAAAATCTTGATCTGCTCCGGATCATCTGTCTCATAGAAAAGTTGTCCGATGTTGCTGCTCCATGTGCCGTCGCAGTTGTTGCGGAATCGGATACCATCATCGCTTAACCATTCGCCGGTGGAGTCCTGATAGATGGTGACCGGATTGCCAATACCGTTGAAGAGCAGTACGCTGTCGATAATTTCGCCTTCCGGAGCCTGTGGCTTGTAGTCGTAGAAGAGGACGCCATTGCTGTTTGCCCATTCGTGCTCTACGGTTGTCCAGTAAGTCACACCATTGTCATCTTTCCATGTGCCGTCTGTGTATTCGAAAACAGTTACGGCATTGCCATTCTTATCAAAGATCTGTACGGAGTTGCCGGTGCGCTCTGCTTTCTGTTCCTGTTTCTGTTCCTGTTTCTGTTCCTCTTTCTTCGTTTCTGCCTTCTTGTGATCTGCCAGCTGGATGCTCTCTACGACCGAACGAACTTCATCGATGGAATCCTTTGTCTGCGCAAATCCGGAGATCAGATAGGTAGTTGCAGATGTTGTATAGAAGGTCTGGTAAATCTCCTCGAATCGGTCATCTTTTGTTGTTGCTGTCGGAATCTCGTCACCCCTCTGGAATTCTTTCACCTTTACGACGTCTTTTCCATCGGTCAGTGTGATCAATGTTTCGGAATCGGAAACCTCTTTCCAGTTGTCATTTGGAGTTTCCACTTTGACGTTCGGGTCATAAGATGTAAAGGATGCTGCGCTTACCAGTGCGGTAGATGCCATAATTGCTGTAACTCCGATAATTGTTGCTGCCATAATTTTTCTTGTTGCTTTCATTTTTTCTTCCTCCTGATTTTGAATGTTTTTTCTGTAATTTTCTGATTCGCCTCATTGTCGGGCTTTGTTTTTTTGTCTTTGTGTTTACTTGTGTGTCATTTCCTTTGACTGATGTAATCATAACACCCTATGCTTAATATAGAATGGGAAAAATATTAACTTAACCTTAATCATGAATTGCTAATTAAAAAAATACGCTTACACAGACATTCCATTCTTGGCTTTTGAAGCGATATATACAATATTGATATTCAGAGGAATATAGATTGAATATCAATCATAATTCTCTAAAACACATGATATTATATTGGATTCAGAGGATTATAAGAGGTATCGTTATGGTTGGAAGAGAGTTGGAACGGGACATTCTGGAAGGCTGTTTACTATCTGAGAGAGCGGAATTTCTGGTTGTGTATGGGCGCAGGTGGATCTGCTTATTGATCGGAAAGACGGAGTCATCAATTTGTGTGAAGCAAAATATACAAGGGAAGTATTTGAAATAGATGCGAAGTATTCCGATGTGCTGAATCATAAAGTCAGCGCTTTCATTGATGAAACCGGTTGCAGGAGTGCGGTACATTTGACATTAATATCGGTGGCGGGAGTAAAAAACAATGAATACAGACATATCGTAGATAATGAAATATCGACGGAGGATTTGTATAGATGACTGCAGCTGAGGCATTCTGTGACCTTCCTGAATTCTTGGAAGTGAACGGACCTGGAGGTGTAAGAGTTGCACTTTCGTATTTTATATGTATTCTCTCACCTTAAAAAATGCGCAGGAAAAGCAGGATGAATCTTAACAATTTCATGATTTTGTCTTATAATGAGCTTAGGTGCTTCCGCTTTTTGTCTGAATGTGATAAAGAGGAAGCGTACAAAGCGAAACGATGCACGAGGGATAACAGAATGGTTGAAGAATCAAAGGAGAGCAGGAATGGATCTATATAGCATTGGAGAAATGGTGATTGATTTTATCCCGGGGGAGGAGCCGGGAAGTTACTTGCGAAACGCCGGTGGTGCGCCGGCAAATGTGGCTTGTGCAGTAGCGAAGAACGGCCTGGTTGCGGGTATGCTTTGCAGCATCGGCGAGGATGATTTTGGACATTTTCTGGCGGATACATTGCAGGAAAATGGTGTCCGGAGATTGAATCCGGACTTTTGTGCTGAGGCGATTACTACCATGGCATTTGTAACATTGGATGAGAGCGGGGACCGAAGCTTTACCTTTGCCAGAAAGCCCGGAGCGGACATGTTTCTTTCGGAGGCACAGGTGAAGGAGGAAGAGATCCGGGATTCGGTTATCGTGCATGCCGGTTCCTGTTCCTTATCTGCATCACCGGTTGCAGAGGCCACAGTGAAAGCCATGCGGCTTGCCCACGAATTTGGAAAGCTCGTAAGCTTTGACGTAAATTATCGGAATCTGATGTGGAATGACGATGTGGATGCCTGTGTGAAAAAGGTATTCGAATGTCTGCCTTATATCGATGTGCTGAAGATCTCCGAAGAGGAGCTGGATATGATGGGCGGCGCAGAGAACCTTCCGAAGCTGATGAAGGAATACGGCATTACCCTGATCGTCCTGACTCTGGGCGGTGACGGGGCAAAATGTTATTATCAGGATCAGGTTTTCGCGGTTCCCGGAAGAAAGGCTGTCTGCGTGGACGCTACCGGAGCAGGGGATGCTTTCTGGGGCGGTTTCCTTTCCTGCCTGCGGCTGCTGAAGGTGGAGACGGCAGAGGACCTGTCTGAGGAAATTATCCGCAAAGCCATGAAGTATGGAAATGTCAGCGGCTGGATCTGTGTTCAGAAAAAGGGGGGTATTTCTTCATTGCCTACCCGGGAGCAGATTCTGGAGGTTCTGAGACAGGAGGGCGACGGTGATGCGTACCATTTGGGATAAGCCTTGCATGTATACGCCGTCTCTGATCACGTTGGACATGTGCAATCTGGAATCCCAGATCCGCATTCTGGAAGCGGAGGGGCTGGAGATGCTTCATGTGGACATTCTGGATGGCCATTTCAGTCCCAGTATGCCCCTGGGCCTGGAGACGGTAAGGCAGCTGCGGGCGAAGACGGATCTCGCCTTTGATTGCCATGTGATGGTGACGGAGCAGGATTATTTTGTAGATGAACTGCTGGATATCGGCGTGCAGCAGATCGTATTTCATGCCGAGACACAGCCTCATATCGATGGCATGCTGAACCGCATTCATGCGAAAGGTGTCCGGGCAGGTGTGGCATTAAGACCGGCAACGCCTTTGTCCACGTTAGAATATGTTCTGGAAAAATGCGACACCGTTTTGCTGATGCTGATCAACCCGGGTTATGCTTTTGTAAAGGGCGAGAAGATGGTTCCTTATGCAGAACGGAAGATTCTGGAGCTGAAGAAAATGATCTCGGATCGGGGGCTTTCCACAAAGATTTCTCTGGACGGAAGGATTTCCCCGGAAGTAGTGCAGAAATATGGGAAAGACATTGCGGACCAGTTTGTATTGGGCAGTACCTGTTTTAAAAAGGGAGACGAAATGATTCCCAGCATCCGTGAAATGATGCGGATCCGGGAGAGTGTCATAGGAGGATGCGAATCATGAGCAACGATTTCAAGGTGAGATATCAGGAAAACTGTGATGCCATTCTGGGGGAGATCGCACAGACATTGGCCAGCATCGACACCGACAATCTGGAGAGGCTTTCCAAAGAGATTCTTGCTGCAGACCAGGTTTTCTTCATCGGCGTGGGTCGGGTGATGCTTTCTTTGCAGGCAATCTGCAAGCGGCTGGCTCATCTGGGGATCCGGACCCATTATGTGGGAGAGATCACGGAGCCGCACTTTAATGAAAAAGATCTACTGATCGTAGGCTCCGGTTCCGGCGGGTCGATTTTCCCATTAAACATCGCAAAGAAGGCCAGGGAAACCGTTCCGGGATGCAGGATCGTTCACGTGGGATCCAACCCCAACAGTGAGATGAAGGATATCGCAGACTTTATGGTGCGCATACCGGTCCGAACCAAATTTTACCTGGAGGATGAGATCGATTCCGCTCAGCCCATGACGACATTATTTGAACAGTCCATTTTGCTGATGGGAGATATCCTGGCGAAGATGATCATCGATGAACAGCAGCTGGACATGAAGGGACTGTGGAAGTACCATGCGAATCTGGAGTGACACAAAAGAAATCTATGGCAGGGCGCCATGCATATAAGGAGGTTTAAAATGAAAAGATCACAGATTAATCAGGTTATTAAAGAGTTCGAAGAAATGCTGAAGGAATACAAATTCGCACTTCCGCCATTTCTTAGCTTCACACCGGAGGAGTGGCAGGAAAAAGGCCATGAATACGATGAGATTCGTGACAATGCCCTGGGCTGGGATATCACAGACTACGGCGAGGGTGATTTCTTCGGCGGCAACGGTCTTGCACTGATCACGCTGCGTAACGGTAACGTACACAATCCAAAGTATACGAAGACCTATGCTGAGAAGATCATGATGCTGTATCCGGGGCAGACATCCCCGAATCATTTCCACTGGAATAAGATGGAAGACATTATCAACCGCGGCGGCGGCGATCTGATCTTCCGTCTGTGGAATGCAAATCGGGAAAACGAAGGTGAGCTTCTGGATACGGACGTTCTCATTTCGCAGGATGGCCGCAATTATTACGTTCCGGCCGGCTCTGAAATCGTGCTGCATCCCGGCGACAGCCTGACACTGTATCCATATTACTATCATGAGTTCATTATTCCGAAGGATGGTCAGAAGGTTCTCATCGGGGAAGTATCCATGTGCAACGATGATAATACGGACAATCGTTTCTATGAGCAGAACAGCCGTTTCCCAACGGTGGAGGAAGATGAGCCGCCATACCGCCTGCTCTGCAACGAATATCCGCCGGCAAAATAGAAGACTTAAAATAACACGTTTTATAGGCTGAGAAATATGTGGTGCAGACTGTCACGGTTGACAGTGTTATGGCACACATGTTTTCTCAGCCCTTTGTATGATAACGTGGGATGCGTGTTTTGACATTGTAAACAAAAGAGGTGCTGTATCTTACGAGGAAGCGCGACGAGCCGTCCTGCCTTTTGCCCCTGGTATCAACAAAAATACGGAAAATGTACTGGCGGATTCAGGTCAAATGTGGTTTCATAGGATTGCAGAAGAATTAAACAGCCATTTTGCAAAATATGAAAAGATGAGGAAGAGACGAAGTGACAGAGGGAAAGATATCAAAATCGATCGCATTGTTTGCCTTGCCGATTATGGGCGGGTTGATTTTGCAGATGCTTTATAATACCGTGGATGGAATCGTGGTTGGGAATTTCGTAGGTGAGAATGCGCTGGGAGCGGTGAATACGTCCGGAGCCTTCGTGAATCTGCTGGTGTCCATATCCAATGGACTGGCAGGTGGCAGCAGTGTATATCTGGCACAGCTGTTTGGCGCCAGGGAGAAAGAGCGGCTGCATCGTGCCATGTCCACCATGCTTCTTATGATGATCGGAATCGGCGTGATCCTTACGGTGACGGGGGAACTGATCGCGGATATCGTCCTTCGTAATATGCTGAACGTTCCGGAGCAGGTCTATGGCTGGGCAATGTCGTATTTGCGGATCTATCTGCTGGGATTGATCTGCGTATTTTTGTACAATGCCATGGCGTCGGCGCTTCGATCCGTGGGAGACTCCAAAGCGGCAATGTACATGCTGATCATTTCCTCTGTGGCAAATATCGTCCTGGACCTGATTTTTGTTGTCCTGTTTGGATGGGGGGTAATCGGTGTAGCGGTTGCCACGGTTCTGGCACAGCTGATCGCGGTGCTCTTATGTTTGGTTTATGTGAAAAAGAAGCAGCCCTTGTTGTTTGTCCAATGGAATGAGATTTCATTTAATAAAAGTGACTGCAGCATCTATCTGAAAACGGGAATTCCCCTGGCAATACAGTATATCATCAGCAACACGGGTGCACTGGCCGTACAGCGACTGGTGAACAGCTATGGGGAAAGCTTTATGGCCAGCGTGGCGGCTGCCAGCAAGATCGAGATCTACGCAGTTATTCCGATTATGTGCTTTGCCCAGACCATGACGGTTTTTTCCGGGCAAAACATCGGAGCCAACCAGCCGGAACGTGTACGGAAGGGGCTGCATGCCTCCTGGGCCATGTCACTGACGGGATGTCTGGTACTGACTATGGTCTTTCTGTTCGGGTCAAAGCCTTTGATCATGCTGTTCGGCTGCAGGGGCGAAGTGCTGGAGATCGGTGTGCAGTATCTGCACTTTGTGCCGGTCAGCCTGTTCTTTGCGGCGTTCATGTACACCACCAAGTGTGCGCTGCAAGGCGCCGGAGATATCAAGGTGCCATTGGTCTTCACCTTCGTGACGCTGTTCCTGAGAGTCGTAGCTGCTTATGCCATGGCAGCGACACCCATCGGCTACCGCGCCGTATGGATCGCAACCGCGGTGGACTTCGGCGCAGGTGCGATCCTGAACCTGATCCGTTTCCGCGGAGGCAAGTGGAAATATATGAAGACTTTTTGATAAGGAGATAATAGAGAATGAGACCGACAATAGAAACATTAAGGAAATATGCAAATTTACTGGTGCGAAAGGGTGCCAATGTACAGAAAGGCCAGGTGGTGACCATCAATGCGTCCGTGGACCAGCATGCATTTGCCTGCCTGGTGATGGAAGAATGTTACCTGGCGGGGGCAAAAAAGGTGAATATCGACTGGGGCTGTGATCAGCAGACACGATTGAACTTTACATACGCAGACGAAGACGTTCTGGGAACGACATTGGTGTGGGAAGAAGAGAAGCTGAAACAGATGGTAGAGGATCTGCCGTGCCGGATCTTTATCGAATCGGAGGATCCGGATGCGCTTGCCGGGCTGGATGTGGAGAAGCTGTCCCGCGTAACCCAGAAGCGTGCCAAGGTCCGCAAACCCTACCGCAACGCCATTGACGGCAGGCACCAGTGGCTGATCGCAGCGATCCCGTCTGCTGCCTGGGCGAAAAAATGCTTCCCGGATCATTCGGAAGAAGAGGCGATGGAGCTTCTATGGGATGCGATCCTGCGAACCGTACGTGTCGAGGAAAACAACGATCCGCTGCAGGAATGGCAGAAGCATATTGACTTCATGGCTGCAAAGGCAGACTGGCTGAATAATCAGAAGCTGAGATCTTTGCGTTATTCTTCTTCTAACGGGACCGACTTTACTGTCGACCTGATTCCGGAGGCAAAATGGGAAGCAGCCAATGATCTGAATATTACGAACAATACTACCTACATCCCCAACATGCCCACCGAAGAAGTCTTCACGACTCCTATGGCGGGCAAATGCGAAGGGACCTTGGTGGCAGTAAAACCCCTTTCCTGGAACGGGCAGCTGATCGAAGACTTCTCCATCACCTTTGAAGATGGAAAGGCGGTGTCCTGTAAGGCAGCGAAGGGTCAGGAGCTATTGGAAAAAATGCTGCACATGGATGAAAAAGCATGCATGTTAGGCGAGGTGGCGCTGGTTCCAAAAGAATCTCCGGTGAACCAGTGCGGATTCCTGTTCTACAACACGCTGTTTGATGAAAATGCATGCTGCCACGTTGCCATCGGCGCCGGCTTCAAGGAAGTCCTTCCGAATGGAGAGCACCTTTCAGCGGAGGAAGCGGAAAAAATGGGAATCAACGACTCCATTATCCATGTAGACTTTATGGTGGGGGCAGACGATCTGCATATTGTGGGAATTAGAGAAGACGGAAGTGAAGTTGATATCTTCATTAACGGGACATATGTGTAAGCATAAAATGGCCGCAAAGTACAGAGCCTTACGGGGCTTCCAAGATTTAAAGAGTATATTGAAAACTGGCAATAAAACAGAATCCCGCACGTGTTCGTGCGGGATTCTGTTTGCCGTGCGCCTGGCGGCGCACATTTATGAAAGTGTACGTTATATTTACTTCTTATTTCCGAAAATTCCTCTCATAATAGAGTTCGTTCCGGAGCGTACAACGGAGTTCAGTGCTGTGCTTGCAGCGCGTTTGGCAATGGTGGAGGTGCTGGTTTTCTTGCCGCCCAGGACAGAGCTTAAGAGGTTGTTGCTGACGGATCTGGCGACGGAGTTTGCAGCATTCTTTCCGGCGCGTTCCCATACTTCCCGTTTTTCTTTCTCTTCTTTCAGACGCTGTTTTTCCGCAGCGGCTTCTTCTTTCGCCCGCTGTTTCTCAGCGGCAGCTTCCTCCCGGATGCGTTGTTTTTCCGCAGCTGCTTCTTCTCTTGCCCGCTGCTTCTCGGCTTCGGCCTCTTCCCGGATACGCTGTTTTTCCGCAGCCGCTTCCTCTTTTGCACGAAGCTTCTCTGCTTCCGCTTCTTCCTTCTGTCGCTGTTCTTCCGCCTCTTCCAAAGCCCGCTGTTCTTCCAGCTGCTTTGTTGCTTCCATGATCAGTTCGTATGCGGATTCGCGATCTACCATCTCGCGGTATTTCAATTCAAATTCATCCGAAAGAATATTGGACTGCATAACCTCTGCATCTGCTGCGCCCATGCGGCTCTGCGGCGGAAGAATAAAGGCACGCTCTACCACTGTTGGGATGCCGGCCTGATCCAGACAGCTTACCAGGGCTTCTCCGACACCGAGCTGCATCAGGACTTCCTCGGTCTTGAAGGTTGGATTCTCACGGAATGCGGTGGCAGCGGCACGAACAGCCTTCTGCTCAGCCGGCGTATAGGCACGCAAAGCATGCTGGATCCGGTTGGAAAGCTGCGCAAGAACTTCGTCCGGAATGTCCGAAGGACTCTGGCTGATGAAATAGATACCAACACCCTTGGAACGGATCAGCTTAACAACCTGCGTGATCTTCTGCAGAAGCGCTTTTGGGGTATCGTTGAATAACAGATGGGCTTCGTCGAAGAAGAATACCATACGTGGTTTCTCCGGATCGCCGATCTCCGGAAGCTTCTCGAAGAGCTCTGTCATCATCCACAGCAGGAAGGTGGAATAAATCGTCGGATTCTGGATGAGCTGTGTACTGCTCAGGACATTGATGAAACCTCTTCCATCCAGATCTGTACGCATCCAGTCCCGGATGTCCAATGCGGGTTCACCAAAGAACAGCTCGCCGCCCTGATCCTCGAAAGCAAGGAGTGCACGCTGAATGGCACCGATGCTGGCAGAGGATACATTTCCGTAAGTGGTGGTAAACTCTGCACGATTGTCGCCTACATACTGCAGCATTGCCCGCAGGTCTTTCAGATCCAGAAGCAGCAGACCGTGATCATCTGCAACTTTAAATACAATATTCAGAACGCCGGCCTGCACGTCGGTAAGGCCGAAGAGTTTTGCCAGAAGGATCGGTCCCATATCGGAGATGGTTACCCGGACCGGGTGGCCTTTTTCTCCGAAGATATCCCAGAAACGGGTAGGATAATTCTTAAAGGTGAAATTCTCGATTCCAAAACGGGTGATGCGTTCCTGCATATCTGCGGAGTCCGTTCCGGGCTGGCACATGCCGGAGAGATCGCCTTTTACATCGGCAAAAAATACCGGAACTCCCATATCAGAGAATGATTCGGCCAGAACCTTCAGCGTGATTGTTTTACCGGTACCGGTAGCACCTGCGATGAGGCCATGACGGTTCGCCATTGCAGGGTATAAGTATAAGTTTTGATCGGACTGTGCGATCCAGATTTTGCCATCTTGATACATGGGAAATCCTCCTTTAATTGTGTTAAATTCTGGTTTCTTTGTGATTAAGTATAGCTTAGAAAGCTTGTGATTGCAAACAGATTTACAGGAACTTTCGCTGCATGGTTTGGACTGAATCGCGAATCGCGAAGAGCATTCACGGGTAAGCTGCGTGGCAGCTTTGGCAGGTTTTGTGTAGAATCTGGTTTGCATAGTCTTGCGTTTTGTGGTAGAATACCATGAAAAAACAACAAAACGGTATCTGCGTCAGGAGGAGACGGATATCGTTAGCGCCAGGACCGTAATCGGTTGACGAGGATGGCAGTGATCGAAAGACTCGGCGGATGCTGCCACGGATGGGTGGTTCGACAGGGATAGAGCGAAAAAGCAGAATCAACACTGTAACAAGCGGTATCCTGACACCGGATGTAATTGCGTTATTCCAAAGTGTGATATTCGAAAAACCATTTCGGGATCAGCCCGGTTATCTTGGGAAGAACGCATTGGAATAAACGTTTTATGATGGAGGATTACTATGTTTAAAATAACAGATATGTATGATCTGGATCATACATTAGCAAAAGACTATCTCATGGGATTTGACTATCCATGGGAAGCCCTGAAAGGAATCAAAGAGCTGATCCTGACATTGGGGCCAACCCTGGGAGAGGACTATGAGGAGGTTTCTCCGCATGTATGGGTTCACAAGACGGCAAAGGTTTTCCCGTCTGCTTATCTTGGCGAGCCATGTATCATCGGACCGGAAACAGAAGTACGTCATTGTGCATTCATCCGCGGATCTGCCCTGGTAGGTGCCAACTGTGTCGTGGGCAATTCCTGTGAGCTGAAAAATGTCATTCTGTTCGATCATGTTCAGACGCCACATTACAATTATGTAGGAGATTCCATTCTTGGACATTATTCCCATATGGGTGCCGGATCCATCACTTCCAACGTGAAGTCCGATAAGAAACTGGTAGTGGTGCACAACGGAGAAGAACAGATCGAGACAGGCATCAAGAAATTCGGCGCGATGTTAGGCGACTATGTGGAAGTGGGCTGCAATTCAGTATTGAATCCGGGAACCGTTATCGGAAGACATTGCAACATCTATCCCACAAGCTGTGTTCGGGGCGTGATTCCGGAGAGAAGCATTCACAAGAATGACGGAACAGTTGTAAAGAAAAGAGAGGACTAAACGTATGGGTAAATATTTCGGAACAGACGGCTTTCGTGGTGAGGCAAATAAGAATCTGACTTATGAACATGCAATTCAGATCGGGCGTTTTCTTGGATGGTATTACGGAGCGAGACTGGACAAAAAAGCAAAGGTAGTCATTGGAAAAGATACAAGACGTTCTTCTTATATGTTTGAATATGCACTGTGTACCGGCCTTATGGCATCCGGGGCAGATGCGTATATCATGCATGTAACCACAACCCCCTCCGTTGCTTATATCACAAAGGTAGACGATTTTGACTGTGGTATCATGATCAGTGCGTCCCATAATCCATACTATGACAATGGTATTAAGCTTCTGAACGGAAACGGAGAGAAGATGGACGAAGAGACCATTCTCAAGGTGGAAGATTATATTGATGGAAAGCTTGAGATCCCGATGGCAAGCCGCGAGGTGGGATGTACAGTAGACTACGTTTCCGGACGGAACCGTTACATCGGATACCTGATCTCCCTGTCCAACTTCAGCTTCAAAGGCGTTAAGGTTGGTCTGGATGTGGCAAATGGTGCTGCATGGTCTATTGCAAAGGCAGTGTTTGATGCGCTGGGTGCGAAGACCTATGTCATGAATGCAGAACCAAATGGATATAATATCAATACAGACTGCGGAAGTACCCACATCGAGCATCTCCAGAAATACGTGGTAGACAATGGTCTGGACATCGGTTTTGCTTACGATGGGGATGCAGACCGCTGTCTCTGTGTGGATGAAAAGGGCAATGTGGTTACCGGCGATCATATCATTTACATCTATGGTAAATATATGAAAGAGCGCGGCAAACTGGTGAACAATAAAGTTGTTACTACCGTTATGAGCAACTTTGGCTTATACAAGGCCCTTGATAAAGCAGACATCGAATACGAGAAGACAAAAGTCGGCGACAAGTATGTTTACGAAAATATGGTGACCTATGGAAACCGTATCGGTGGAGAACAGAGCGGTCATATTATTTTCACAAAATATGCAACTACAGGAGATGGAATCCTTACCAGTCTGAAGATGATGGAGGTTATGCTGGCAAAGCAGAAACCAATGAGCGAGCTGGCAGCTCCGGTGGTATTCTATCCACAGGTGCTGAAAAACGTACGCGTGAAGAGCAAACCGGATGCACAGAATGATCCGGATGTGCAGGCTGCAGTTGCCAAGGTTGCAGAGGAGCTTGGCGATGAAGGACGTATTCTGGTAAGAGAGAGTGGTACAGAGCCGGTGATCCGCGTTATGGTAGAAGCCGGAACCGATGAGATCTGTGAGAAATACGTGAACAGCGTAATTGAAGTAATTGAATCCAAAGGACACCTGGCGTAATCTGTGACGAAGTGTCAATGTATATGGGAAGGTGGAGATCATGAGGAAGCCACTGTTTTCCCGGGGACTGGGATGTCCCGCAATGATGAGATGAGAGATTTATATTAAGATGAGGAGAATGGTTCTGCGAAAACAGGAAGCTGTGAATCTTTAGGAGGATTTGCAGGAGAGTTTTGACGGTTCCATTCAAAGGATAAGGAGACACAAAAATGAGAGTAGTGATTCAGGATAATTACGAGAAAATGTGTAAATGGGCAGCAGATTATATTGCAGCTAAGATCAACAACCACAAAGAGGACCGTCCCTTCGTTCTGGGACTTCCTACCGGTTCTTCCCCCATCGGCGTGTACAAAGAGCTGATCAAGAAGAATAAAGCCGGTGAAGTTTCTTTTATGAACGTTGTGACCTTCAACATGGATGAATACCTTGGCCTGCCGAGAGAGCATGACCAGAGCTACTGGTATTTCATGCATGATGAGTTCTTTAACCATATCGAGATTCCGGAAGAGAATATCAATATTCTCAACGGTATGACGGACGATCCGGAAGGTGAGTGCGCTCGTTACGAAGAGAAGATCGCATCCTATGGCGGAATCGACTTGTTCATGGGCGGAATCGGTGTAGATGGCCATCTTGCATTTAATGAGCCATTTACTTCTCTGACTTCCCGTACCGGTGTACGTGATCTGACCACAGACACAAGAATCGTGAATTCCAGATTCTTCGGAAATGATCCGGAGAAAGTACCTGCAAAGGCTTTGTCCGTAGGAATCGGAACCGTAACAGATTCCAAGGAGGTTCTGGTTCTCATCAATGGCCATAACAAGGCTCGGGCTCTTGCAGCAACGGTAGAAGGAAATGTAAGCCACAAATGGACCTGCAGCGCGCTGCAGATGCACAATGGTGCCATCATTGCCTGCGATGAAGCGGCCTGCGGCGAGCTTACCGTGGATACCTACAAATATTTCCTGGATATTGAGAAGGCAGAGAGACTTTAATGGCATAGTCTGGTCCGTCGTGAATCCAAAGAGGGTTCGTGAGCGTATCAGAAAAGCAGACGGTTGACGAACTTGAATAAGATAATCCGAAAAAGGCGTTGTGAAGTATCTTCACAGCGCCTTTTTACATCCGAAATTTCCTATACAGGAATCGTTTTTTGAAGTTATGTTAGAGAACAGGTGAGAATTATGGGCATTTTAAGGGTTTGGGGTTGATTAAGTAATTGAAGATGCATACAAAAAATGGTATACTCATAAGGATACAATCAATTTCAGCCCGAGATGGGGAGGTTTGAATAATGAAGGTTACATTATTGATCATGGCTGCCGGCATTGGATCCCGGTTCGGCGGAGGCATTAAACAGTTAGAGCCGGTAGGGCTCCATGATGAGATTATTATGGACTATTCCATTCACGATGCGATCAAGGCAGGGTTTAGTAAGATCATTATCGTGATTCGTAAAGATATTGAGGCGGATTTCCGCGAGCGGATCGGGAATCGCGTCGAACAGATCTGTAAAGCCAATGATGTGGAGCTCGCGTACGCATTTCAGGATATGCAGGAGATCCCGCAGGGCTTTGCTGTGCCGGAAGGCCGCACCAAACCATGGGGGACCGGACAGGCGGTTCTGGCGGCAAAGGATCTGATCCGGGAACCCTTTGCCATTATCAATGCAGACGACTATTATGGCAAAGAAGGCTTTGTACAGATGTATAACTGGCTTAATCAGGAACATGAGGATACGGCAGTTTCCATGGCCGGCTTCATCCTGAAGAACACGTTATCAGACAATGGCGGCGTTACGAGAGGTGTCTGCTTCATGCAGGAAGGACATATGCATATTGCAGATGTTGTGGAAACAAAGAATATCCGGAAGACGGTTTGTCAGGAGACCGGTGAGATCGGTGCCAATGCCGACGGCGTGGAGCTGGATCCGAATTCTTATGTATCCATGAACTTCTGGGGATTCCCGGCAAAGGAAGGGCAGGTTCCTCCGTTTATGAAGGTGCTGGATGAGAAATTTGTGGAGTTTTTTGAACAGGAGGTTCCACGGAATCCGGAGAAGGCAGAATACCTGATCCCATCCCTGATCGGTGGATTGCTGCGTAAGGGAATGCTTACTGTGAAGGTTCTGGAGACCCGGGATTCCTGGTTCGGTGTTACGTATAAGGAAGATAAGGCTTATGTAGTGGAAAGCTTTCGCAAGCTGATCGCGGACGGGGTTTATCAGGAAGAACTGTACAGCGATCTATAATACTTGAAGATAAATGCATAATGTGATATTATAGCTTTCAGTGCTTTTATACGACAAAGCAGGAAGATACGTGGCAGGTGGGAATAAATGATCGATTTTCATACACATGTGCTTCCAGGAATTGATGATGGCAGTCCGAATACGGATATGAGCATACAAATGATGAAACAGGAATTTAAACAAGGGGTAGAAAAGGTGGTATTTACTCCTCATTTCTATGCGCATAAGCAATCGGTAGATCATTTCCTGAGCAAAAGAGAGAAAAGCCTCTGGAAACTGGAAGAGGCGCTGGAATATGAAGAGGAAGAGGTTCCGGATTATCTGGTGGGAGCAGAGGTGTTTTACTTCCCGGGGATGGGAAAGGCAGAGGTTCTGCCGGAGCTGTGCATCGGCGGATCGGATACAATTCTGATCGAGATGCCTTTCACACAGTGGGATGCGGATATCGTTGAGGATATTCACAGGGTCATCAACCGACAGCGGATGAATGTGATCCTTGCCCACGTGGAGCGATATGTTCCGTTTCAGAAGGATTTTCGTTATTGGGATGAGATCATGGAGATGCCGGTGGTATGCCAGATGAATTATGCTCCGTTTCTGCATTGGAAGGGCAGACGTTTTCCGGTGAAATTCCTGAAAGAGGGGAACGAAGTAATATTCGGAACAGACTGTCACAATATGTCCACCAGGGCACCGGAGCTGCTTCCGGCACGAACATACATAGAGAAAAAACTGGGCGAGGATATTCTGGAGGAATGCGACGACCTGGCGGAACACATCTGGAGGAAAATAGCAATTGAGACGATCCGAAATGAGCGATAGAGGGAAGCTGATATGGAGCTTGCTGGTTCTGGCAATCTCCTTTGCCCTGATCTGGGGTGTTGTTGGCTATTTAGAGGACAGCCAGAGGTATAAACCAAAGGCAGTAGGACCGGTAGAACAGGAAAATGATGAGGATGCGGAGACGGAGCCGCGGTTAAAACTGTATGACCGTGAATTTGCATATGCGAGTCAGATGGAGACGTATCTCATCATTGGAACGGACAGTATCGGAACGGAAGAGGAAACCGAAGAGGATTACGAAGGAGCCATGGCAGATTTCCTGGCATTGGTTGCCATGGATCTGAACAATAAGAAATTGTATACGCTGCAGCTGAACACGGATACGGTTTCGCATTATGTATCTACAGACGATGACGGTAAAGAAGAAACCACAGAGTTTCAGCTGTGTGAAGCTCCTCAGTTTGGGAAAAACAAAGAGAAAAGCAACAAAAAAACGGTACAGGCAGTATCGCAGCTTCTGGGAGATCTGAAGATCGATGGCTGCTATACGGTGCCGATCGCGGCGTTGCCGAAATTAAATGGAATCGTTGGCGGCGTCAAGGTTGAGATCACCGATGACTTTTCTGCTGTGGATCCTTCTATGAAGAAGGGAGAAACGATATCCCTCAGTGATGAGCAGGCGCAGTATTATCTGTGCTCGAATCTGAATGGAGGGGAAGATGAGAACACCTCCCGGATGCGCAGACAGCAGGAATTTCTGAGGGGATTTCTGGAGAAGCTGAAAGCCAGTGACGATATGGATGCTCAGTATGCGGTGGAACTGTATGCAGAATTCAAGGATGTGGCAACCACAGATATCAAGCTTAGTACCATGTCCAGACTGCTGAGCCGCTGTATGAAATATGAGAATTGTGGCCTGTATACCTTTGAAGGGCAGACAACCGCCGGGAAGCGTCTGGACGATGGGGAATTGCATGTGCGTTTCTTCCTGGATGAGGATTCTGTAATCAGTGTTTTGACGGAAATTTATGGCTTGACAGAGATTGACAGCGTTTAAGATGCGTATTATGATGTGGAATACGGGCAGGATTGTGCGAGCTGCTTCGCAGCGAAACGATCCGTAATCATTTTGTATATCCTGATCAGTTTTGAAATGAAAATAGCGTAACAAAAAAAGAAAGGAAAGA
>JABUSW010000087.1 GCA_021443885.1 Blautia sp.
AAGCGGCAGCGGAAGAAACCGGCCTGGTCAGCGGGATTCCGGTATTGTGCGGGGCCAGTGATGCCGTGGCATCCATGTATGCTCTTGGACTTTCCAGGCCCGGAGAAGCAGGAGAATCCTCCGGAACCAGCTCCCTGTTGTTCTGCTGCCATACAGAGGCAACGGATCCTTATCTTCCGGTGGTGGCAAAACCAAGCTCCATAGCAGGGGTGCCTTATGTATTTGATGCTCCCATCAGCGCCAGCGGCGCTTCCTTAAAATGGTTCCTGGATCTCATGGGATTCGAGGAGAAGAAAACGGCGAAAAAGATGGGAATTAATGTATACGATTACCTGAACCTGAAGGCTATGCAGTCTCCGGCCGGCAGCAACGGGCTGTTCTATTTTCCGTATCTTCTGGGGGAGCGAGCCCCTCTTTGGAACAATCATGCCAAGGGGATGTTCATTGGCATGTCCATGAGCACGTCCAGACAGGATCTGATCCGTTCGGTTTTTGAAGGAACTGCGTATGCGATCCGTCACGTGTTCTCTGTTATGAAAGAGACCGGCGCCCCTATCACGAGCCTTCGCGTCACCGGCGGTGGAGCCAAGAGCCGTACCTGGTCTATGATCAAAGCAGCAATGCTGAACGTTCCGGTGTATGTGATGGACGAGAAAGCGGGAGATGTTCCTTTTGGAGATGTCCTGATCGCCGGCCACGGAGTGGGAATATTCCCGAATCTGGAGGAAACCATGGCAGAGCTTGTGCAGGCCCAGGAGATCATTATGCCAAATGCAAAATGGGCGAAGGCTTATGACAAGCTGTTCCCGATGTATGTAGATATGTACAAACACCTGGATGTGGATCTGTTTAAGCTGAATTCCATGGCAGGTGAATAATCGTTATAGAAAAACAGAGTCAGGAGGAATGAATTCATGAATTATGAAAATACCAGGAAAATCGTATTGGAAGCTATTTTAGAGGCGGTGAACAAAGGACTTATTAACGGAACATCCGGAAATATTACCATGCGTGATCCGGAAAACCCCAATATCGTTGCAATCACCCCCAGCGGAATTTCTTATACCGGAATGACAGCCGGAGATATCGCTATCGTGGAATTGAAAGAAGATGGTACAAATGAATGGATCGAAGGACCATACAAACCGTCCTCCGAGCTTCCGATGCATGCTGCAGTGCTTCGCTCCAGACCGGACGTGAATGCTACGATCCATACTCACAGCATGAATGCAACGATTTGTGCCATGGGAGAGAATCCGGAATTAAGACCGATTACACCACCGCAGTGTGAGTTTACACCCATCGCGATTGTAAGCTTTACCATGCCGGGATCCAATGAAGTTGCAGCAAAGGTTGCAGCAGCGATCGGAGAAACCGGAAGTGTATGTCTGATCAAAAATCATGGAATGTTCACTTGCGGAAAAGATATGAAATCGGCTATGCATGCGACCGTTTATACCGAAGAGATGGCACAGACAACCGTTATCGCAAAAACACTGGGATGTTACGAGCCAATGCCAAGAGAAGCAGAAGCTGCAATGCAGGCTCTGATCGCTGCAGATAAAGCAGTCTGATGCAGAGTCCGGGTCCGGTAATCTTAAGCGAATAAGAAACGTCTGAGGAGAAAAAAATGCAGAAATACAGTTGTGATTTCGTAGTGATTGCCTGCGGACCTTCCGGTCTGGCGGCAGCGATTTCTGCCGCAGAAGCAGGATTATCCGTCATTGCGATCGAGAAGAGCAAGCGTTTCGGTGGTGCAGCCAGTGCAGGTATGGGACCGCTGGGATTGGATACGGCTGTGCAGAAACGTGATTTGTGCACGGTATCCGTTGATAAAGCGTTCAAAATGTTCATGGAATATACCCATTGGAGAGTGGATGCAAACCTGGTAAGAAAATACTTCGAGAAATCGGCAGATACCATCAACTGGCTGTCTGATATGGGAGTGGAATTCTATAAAGCCGCCAGGTATTTCCCGGGTTCCGAAGCCACCTGGCACATTGTCATGCCGGAGAATGGAAAGCCCGGTCCCGGTGCAGCCGGTACCATGATCAAACGTATGGTGGAACGGGCGGAACAGCTGGGGGTAAAATTCCTCATGGAAACGGCGGTGCAGCATATCCGGAAGGAAGATGGAAAAGTATCCGGCATCTCCGGAAAGACCAAAGAAGGGGAAGAGATCTTTATTGACTGCAAGGCGGCAGTCGTATGTACAGGTGGCCTTGGCGGTGATGAGAAGCAGGTTCAGGAACGGACCGGCTTCGTATACAATCAGGATTTCTTCGGATTTAAGCTTCCGAATATGGTGGGAGATGGAATTCGTATGGCAGCAGAGGCCGGTGCCGGATCCACAGAGATTTCCATGGAGCTGGTTATTTCTCTTCCGGGAGGACATCTGACAGAATCCGTGCGTGCGGCTTTTGCACAGCCGAATCTGCTGGTAAATCTTAATGGAGAAAGATTCTTCAATGAAGAATTTTTCGAAAACAGTACTTTTGCTGCAAATGCAGTAAATATTCAGAAAGAACGCTGTGGAATCATGGTGTTTGATGATGCGGCAAAGGATTACTATATCGAAAAGGGCGTTGACGTACAAAGCTTTGTACTGAACGTCAGCAATATTGCCGGGTTTGATGAAGCGATTGACAAATGTATCAGCAAAGGCAATCCTTATGTCTTTAAGGCTGATACGTTGGAAGAGCTGGCGGAAAAGGCAGGTATTGACAAAGAGAAATTCCTGGATACGGTTGAGACCTATAATCATTACTGCGATACCCGGGATGCGCAGTTCGGGAAACGGCACGATTATATGAAACCGATCCGCAAGGGACCTTTTTATGCGGCGAAACAGTTCCCTGGTGCATACGGCTCCCTTGGCGGAATCAAGATCAATCACAATACGGAGGTCGTGACACAGGATTTTGAAGTGATCCCGGGATTGTATGCTGCCGGAACCGATACCTGCACGATCTATGGAGACAGCTATATGTTCCTTTTGCCGGGCAATTCTATGGGGTATTGTCTGAATACCGGCCGGATGGCAGGGGAAAATGCAGCTGAATATATCCGGAAGAGAGATTGCAATAACATCTAAATATACAAAGTATACAAAGCAAAGGAGAGGAATAAAATGAAAGTATTAGGTATCTCAATGGGACGCAAGAATGAACGCTGTGACATCTATTGCAAGCAGATCCTGAAGGGGGCAGAAGCGGCAGGAGCAGATGTACAGTTCATCAATACGGTAACCATGAACATTGGTCAGTGCCGTGGCTGCGGTGCCTGCGGCAATCCGGAAGACGGCAATATCAAATGTATCTTAAGAGACGATTATCTGAAGCTGGAAGAGATGGTTCTGGATGCAGATGGTATCATCATTGCAGCACCGGTATATTCCGTAGGTATCGTCGGACAGCTGAAGAACTTTCTGGATCGTTTCGGCGCAGCACATGACCGCGCTTCGATGGTTGCCCAGCAGGAAGAGCGCCTGAAAGAAGGACGTACACCGCTGAATGAAAGATACTTCAAACCTCGTTACTGCAGCTATGTAGCAGTTGGCGGCGCCTGGACAGAAGACTGGACCGCATTTGGTCTTCCGATGATGCATCTGTTCGGATGCTCCCAGGGCATGAAGGTCGTTGGTCAGATCAACGCAAATGACCAGGGACGTAAGACAAGTCCGTTCCTGGATGAGCCTATGATGAATGACATGTATGCTATGGGTGAGCATCTTGTTAAGAATATTGGTGTTCCGTATGAAGAGACCACATGGTTCGGCAAAGAAGGAACCTGTCCGGTATGCCACCTGGATATGTTTGTAAAAGAGTCCGGAAACAGTGTATGCTGCCCGGTTTGCGGTATCCATGGAACAGCCGAGATCGTTGACGGCGAAATGAAGATCTCTTTCACAGATGAACAGATCAAACGTGCCCGAAACACCATGATCGGTCTGGGTGAACATCATGCAGAGATCGGCGAAATGATGAAGATCTGTATTCCGAAGATTATGGAAAATAAAGAATTCCTGGATGAGAAGAAGAAAGAATACGCAGCTTACAAACCACAGTGGTCATAATTGCATGAAAGTGGAAAATTAAGTGTTTTCGGGGAGCTGTTCTCTGTCGGGGAAAAGTATAATAATAGCAAGTCTATTTATAAAATGCTGTGTACAGATGCATGTTTTCTGCAGAAATAATAAAAATATTGTGATTTTATTAATGCGAATGTGATCGATATACGCTGCATTAAGCAAAGGATTAAAAATAGTGCAAAATAATCGTGAAATAAGATAAGAAACAGCAATTTTGTTTCCGGCATTCGTTTTATAATAGAATCAACATAAAAAAGAGGGAGGAACTCATTATGAAATTCAGAAAAATTGCTGCACTTTTCATGGCAGCAGCCGTTATGACTTCTATGGTTTCCACAAGCGTTGTATTCGCAGAGGAAGAAGAAGTTGTTGAAGAAGGTGAAGAAGGCGAAGAAGCAGACGATGGCGAGACAGCAGAGATCAAGGTTGCTCTGATGTGCTTTGCTCCGATGGACAGCTCTGTTACAGATCCTGTTGAAGAAGCTCTGAACGAAATGCTTCTGGAGAAGATCAATGTACAGGCTGACTTTTCCTGGTATGATGCAGCGACTTATGGAACTACTGTTCCTATGGCACTTCAGTCCGGCGAACAGCTTGACCTGATCATGTTTACTCCGGTTCCCGGTGCAAGCTATCAGTCTTACATGAACCAGAATCAGCTGCTTCCGATCACGGAATATGTTGAGGAGTTTGGTGACAACATCAAAGCAGCCCTTGGCGACTATCTTGCTGCAACAACAAAAGACGGAGAAATCTATGGCGTAGGTAACCTGATGTCCCTGTATGGCGCAGAAGGTATCGTTATGAGACAGGACATTCTGGATGAACTTGGTCTGACAGAAAAAGCACAGAACATGACAACCTTTACAGAGTATCAGGAAATTCTGACAGCGGTTGTTGAAGCGCATCCGGAACTGAAGGGTATTACAAACTCTGATGCAGAAGGTTCTACTCTGACACCGCAGCCATTCAGAAACCCTGGTGACAGCTTCGCAGATGCACAGTGGGTAGATACTTTGGGCGACAGCTTCCAGTATGTATATGGCGATCCGGAAACAAACGAAGTAAAATGTTACTTTGACGAAGACTGGCTCGCTTCTGTTAAAAGAGTAAAAGAAATGTATGATGCCGGTCTGATCTATAAAGATGCAGCAACCACACAGGATTATGCAGATACACTGATCAAGAATGGTGTTGGTTTCTCAGAAGTTAAGACAGTTGAATCCGGTGCAGAAGCAGTTGCAAGTGCATCCTGCGGATACCCGATGATTATTAATCGTGTTGTCAACACGAAGGTAGCTACCGGTGCATTCCAGAAATTCGGTTTTGCAGTTCCGGTAACAGCAGAAGAACCGGAAGCAGCAGTAAAACTGATCAACCTCTTGAATGGTGACACCGAAGTACAGAATACCATTACCTGGGGTGTTGAAGGAACACATTGGGTTATGAACGAAGATGGAACACTTTCCTATCCGGAAGGCGTGACCGCTGAAACTGTTGGATATCACACAGGTGATTTCCTGTATGGCAATACCATGACCGTTTCCCCATGGGAAGGCGAAGGCTCTGACACAATCAGAGAACGTCAGATGGCTGAAAACCAGGAAGTAGAGCTTTCTCCATTCCTTGGCTTCGCAGTAGATTCCGAGCCGGTTTCCACAACCATCGCTGCATGCAAGAACGTAATCGACCAGTACAAACCAATGCTTTCCTCCGGTGCGGTAGAAGACGTTGATGCAACATACGCAGAGTTCATGGAAGCTCTGACAGCTGCTGGTATGGACGATGTCATTGCTGAGTACCAGGCACAGCTGGATGCATGGCTTGCTTCCAAATAATGATTGCAAGATGATATAATTACTTAGAAACCTTATATAGAGCTGCCAAACCAAGATCGTGAACGGGGCGGCAGCTCTTTCTTATATTCAATCGTATTGAAAAGGAGAAAAAAGGTGGGAAAAGCAAAGGGAAAAAGCACCTTGGATGAGCTTGACAGCAAGAAAATCCTGATCGAATATCTGATTGCGGGTATCCTTATGGCTGTCACTATCAAGCTGTTCTGGGTGGGTTACACATATAAGAGTAAGAATTATTCCTTGAGTGCACTGAGCCTGATCAAAGGAAAAACAGTCTGCGGAGGAAAAGTGGAACTGACCACAAATGTCTGCGTTCTTCTGGTTATGATCTGTGCGGGAATTCTGATTCTTGCCGGAATTCTTTCGGCTGTGATCGGAAGAAAAAAGGCTTCTATTATTGCAATGATCACAACTGTGGTTGCCGTAGCTGCAAATCTTGTATTTGCTACAGGAATCGGAAATCTTCTGGATAAAGCGAAGAATGTGACAGTTGGAAAGGGAAGTCTTCTTGCGTTGGCAGTTTCATTTCTGATCCTGATTCGTGCCATGTATCTGCTATGGAAGATGTCGGTTCTGTCCACTTTGGACTTTATGGCAATTCCGGGTATGCTTTATTTTGTTATCAACAATTACATCCCTATGCTGGGTATTGTAATTGCGTTTAAGAAAATCGATTATCGTGTAGGTATCATGAACAGCCCATGGAATGGACTGGATAACTTCAAACAGTTGTTTGCCACCAGCACCGGAAGCTTTTTCGGCAGTGACGCGTGGCTGATCACCAAGAACACCATGCTTTATAACCTGGCATTTATTGTTTTGGGTACTGTAGTAGGCGTTCTGGTTGGTATCTGCCTGGCAGAGCTGATCAGCAAGGGTCTCCAGAAATTCTTCCAGACCAGCATCCTGCTTCCGCAGCTGATCTCATACGTTATCGTTGCGTATATCGTATATGCTCTTTTGAGCAATGACGCAGGTCTGATCAATCACGCATTGGGAGAAGGAAAATCCATTAATTTTTATGCACAGCCGAAATGGTGGCCATTTATCCTGATCTTCATTTATATCTGGAAGATGGTGGGCTACAATGCGATTATATTCCTTTCCTCCATCGTTGGAATCGATCATAGTATTTATGAAGCAGCCAAGGTGGATGGAGCAACCAAGATGCAGCAGATCACGAAGATCACGCTGCCGCTTTTAAAGCCTACGGTAATCACGTTGTTCATGCTGAATATCGGGCGAATCATGTATTCGGATTTCGGTCTGTTTTATCAGGTACCTATGGATTCCGGAGCATTGTATTCCGCGACCAATACCATTGACACTTATGTATATCGCTGTCTGATGACGTTGAATAATATTTCGACATCTTCCGCAGCATGTACGTACCAGGCGATCATCGGATTTATCCTTGTTTTGACAGTGAACGCGATCGTTCGCCGCAAGGATAAAGAGAATGCATTATTCTAGAAAGGAGAGGAATTATGGAAGATTCAAGCGTAAAATCTGCAAGTGACCGTGCGTTTCAGGTCGTGATCATTGTGATTCTCAGTGTCTTTGCATTCTGTGCCATCATGCCATTTATCCTGCTCCTGTCATCCTCATTTACGACAGATTCTACACTGATGAGTAAGGGTTATTCGTTCATTCCCAGGGATGTGACGACTTATGCATACTGGTATCTGTTTAAATCCAACGGCGAGAAGGTATTTCGGGCCTATGGCATTACATTTTTTATCACCATCGTGGGAACAGCCATCAGTCTTCTGATCGGACCGATGCTGGGTTGGGTTCTTTCCAGAAAGGATTACAAACGCGGCCCTCTGCTTACCTTTATGGTGTTCTTTACCATGCTGTTCAATGGTGGTATTGTTCCGTCATACATCATGTATACACAATATTTTCATATGAAGAATTCCATACTGGCCCTGTTGATTCCAACACTGTTGTTCAATGGATTCTTTATTATTCTTTATAAGAATAATTTTGCATCCAACATTCATCCGGCGCTGGTGGAAGCAGCCAAGATCGACGGTGCAGGGGAGCTTTATATCTACTTCAAGATCGTTCTTCCGTTGTCCTTGCCGATCCTGGCAACCATCGGGCTGATGGTTGGACTGGGTTACTGGAATGACTGGACCAATGGTCTGTATTATATCAGCGATACAAAGTTGTACGCCCTGCAGCAGCTCTTAAAGAGTATTATCGATAATGTCAATGCGCTGGCCAACATGGCTAATACGGCAGATGCCGCTGCTGCGGCAGCCAAGATGCCTGGAACCAGTATCCGAATGGCTATGGCCGTGATAGGAGTTATTCCGATTATGGTGCTGTATCCGTTTTTCCAGAAAGCGTTTATCGCTGGTATCTCTCTGGGCGGCGTGAAAGAGTGATTTAATCATGGGCAGGATTGTGAGAGCTGCTTTGCAGCGAAACAATCCGTAAGCACTTTTGGCACCCTGGTCAATCATAAGTTGAACAGGATTTGCAGGCAACCGATGTTGCAGCAGAGCAATTCTTTTGGAAAGCAAAGTTCGTAAAAGGGAGGATGTTATGACCGAAAAAAATAAAGAGGTGATTCGCGGTTTTTATCAGGAGTTTTTTAATGACCATGTGGTAGAATCTGCAGATAAATATGTGCGTGAGGATTATATTCAGCACAATCCTGGCGTAGGTCAGGGACGGGAAGCTCTGAAGGAAGCTTTCGGAGAGAAATTTATTACGAACCCGACCTTTAAGCTGGAGATCAAAATGCTGATCGCAGAAGATGATATGGTGGCAGTTTATCTGAAAAATGTAGACACCGAGGGAAATACAAAAGCCCGGGTGGTCGATATCTACCGTCTGGAGGATGGCATGCTGGCTGAGCATTGGGATGTATTAATGCCTTGTTAAGAGGTTGTTTTTCGCCATGCTGCATTATGAGATTAAAAAACAGATATGCCTTTTTTGCTCGATGGAGTATCAGATAGGAAAAGAATTGGAATCGAAGTAAAAACAAGACGCGAAGAAGTAAAAATTTGATGTGATAAAGTATCTCATTATGGTATACTAAACTCACAAAATAAAACAAGACCATGGGAGGACAAATCAATGGCAAAAGTTAGAGTTGGTATCGTTGGATGTGGTGGTATTGCAAATCAGAAACATATGCCGTCTCTGAAAGCAAACAGCGACTTAAATGAAATCGTAGCATTCTGCGATATTATCGAAGAACGTGCAGTAAAAGCTGCAGCAGATTATGGCGTAGAAGGCGCTAAGGTTTACACAGATTACAATGATCTGGTAAATGACCCGAACGTAGATGTTGTTCATGTATGTACGCCAAACGTAGCTCACTGCCCAATCACAGTAGCAGCTTTCGAAGCTGGCAAGCACGTTATGTGTGAGAAACCAATGGCTCACTGTACAGAAGATGCACAGAAGATGATCGATGCATGGAAAGCATCCGGAAAGAAATTCACGATCGGTTATCAGAATCGTCTTCGTGATGACACACAGACACTGCATGCTTCCTGTGCAGCTGGCGAACTGGGTGAGATCTATATGGCAAAGGCTCACGCTCTTAGAAGACGTGCGGTTCCGACATGGGGCGTATTCCCGAACAAGGCACTTCAGGGCGGCGGCCCACTCATCGATATCGGAACACATGCACTGGACATCACTCTTTGGATGATGGACAACTATGATGTAGAATCCGTATCCGGTCAGGTATTCTACAAACTTGGACGCCAGGCTGACGGCCCGGACGGAAACGTATTTGGACCATGGGATCCGGAAACCTTCGAAGTAGAAGACTCCGCATTTGGTCTCGTTAAGATGAAAAACGGCGCAGTGATCTACCTTGAGGCATCCTGGGCTCTCAACATTCTGAAATCCATGGAAGCATCCTGTACACTTTGCGGTACAAAAGCAGGTGCTGAGATTCATCACGGCGGATCTTATCCGAAAGATGAACTGATCTACAATACCGTAGAACACAATCAGCTTATGGAAAAGACAATTTCTCCTGCAGGCGTAGTAGACTTCTTCGAAGGCGGCGCTTCTGCAGAAGGTGTTCGCGAACAGAAACAGTGGCTGGAAGCAATCATCAACGATGGCGAGCCGCTTGTAAAACCAGAGCAGGCATTTGTTGTTACAAAGATCCTGGAAGCTATTTACAAATCTGCTGAGACAGGAAAAGAAGTTATCTTCTAATCTCTGCTGTGAATAATCTTCTGACAATTCAATAAAGATGAATGTAAAAACTCCGGCGTATGTTATATGGCATACACCGGAGCTTTTTTATGACTTTTTTACATTATTCAGGTATCGGATCAGGTGAAGAGAATAGTTATATGAGAATAATAGCTTTCCGTTTGTGGTGTCTGTCCGGAACAGTTCATTCATTTTGTTCAAACGGTAGAAAAAGGTGCTTTTATGGATGTGCAAGGCGGCAGCCGTTGCCACAGCATTGCGGTTATTTGCCAGATATACTTCCAGAGTGTGGATATACTCCGTATGGTTATCGATATCATACTGGTGCATGCTGACAATGTGGGGATGGATGTCGGCAATCAGATTATCATTAGGGCACATATGGAATAAGTTTTTCAGAAAATTTTCCTCGTAAAATACAAATCGCTGAGTATATCCGGTTTTCTTATACATATCCAGCATACTCACGGTTCTGGTGTAGTAGTGGGGAGCCAGAAACAGATCCGAGAAGGCATAGCTGATGCCAAGGATCATCTGATTCATTTTCAAAAAGGTTTCCAGCTTATCCAGGGAGCTTTCGTTAAAAGGAGTCTGGCTTTGCCCGGACAGAAGGATGGTTATTTTACCGTGGTACATAGTGACCATAGACCCCGGTAGAATAGCCAGTATCTGATCAAAATAATACTTTGCAGCAGGCCGGTATTCCAGCTCTTTGCTGAACTGACAGATCAAGACGAAATAATAGGGCGCCGGTCTGAAGCCGAGCTGAACCAGCTGGTGACGGACGTATTCCTGCCGGTCATAATTGCCGTCAAAGAGTTCGGCAAGGAAATACTCATACTTCAATCCGGCTTTGCTGTTGTAGGTATTATCCTTCTGCATCTCTATGGAAATCATGCGGGATACATTGTAGACAAATTCCAGATCCTCTTCGGTAACAGATCCGTTCTCCAAAAGAATGTTCAGAAAACCCACCACCGACTGGCGGATGCGGACGGGAGCATAAATCTGATCGTTTGGATTATAGGTGAGCTTCACAACGAAAGGGTAGGGGGACTGGTATATTTTTTCAATGGTCTGGGTATCACGCATATCTTCCAACTGCTTTTCCCGGACAAAGACACGCCCGCTTTTGGCTTCCAGATCCACGGTATCCGTGGTGATTCGGGGACAGGAACACAAAATGGTAAAGCTGGTGTCGCATAAGGCAATGGGGTTTTGCAGATGATGATAGGCAATGTTCAAAATACCCTCAATACCGTATCCGCTGTGGAGGGAATGAAACAGCTCCTCTGTTTTCTGCTGGATACGGTGATAGCGCAGGATCTCTTCTGCAATGGTATTGTATAATGCAATCAGGTCCAGATCCTGTAGAATCGCAATCTGCTGACCGGGCAGGATCTGGGAAGGACTGGCGGTAAGCAGCATAAACCGTTGGTCATAAATATCGAAATATTCTTCGTAGCGTCCCAGATAAAGAAGCTTCGGATCGTATTCCCTTGTTCTTTTGTCTTTGGAAGTGAGAAAACAAACGCCATCGATGACGGTTTTTTCAATGGGAGTTTCATAAATGTCAATGCGAAATGTCTGTGCAATGCGTTTCAGAATCGTGGATAAGTATGCCATGCTTTTTCTCCTTTAGACGGTGATTACCTTCATCATAACAAAAAAGGAACAATGTGGAAAGTGTCTTCAGACAAATGTCTGAAAACTGTGTGGATTTCCAGTGGAGATTTGATATGTGGGACGATGTAGAGAGGGAACACATTTGTTATATTTTTGTCATAACCTGGAGCGTATTTAAAGTCGCTCCCCGTATAAAATTTAATAATTAAAGGAGAAAAAGAAGATGGCAGTGAAGGTAATGGGTGTTGCAGCAGGCAGGAAAAACAGTAACAGTGAGATTCTTCTGAAAGAGGCGTTAATTGCTTGCGAAGAAGCTGGCGCAGAGGTAACGATGATCAATCTCAGAGACTTTAATATCATGGATTGTACAGGATGTACAGCGTGTACCATTGGAATGTCACAGGGGAAAAATGTAGGATGCGTTCTTGATAAGAAGGATGACAAAAAGAAAATCATGGATGTAATGCTGAATCAGGATGCAGTCATTATATCTGTTCCGACATATGACTTAATGCCGTCCGGAAATTATCTTACATTTGCACAGAGAAGCCTGAGTTATGAGACCGCATTTCTGGAGACCATCGGTGCGATCGAGCATAGAGACCGCGTAGCAGGTCTGATCGCTGTGGGCGGTTCTACCAGATCCTGGCAGTCTATGGCTTTGGAGGGGCTGCAGGCAACCATGTTCACGACGGATATGAAGGTAGTGGATATGCTTCTTGCAACAAGAGTACCGGGCAATGCACAGTGTCTTCTGGATGAGGAATTAATTGCAAGAGCGAAGAAACTGGGTGAGAACATTATGAAGTCTGTGAATACGCCTGCTGAAGAAAGAGGATGGCTTGGCGACGAGGATATGGGATGGTGTCCGAACTGCCATTCCAACGCACTGGTCCTTGGAGAGGAACAGTGGGATGGGCTGCATTATCCTATCGAATGTCAGGTGTGTGGAGCCGGCGGAAATCTGGAGAAAACACCGGATGGAAAATGGAAATTCGTGATTCAGGAGGATGGATTGCTGAAGGACCGAACTACATTGGCAGGCCGTGCAAGACATCTGGAAGAAATCGGACATACCCAGGGTGGCTTTTATGAAAATCCTGAGAACCGTGAGATCGTAAAGAACAAGCTGATCCGCTATACCAGCAAGCAGTTCAAAGGTCTTGATTAATTGACGGGGGGTAAGAAGGCATGAACATGAGTAATAAATGCAAAGTGATCTATACGCTTCTGATGAATATTCCGATTGCACTGTCGATCTCTTTGACGGCACAGCTTCTGGCAACCAGTACCGTGGTAGTAAAGCTGTTACTGATCAATTTCTGTCTGGCATATATCATTTCCTTTATCGTGGGCATGTGCCTGCCGGTGGCGAAGTGGGGTGTTGGATTTGCTCTTAAATGTAAAGCAAAACCGGATACACTGAAATTTGGTCTTTTGGTAAATGCTGTGATCAATCTGGTATATGTAGTCGTAAACTGTCTGATCCTGACCTATTTCAATGTAATCATTCTGGGACATGCACCCATAATTGCATATTTTATTGGAATGGCAACCACCTTTATCCCGATTTATATCGTTGGGTTTATTGTATCTTTCCTGTGGAACAGACCGGCTGAGAGTATTGCCAGAAGCATCTGCAGCGAGTAATTGAGATTGTATTTTGAAGGAGACCGGCTATGAGAAATATGGAAACAGATGTCATCGTTGTAGCAGCAGGACTTTCCGGACTGGCAGCCTGCATTGCAGCAGCGGAAAACGGAGCAAATGTAGTAGTATTTGAAAAATCCAACACCACAGGCGGGGCGGCCAATATGGGAATGGGACCGTTGGGAGTCGGATCCCGCATTCAGAGGGAGCATATGATTCCGCTTACACCGGGAGAAGCATTCCGCAAACATATGAATTTTACCCATTATCGTGTAGACGCCCGAATGGTTCGGGAATATTATTTTAAATCTGGGGAGACCATTGACTGGCTCTGTGATATGGGTGTGGAATTCTGCGGTGTACAGCGTGCATTTGGGGCACCGGAAGCAACCAGACCTTATGCAGACGGTGAGTTTACATGGCATGTCGTAAAACCGGAGGGCGGTGGAATGCCGGGACCCCGTGCCGCAACAGCCATGACGAAAAAAATGACAGAGAGAGCGAAAGAGCTTGGTGTGGAATTTTTGCTGGAAACGCCGGTATCAAAGCTGATCCTGGAGGAGGGCACAGTGGTTGGTGTCATTGCCAAAGATCAAACCGGAGAAGAAATTGAATGCAGAGGAAAATCGGTAATCGTGGCTACGGGCGGTTTTGGCGATAATCCCAAGATGATCAAAGAGCAGACAGGATATGAATTCGGAAATACGATTCATAATTTTGCCATCCCTGGAATGAAGGGGGACGGTATCAATATGTGCTGGGAAGTTGGAGCGGGAAAAGAGCCAACCATTATGGAACTGATGTACCAGCTCCCGGATAATATGAATCACTTTATTCTGGATGGTGCGTTCCGTCAGCCATGTCTCTGGGTAAATCGAAACGGCGAGCGTTTCTTGCCGGAGGATCAGATCGGAAATACGACCTTTACAGGTAATGCAATTTCTGCACAGCCCGGTAAAGTTGCTTATTCGATTTTTGACAGCAAGCTTTTGAAAAGATATAAGAAAAAAGGTCCTGACATTGTGTCGCATGTACACCCGCATGATTTGTATGACCATTTTGATGAGCAGTGGGAAAGAGATCTTGCAGCCGGATATGAATCCATTACCCAGGCGGACACCATTGAAGAACTGGCAGAGAAAGCCGGTATTGACGTAGAAGGTCTTGTTGCCCAGGTAGAGGAGTACAATTCCATGTGTGATGAAGGCTTTGATGCATTATTCGAAAAAGACAGAAACTATATGCAGCCAATTGAGAAGGGACCATTTTATTGCTGCCGCCAGAATGTAGGCGCATATGGCTCCTTAGGTGGTGTTAAGATTAATCATAAGACGCAGGTTCTGACCGAGGAAGCGAAAGTGATTCCGGGTCTGTACTGTGTCGGAACAGATGCCTGCAACATTTTCGGTGACAGCTATCCCTTTATTCTTTCCGGAAATACAATGGGCTTCTGCCTGAACAGCGGACGTATCGCAGGTGAGCATGCTGCGGAAGCGTTGGATGATTTTGAGTATTGATTACAGTGTCAAAACACGATTCCCACATTGTGCTTGCACATTTGAATATTTTATGATCAGGGAGAATGGATATGCGAATTATAATTGATGGTATCGAGATCGAGGCCAGGGAAGGCCAGAGTATCCTGGAGGCGTCTCTGGAGGCCGGCCATTTTATTCCACATCTTTGCAGTCATCCGGACCTGGAAGCAAAGGGCGGATGCCGTCTTTGTTCTGTAGAAATTGAGGGCATCCCGGAAGCGGTACCCTCCTGTATGGCAAAGGCAGAGGAGGGCATGAAGGTTACTGTACATGGTCCAAAGGCGGACAAAGTCCGGAAAACAGCTATGGAACTGATCCTTGCTACTCATCCTGCGGATTGTACCGGATGCCCAAAATACGGAAAATGCGAATTGCAGTCCATGTATCAGTACATGGGAGTCAGTCCGGAACGATGGAGAAAGAAATCCAGAAGTGTTGCAAACGACGACAGCAATCCGTTGATTTCACATTTGTTTACCCGTTGTGTCCGATGTGGCAGATGTATTCGTGCATGTCAGGATCTGCGGGGGGTAAAGGTACTGGATTACATTAAGACTGATTCCGGGATCCGTGCCGGGATTCCGGATGGGAAATCCCTGGCTGAGGCAGGGTGCAGGTTCTGTGGTGCCTGTATTGAGGTTTGCCCTACCGGTTCCATTATCGATGCATTGAAAATCATGAAAGAAGAACGTTCTTATGCAGAAAACGTTGTTCCTTGCAGAAGTACCTGCCCGGCGCATATTGATATCCCAAGGTACCTGCGCTATATCCGACAGGGGGATTTCGCAAAAGCCACTGCAGTGGTAAGGGAAAAGGTTCCTTTCCCGGAAACGCTGGGAAGCATCTGCAATCATGCCTGCGAAGGCGAATGCAAGAGAAATGAATTGGGGAAACCGGTATCCATCTGCAAGCTGAAACGTGCGGCTGCCCTTCAGGACAAAGGTATCTGGAGGGATCGTCAGAGAAAAGATCCGCCAACTGGCAAGAAAGCAGCTGTGATCGGTGCAGGCCCTGCCGGGCTTACAACGGCATTCTATCTGGCAAAAAAAGGCCATGATGTAACGGTATTTGAGAAAAATGAAAAGGCCGGTGGACAGTGCCGTTATGGAATTCCGGCCTATCGTCTTCCGGATTGGGTTCTGGACAGAGAAGTGGCGGAGATCGAAAGAGCCGGTGTGAATATCATGACCGGAACGAAAGCCCTTAATCCGGAGCAGCTGATGCGGGAAGGATTTGACACTGTGCTGGTAGCCGTAGGAACTCATCAGGGTACAAGACTTCCGCTGGAAGGAAATGGTCTTCCCCAGGTATATGTAAACACTGATTTTCTGAAGGCCTCACGAATGGAGAAGCCTCTCGCACTTGGAGAGCGGGTCATGATTCTGGGAGGCGGAAACGTAGCCTATGATTGTGCCAGAACCGCTCTTCGTCAGGGTGCAAAAGAGGTACACATTGCCTGTCTGGAAAATCTGCAGCAGATGACAGCTACACCGGATGAAATTGAAGAAGGCCGGGAAGAAGGGATTCTTCTGCATGCCGGGCACTCTTTCCTGCGTATTGTAGGAACGGATCGGGTAGAGGGTGTAGAGGTGCAGAAAGTGGATAAATTCTACTTTGATGAAAACCGCCGTGCGGTAATTGAGCTTTTGGAAGGCACCAGGGAGATCATCCCGGTGGATCATGTCATTTTTGCAGTGGGTCAGCGACCGGAAGGTACGCAGGAAATGGGCCTTGCGCTGACACATGGACCATACATTGCGGTGAATGACCGGCTTGAGACGAGTGTAAAAGGCGTTTTTGCCGCGGGAGATGTTGTGACAGGAACAAAATCCGTGATTGCGGCCATTGCTGCCGGCCGGAAAGCGGCGGAAGAAATGGACCGTTACCTTGGCGGTGACGGAGATATCCGTGAGAAGCTTCTTGAGGAAGAAACGCCGGCGGCATACATCGGAAGGATGGAAGGGTTTGCCGGACTGGAACGTACAACGCCGGAAATGGCAGATCCGAAGGTGCGTGCACGGAATTTTAATCTGGTTGAGCTGCCTTTTACTTCGGAAGAGGCCAGATGTGAAGCCGGAAGATGTCTTCAATGCGATCTGCGAATGATACTGACGAAACCAAAGCTGTGGAACGAGTATTAGGAGGTGCTTCATGCGTATACTGGAGAAAATGAAAAATCTGACGGATAAAGAATGCCCTGTAGAGAGCCTCCGTAATGAAGTAAAGCAGAGTAAGTGCAATGAATGTGGAAAATGTGTATTCGGCTATGAAGGAGCAGCACAGCTGATCATGACATTGCAGGATATCACGGAGAAAAAAGGCAAAAGTGATGATCTGGCACTGCTGCAGGACCTGTGCGGCATGATCAAATCCCAGTGCTTGTGCGAGGATGGAATTCACCTGGCAGATGCCTGTCTTTATGCATTTGAGGAGTACGGCGATGTATTCGAAGCGCATATTGCAAAGAAAGGCTGTATAGCCGGCGTGTGCAAAAGCTTTATGACCTATCACATTCTGGCGGAAGAATGTATCGGATGCGGGGAGTGTATAGACGCCTGTGAGGAAGATGCCATCATTGGCAAGAAGCGTTTCGTGCACATTATTGATCAGGACGAATGCATCCGATGCGGAGCCTGTGTGGATGCCTGCGAGGAGGATGGTTTCCTTCA
>JABUSW010000179.1 GCA_021443885.1 Blautia sp.
TGTTTCTGTTCTTTTTCTTGTGAATGTTTCGGATCGCTTTCTTCTTATGGGGAGGTTCCGTGATTTTCCGCGGGGAATTCTTTTCCGGTCTTAAAAGACATTTTGGACCATAACCGACCAGATCCATACGACCGGCAATCTTCAGACCTTCCAGTACCATATCCCGGTTCGCAGGATTACGATACTGCATGAGAGCACGCTGAATCGCTTTTTCTTTCGGGGATCTTGGAACATAGACCTTATGCTTTGTCAAAGGGTGTATACCGGTATAATACATACAGGTGGATAACGTAGATGGTGTCGGGTAAAAATCCTGCACCTGTTCCGGCGTAAACCCAAGGTCCCGGACATACTCTGCAAGTTTAACGGCCTCTTTCATTGTGCAGCCCGGGTGGGATGACATAAAATAGGGGACCGCATATTGCTTTCGTCCGGATTCCCGATTGACTTTATCATACTTGTCCAAAAAAGCTTTATAAACACCATGAGATGGCTTTCCCATGCAGTACAGAACCGTATCGGAAACGTGTTCCGGTGCTACCCGCAGCTGCCCGCTGATATGGTGTTCAACAAGCTCCTTTAAAAAGTCAGGGTTTTTGTCGGCTATGACATAATCAAACCGCACCCCTGAACGCACAAACACTCTCTTTACGCCTGGAATCTGACGAAGCTTTCGGAGCAAGGAAACATAATCCGTATGATCTGCAACAAGATTTTTACAGGGCGCCGGGAACAGGCATTGGCGGTCCGGGCAGACACCTTTTGTCAGCTGCTTCTCACAAGACGCATGTCGGAAATCTGCCGTCGGTCCTCCCACATCGTGTATATAACCCTTGAAATGCAGATCCTTTGTCATATTTTCTGCCTCTTTCAGAAGTGATTCATGACTTCTTGCCTGCAGTATTCTTCCCTGGTGGAAAGTCAGTGCGCAAAAATTACAGCCTCCGAAACAGCCCCTGTTGCTGGTCAAACTAAACCGTACTTCTTCAAGTGCAGGTATGCCGCCTTCATTCTCATACATGGGATGGTAAGTGCCGGCATAGGGCAATTCATAAACGTCATCCATCTCCGTCTGAGACAGTGGAATTGCCGGAGGATTCTGAACGATATACCCCCTGGAACCGTAATCTTCCACTAACACCCTGGCTGTGAAGGGGTCTGTGTTACGATACTGTATCGCAAAACTCTCAGCGTATGCCATCTTGTCAGAAGAAACCATTTCAAATGACGGAAGCTCCCGGTAATCATACACATGGTCCAGTGTTTTACATTTATAAACGGTTCCTTTGACAAATGTTATATCATCGATCGCAATATGATTATCCAAAGCTTCCGCAATTTCAATGATGGAATGCTCTCCCATACCGTAGGAAATCAGATTAGCACCGGAATCCAGAAGAATGCTTCTTTTTACTTTATCGTCCCAGTAATCATAATGACTCAATCTTCGTAAACTGGCTTCTATTCCGCCCAGGATAATCGGTGTTTTCTTAAAAGACTGCCGAATCAGATTACTGTATACGATAACAGCACGATCCGGACGCATCCCCATTGCACCTCCCGGTGAATAGGCATCCTTTTGCCGATGCTTACCGGAAACGGTATAATGATTAACCATGGAATCCATATTTCCTGATGATACAAGAAATCCAAGTCTTGGTTCTCCAAAAACACAAACGCTTTCTTTGTGTTTCCAGTCTGGCTGTGGCAGCATACATACCTTGTATCCTCTGCTCTCCAGCAGACGGCTGATGATAGCGGGACCGAATGATGGGTGGTCCACGTAAGCATCGCCTGTTATATATACGAAATCCGGCCGTTCCCAACCAAGCTTATGCATTTCTTTTCTGGAAGCCGGCAAAAAACTGCGCATGTTGTATCCTCTCTTTACAGTGATTGGGCCTGGTACCCTTCTGCAAGAATATCCAGCTGATGGTGAAAATGTTCCAGCTGGCGAATATCCTTGGTATTATATATACGAAGAAATTCCATCTGTATCTTCTGAATTTCTCTTTTGCTGGTCTGCCGATACATACATTCAATATTATTCAGAATATCGCGTACGAGATTCGACTGAAACAGAGAGGAGATCTGCGCATCCATAATTTCATTTCGAACAGAAGACATTTCACGATCAAGAGATATAATGGCATCGGCAGCATTGCATAGGCGGTCTGCAACATGCTCCGGGATATCACCGCGATATTTGTATTGCAGAGAATGCTCGATGGTCGCCCAGAAATTCATTGCCATTGTACGGATCTGAATCTCCACCTGAAGCCTCTTTGGTCCATCAATGGTTTCCACAGTATAGTATACGATCATGTGGTAGCTTCTATAACCGCTTTGCTTGATATGGGTCAGATAATCTTTTTCCAGTTTCAGAACCATATCAGAACGCTTCTTGATCATTGCAGAAACGACTTCAATATCTTCTTCAAACTGGCAGATCAGACGGATTCCTGCAATATCTTCCACAAGCTCTTCCATATTGGAAAGGGGTATCTGTTTACGCTGCATTTTCTCCAGGATACTGGATACGGTTTTCACTCTTCCGGTGACCTGTTCAATGGGAGAATACAGATCATTGTTTTTATGCTCTTCTCTGATTTGTTCAAACTTTACGATTAACTCTCTTACTGCCGTTTCATATGGACACAGCATACTTCTCCATAATTGTATTTCCATGAAAAACTCCTGTTGATCAGCTCTTTAACTCCTTCAGACATTTCTTTAAGTATTCCCATACTCTTTCCACAGAAGCTATTTCCAAAGCCTCTCCCGGAGTATGAATATCTTTCATGTTCGGACCGATGGATACACAATCCAGACCATCGATTTTCTCATAAAACAGCCCGCACTCCAGACCTGCATGTATAGCAACGACATTGGGCCGGTTGTGGTATAAATCTTCGTAGACCGATACCATTTTATCCCGAAGAGGCGAATCTTTACGATACTGCCATGCAGGGTAGGAACCATAGATCCTGCATTCACCACCAAGAAATTCCGTCAGATAGATTACTTTGTCTTTCAGGTCTTCTTTGGCCTGGTTCAGCGAACTTCGCACACTGCATGTCATGCGGAAAGCGTCGCAGTTCAGACTCATGACACCGGGATTCATCGAGGTCTCCACCAACCCCGGGATTGTTCCGCTCATCTTCACAATGCCGTACGGGACATGTATCAGATAAAAAATAACCTTTTCAGCGGAAACCGGAAGCAGAATATCACGCGTCTGAAGGCCATTACTATTTATGGAGACTGTAATATTCTCGTCGGTACCAGCATATTCCGTATTTATACGGTCCTGGAAACGGGATGCAAACGCATATAAGTCTTCGTGATCATCTTCGTCGATTAATAGTATCGCACCGGCATTTCTGGAAATGGCATTATCCTTTTCACCGCCGTAAAGATCTGCAATTCCAAATGCCATCTGCTCTTTTAACCGGAACAGAAATTCCCCCATAAGTTTATTAGCGTTGGCACGGTTTTTATCGATCTCTGCACCGGAATGACCGCCAGTGAGCCCTGACAATACGATCTCAACCTGCAGTCCTGTTTCTTTCATGCGGTGAACCGGCAGTAAGCTGTCCATGGAAAGACCGCCTGCACAGCTTACCCAGATGCTTCCTTCTTCTTCCGAATCCAGATTGATCATCCTCTTTCCCTTTAAGACAGAACAGTCAAAAGAATCGGCGCCCAGTAATCCTATCTCTTCGTCAACGGTGAACAACACCTCCAGAGGCGGATGCGGGATATCGCTGCTCTCCAAAAGAGCCAGACCATAAGCAATGGCAATGCCATCATCTCCGCCGAGAGTAGTCCCTTCTGCCTTGATATAGCCATCCTCTGTTACGGTAAGATGCAATGGATCTTTTGTAAAATCATGTATCACTTTGGGATCTTTTGCACATACCATATCCATATGACCTTGCAAGATGATCGTTGGTGCTTTCTCGTACCCCGGAGTACCTGGTTTTTTGATCAATACATTATTCCAATCATCCTGCATATGCTTCAGATCATGACTGCGCGCAAAGGAAACCAGATAATCACTGATCTGTTTTGTGTTGGAAGAACCGTGTGGAATCTTGCATATTTCTTCGAAATAATAAAGTACTCTCTCCGGCTTATAATTATTCAATGCTTCCATGCTTCGATTCGCCTTTCAAAAAAATGTCTAAAATCTCCTGGAGATTTTAGACATTTATAAACTCATGCATTTATAACAATTGACACATTTCCATAGATTATTCTTCTTCCAGGATATCGTCCAGTTCCAGTTCCGTTTCCGGTTCCGGAACAAATTCCTGCTGATAAGTATTATTCATCGCTGCAGCCTGTGCTGTCTGTGGTGCCAGCTCCGCACGATTCTGATTTACGACTTCCAGACATCCCTGTAAAGACTCAACGAACATTTTACATTTCACACCGGCGTCATCCAGTGTATCACTCAACACGTTTCCGATATTAGCCATCATTTCATCTGTGTAAGTAATGGCACTCAGGCGAATGCTGTTAGCGTCCTGCGTCGCAGAATCCACGATTTCCTGTGCCTGTTTGTTCGCACTATTGATAGTCTCGTTTGCCTGCGCATATGCACGCTGCATGATCTCATGCTGTGTAACCAGCTCCTGCGCTTTTGCCTGCGCTTCCGCAACGATACCGTCAGCCTTTGCCTGTGCATCCTCCAGAATTGCATCTTTATTACTGATGATCTTCTGATAACGTTTGATCTCATCGGGTGTTTTCAGGCGGAGTTCACGAAGAAGCTCTTCAATTTCTTCTTTATTCACAACGATTTTCGTAGTAGAGAGCGGCTGGAATTTACAACTATCCACATACTCTTCAATTTCTTCAATGATTTGTTCAATTCTACTGCTCATCTTTGTCTCTCCTTATTTAACATTTATCTCTCTTAATTTTCTCTACCAATGCATCTGCGATTTCCTTCGGAGCAAAGCTCTTCAGGTCTCCGCCAAACTTTGCCACCTCTTTCATGATCGTAGAGCTGACATAAGCATACTCCAGACGAGTCGTAAGAAATACGGTATCCACATCGGGTGCCAGAACACGATTTGTCTGAGCCATCTGAAGCTCATACTCAAAATCTGTTACTGCCCGCAATCCCCTGACAATAACCTGAGCATGATGTTCTCTGGCAAAATTAACGGACAAGCCGTTAAAGGACACGATCGTGACGTTATCCAGATCCCTGGTGGCTTCCTTTAGTATATTAACACGTTCTTCCACAGAAAACAACGGAGATTTCGCAGAATTATTTAAAACACCGACTATGATACGGTCAAAAGAAACGCTCGCCCGTCGTATAATATCAAGATGCCCGTAAGTGGCAGGATCAAAGCTTCCCGGATAAACTGCTGTAATCATTTGTTAAAACTCACTTCCTTGTTAAAAATATATGTTGATTGGTTTTGTATTGTTTCGTTCGTGCAATTTCAAATCCATAGTCTGATACATAACCAAAATCTGTCGCGAGATCTGCTTCAATTATGATTACAGTAGACTCATCCAAAATGCTGCTGTCCATCAAATACATAAGCGCCTGCTGTTCTAAGTTCTGTCTGTAGGGAGGGTCCATGAAAATGATATCAAATACTTCCTTACCCTCTAATGACCTCATTGCCTGAATAACATCCATATTCAGAACCATGGCATCATTCGCCAGTTTTGTAAAGGTCAGGTTTTCCCGGATACAATTACATGCTCTCGGATTCTTTTCGACAAATACAGCTTTGGCTGCACCTCTGCTTAAAGCTTCAATGCCAATCGCACCGCTGCCGCTGAACAGATCCAGAAATCTGCAGTCTGCTGTCTGCGGCTGGAGTATATTAAAAAGGGTCTCTTTTATTCGGTCTGTTGTAGGTCTTGTTTCAACGCCGGGAATCGTTTTCAAATTCAGTCTTCTGGCTTTTCCTGCAATCACTCTCATTTCAGATTCAATCTCCAGTCAAGATCTCCTCTGGCCAGGCCAAGGATCAAAAGCTCAGCAGTTGCTATGTTCGTGGCACATGGAATATTGTACTGATCGCAGCGCTTCACAATATTCATAATATCCGGTTCCTTTGGATCCACCATTGTAGGATTGTAGAAAATAATAACAAGGTCGAGATCTTCTCTTTCAATCATATCCATAAATTGTTTATCTCCGCCGATACTCCCTGCAAGAAATTTATGAACATGTAGACCTGTAGCATCTTCAATCCTTCTACCAGTTGTGCCGGTTGCATACAACTCATGTTTTGCAATAATGTTCTTATATGCAATACAAAAGTCTTCGATCAATACTTTTTTACTGTTATGGGCTATGACTCCTAAATTCATTTCTTACCCCTCCGTGGTTGATATACTATAGTGACATAACACCTCAATCAATTATAACAAATAACCAAAAGATATGCAATCATTTCTATATATTTATACAAATTTGTCAAGTTGATTCTTCTGCCTGTCATGTTTTATAATAGAACAGATACATAACACTTTGGCGTAGAATTCTGGAATTTTATATGAAAAAAAAAGATTTCGCAGTAATTGCACTACTTCTGGCTGCGTCAGCAGCCGGCATTTTTTTACAAAAAAAACTTATGAATACAGTCGGGAAAACGGCTATCGTTCAGCAAAGCGGTGAAATCATTGCAGAACTGGACCTGAATGAAAACACAACGATAACAGTTCCTTTTGGAAATGCAGAAAGTAATACCATATGTGTTGAAAATGGCACGGTTTATATTTCGGAAGCTGACTGTCCGGATCTGATCTGTCAATATACACCTCCGATTGCCAATACCGGGGAAATCATTGCTTGTCTTCCCCACGAGCTGATCATCGTGATCAACGACCCGGAGGATCCGGATTCTACGGTGTGGTAGCCTGCTGCCGTGTCTTGACCACGGTTCCATCTTTTAAAACAAAAACAGCTTCTGCGTCTTTTCTCGATTGAATGAGGGACGTCGCTTTTTCGACGCCAAGCATCAGGCATGTCGTACTCAAGGCATCTCCTTCCAGAGATGAGTCACAGATAACAGACACTCCCGCAATTTCATTGTCAACGGAATAACCTGTCCTGGGATTCAGAATGTGATGATAGATCACTCCATCCTGCTCCAGGTAACGTTCATATATTCCGGAGGATACCACCGATTTATCCGATACCTGAACGATGTCAGCTGTGCTGTTTTGCTCTCCGAAGGGTTTTTGGATTCCGATATTCCATGGCTGTCCGTCTGGTTTTGCTCCAATTGTCAGAACATTTCCGCCAAGATTCAGCAAACCATGTTCCACGCCTTCCTGTTTCAGGAAGGTTTTCATCTGATCTGCTGCGTAACCTTTTACCAAAGCACCGAGGTCGATCATGGTATCCCGGCTCTGAAAGACCAGCTGGTTTCCCTTCAGCTGCACAAGGTCTGCATCTACCTTTTTCACAGCAGCTGCAATCATCTCTTCCGGCGGAACAACGGCATCTTCACTTTTGAAATCCCAAAGATCCGATAAAGGTGCCACCGTAAAGTCAAAAAGGCCTTCTGACAGCTTGTGATATTGAAAGCCTACCTCCAGAACCTTTCGAATTTCATCTGATATAGCAACCGTATCGGTATCGCGATGATTGATACGATACAGTTCGCTTTCTTGTTTTGTCCGGCTGAAGATTTCCTCAATTTCTGTACACATTTCCACACATTTGTCCAAAAGAGCTTCGCCATCTTCTGCACTGTATATGGATAAGCTTATGACCGTATCAAAAGCAAAGAACATGCGATCATATTTTTCTGCTTTTTTACTGCCGCATCCTGACGTGGCAATAAGGGATACTACAACGATAAGTGCAAACGCCTGGATCACTTTTTCGATTCTTTTTATCACCATTCCGGATAGCATTCCTACTAAGACACCAGCAATTGTGCCGGCAAAGATAAGAACCGGCAAATAACCGAACACCCCGGCATTCTGCAGAACGACCGCTGCAATCAGAAGCTGTCCGATATTATGGAATACACCGCCAAGAACGCTGACCGTGACTTTATCAAACCAGTTTTTCTTTTTACATAAGATCATAACTGTCAGGCTTAAAACAGCGCCTGCTGCACTGTACAAAACAGCAAACAGATTCCCGAAAGTAAAACCAACAAACAGGATTCGTAAAAATGTGATCACAATTGCGTCTACAGGTTTCAGGCAATATAAGGCCACCATTCCAACAAGGTTCGCGATACCCAGCTTAACACCGGGAATACCTATGGAAGGCAACATGGCTTCCAGATAACTGAAAATCATTGCCAGCGCGATCAGCAGTCCATACATGGCGATTCGTTTATTCTTCATAGCTTTGTGTCATTCCATCTGAGATTTTATAAAAATGAAAGGCAGCTCCCGTAACGATGCGGGGATTCTTCGCCATTTTAATTCATATACATGAAATTGTCAACGAAGGAAGGTATTCACCTGACGAGTTTGACGTATTAAAAAACGTCTCTCACAATGTATGTGAAAGACGCCTTGTTATTCTTTTTCCGGGTTTTCTTACAGGCCGATAAAGCCTGTGATCTCTTCGTTTATCACATAATGAGCACCATTATCTTCCGGCTTGATATAGATCTTCAGATCCTTCAGATCTTCTGCTTTATTGCCCATTTCGTCTGTCCATACTTTTTTGATTGCGTTTTCGACTTCGCTGGCCAGAACCTCTTTTCCCCAGAACTGTACGTATATCGTTGTATTTGCAGTGTCTGCTGCCTTCTTTGCTGTTGTTTTCTTAGTGGTTGTCTTCTTTGCAGCAGGCTGCTTATCCTCTGCAGATTTTGCAGCAGTCGTTTTCTTTGCAGCGGTTTTTTTTGCAGAAGTTGTTTTTACAGTTTTCTTTTCTCCTGCAGATGTAGTTGTTTCCGTTTTTGTTTCGATATCTTTTTTAGCCATGATAGCCTCCTTAATCTTTATAAACAAGCAATGCGTGTATCCATTTGTTACCATGTTAATAATCTAACGGTTCCGTATCAAACCACGTGAGGCATATTACTACAAATCATTTGTGTTTTCAAGGTGTTACCGAAAAAACGTCAGTTTATCCTTTGATTTACAATAAATAACCGTTCTCTTGTGCAAAATGTCAGATACTAAGGCTCTGCAGATCATTTCTCATGTATGCGGAAAGCTTATCTGCAACAGGTCTGTTTTGCGGCAGACGCAGGTCCGGGTCCAGTGCAAGCAGCTCCCCTGTGGCCTCACTTGCTGCTTTCAGTATCTGTGCATCATTATAGATATCACCGATTCGAAATTCCAGATTTCCGCTTTGACGAATTCCAAACAGATCGCCGGGACCTCTCAGCTTCAGATCCTCTCCAGCTATAAAAAAACCGTCATTGGATCGGTTCAGTATCTCCAGACGTTTTGCTGTATCCGGCTCATCATTTCCTTGAATAAAAATACAAAAAGATTGATTTGCACCGCGTCCGACTCTCCCTCGCAGCTGATGCAGCTGGGCAAGTCCGAAACGTTCTGCGTTTTCCACCATCATTACGGTGGCATTTGGTACATTTACGCCCACCTCGACAACGGTTGTTGACACCAGAATCTGTATTTCTCCGGAAGAAAATGATTCCATTACCATGTTCTTCTCCCTTGGTTTCATTTTACCATGCAAATAACCGATCCTTATGTCATTCGGAAAGATTTCCTGAAGGCGTTTTGTATAATCCAAAACATTTTCTGCATCCGCTCCTTCACTTTCCTCCACCATAGGGCAGATGATGTACACCTGTCTTCCAAGCCGCACCTGCTTTTCAATAAAAGAATATGCCTTTGGACGATAAGAAGTGCTTACTACGCAGTTTTTGATGGGAATACGATTTGATGGCAATTCATCGATCACAGAAATATCAAGGTCTCCATACAGAATGATTGCCAGCGTTCTGGGAATCGGAGTTGCACTCATAACAAGAACGTGGGGCGTTTTGCCTCTCGTCGTAAGCGCTTCTCTTTGCTTAACCCCAAATCGGTGCTGTTCATCTGTGATCACCAGCCCCAGATTATCGTATATTACGCTTTCCTGAATCAGTGCATGTGTACCAATAATGACCCGTACTTCTCCAGAGGCAATTCTTCCGTATAGAGTTTTCTTTTCTTTTGCAGTCATAGAACCGGTCAACAGAGCAGCTTCATAATTCATGACTTCATTTTGCTTCAGAAGCTTCGTAAATGCTTCATAATGCTGCCGGGCGAGAACTTCGGTGGGTACCATAAGTGCAGCCTGATAACCGTTCTGGACCGTTAATATCATTGCCAAAAATGCCAGAATGGTTTTGCCGCTTCCAACATCTCCCTGGATCAGTCGGGACATCAACGTTTGACCGGTCAGATCCTGTTCGACTTCGTGCCATACATTTATCTGTGCTTTGGTAAGTTTATATGGAAGCTTTTCAATGATCTCCTCTGTGATCCAATCCGGTTTCATCCGAAATTCATTCGGTTCCGTCTCGCTATGCTCTTTTAGTTTTTGCACAGAAAGTATAAAAAAGAAGAATTCGTCAAATACCAGTCTGGTCCGGGCAGCCAGAAGCTCCTGCTGATTCAATGGAAAATGAATTGCCGATAACGCAAAATTCATGTCAGCCAGCATGTAACGGCTGCGGATCTCTTCCGGCAGATAATCGACTGTTAACGGGCGATGATCAAGAACCTGATGGACAAGCTTTGTGATGGTTTTATTGGATAAGCCTGTGGTCAAAGCATATACAGGCTGCATGCTGTGTAAAATCTGTTCGTAAGCATCTGTTGTAAATACTTCGGGATGTTCTAACTGTAATCTTCCTTTTTTGCGAACCACTTTTCCCCGGAACACAAAAAGAACACCCTTCTTTAACGTACTGCGCAAGTAGGGTGCATTATACCATACAAGTGAAATTTTACCGGTTCCGTCTGAAACACCGATGGTAATCAGCTGTAAATTTCGGACCTGATTCACCGCAACACTTGTAACAACGGCAGCTTTGACAGCTGCCGTTGTATTCTCTGCGATTTCTGAAATCAAAACCGGTTCTTCATAGCTTTCGTAATTACGGGGATAATAATGAAGCAGCCCCTCCGTATTATAAATACCGACTTTATTCAGAAGCTTCTCCGTTTTGTCTCCCACACCTTTTAATTCTTTCAGGGAAAGGCTCATTGTTATTCGACCGAAATAATATAATAGTAGATTGGCTGTCCGCCATAGTTGACTTCGATTTCACAATCCGGCAATTCCTTCTGGATCATCGCCGCAATTTCATCCGCTTCTTCCTCGGTGACATCAATACCGTAATAAATGCTTACGATTTCGGATGTCTCATCAGCCATCTCTTTTGCTGTCTGTACAGCAACTTCTGCCTTATCCTGCCCGACTGCAAGCATGCCGGCATCGCCGATTCCCATAATATCGCCTTCGTGTATCTCTTTATCATCGATATGAGTATCTCTTACTGCGTATGTGATCTGACCTGTTTTTACATTTTGGATGGCTTCTGTCATAACTTCCAGATTCTCTTTGGCATTTCGCTCCGGAACGTAGCTGATGATTGCAGAAATGCCCTGCGGAACCGTTTTGGTAGGCACTACAACGATATCTTTATCTTCCGTCAGATCCCTGGCCTGGTTTGCAGCCAGGATAATGTTTTTATTATTCGGAAGGATATAAATGGTCTTGGCATTTACTTTCTCAATTGCATTCAGCATATCCTCCGTGCTTGGATTCATTGTCTGACCGCCTTCGATCAGATAATCAACACCAAGTTCACGGAAAATCTCTGTTAAACCGTCCCCGGCAGATACGGAAATGAAGCCGACATCCTTCATTGGCAGATTTTTATCGGCCTCTGCCTGCTCTTTTGCAAGCTTTTCGGCATCTTTGATCAGCTTTTCCTGATGCTCTTCACGCATATTATCAATTTTTAATCTGGAAAGAGCTCCAAAGGTAAGTGCTTTCTCAATGGCCTGTCCCGGATGATTCGTGTGTACATGAACCTTTGTGATCTCATCGTCTGCAACAAGTACGATGGAATCACCGATGGAAGTCAGGAACTTTTTGAATTCAAGTTCATCCTCTTCCGTCATAGGCTTGTCTAATAGTATAATAAATTCCGTACAATATCCGAATTTAATATCTGCTTCTGCCTGGGTCGAAATTTTCGTCACCAATGGACCATCATTTTTTACAAAAGAAGAATAATCAACTTCTTTACCAAGAAAACCATCGATTGCCCCCCGCAGAACTTCGATCAGACCTTGTCCGCCGGAATCAACTACGCCGGCTTCTTTTAAAACAGGGAGCATCTCCGGTGTCTGTGCCAGTACTTCATCCGCATAAGCAAATACATCGGTAAAGAAAGATTCCAGATCCTCTACATCCGGAGCCAGTGCAGCCGCTTTATCAGCAGCAGCTTTCGCAACGGTAAGAATCGTTCCTTCCTTCGGCTTCATAACAGCTTTATAAGCAGTTTCAACACCTTTTTCCATAGCGGATGCAATGATCCTGGCATCTAATTCGGAGCATCCTTTGATCCCTCTCGTGAATCCTCTTAGAAGCTGAGAAAGGATAACGCCGGAGTTACCTCTGGCGCCCCTTAGAGAACCGGAGGAAATGGCTTTGGCAAGGGTGTCCATGTCCGGATCGGACAGGGAACCGACTTCATTCGCAGCGGACAGAATCGTCATTGTCATGTTTGTTCCGGTATCCCCATCCGGAACAGGAAAAACATTCAATTCATTGATCCATTCTTTTTTGGCTTCCAGGTTTTTCGCTCCTGCCAGGAACATTCTGGAAAGTATTTTCGAATCTATGGTATTGGTACTCAACACACGTTCCTCCTTAAATCTAATCTATTGCACGGACACTTTCTACCAGAATGTCGATCTTCTCGATCTCAATTCCGGTAAATGCTTCCACTTTGTATTTTACATTACTAATCAGATTATCAGCGATGGTGTTGATCGACACACCATAGGCTACAATTACATGGAATCCTAACGTGATTTTATTATCATCCGATATTTTTACAGTAATACCATATTTCAGGTTATCTTTTTTCAGGAGTTTAACAAGGCCGTCCTTCATGCTGACAGCGGCCATACCTATAATTCCAAAGCATTCCACTGCTACGCTGCCTGCATAAGTAGCAATAACATCCGGATTGATCACGATACGACCCAGCCCTGAATCTATATGTCCATTCATATTGAAACCTCCGTTTTTGTAATTAATCACACAGTATTATAACCTGTTTCCGTGGAAAAAGAAATATAAAAAAAGAATTTTGTGTTTTTTATTCTTTTTTTTGCTTGCAAAAGAATATTTCTTCTGTTACAATAGTACCTGTTGAATAAAGCGTCAAGGAGGTGCTATCATGGCTAAATGTGCAGTATGTGAAAAAGGTGCTCATTTCGGAAACAATGTGAGTCATTCCCATAGAAGAACTAATAAAATGTGGAAATCTAACGTAAAATCCGTTAGAGTAAAGGATGCAAACGGTGCTACAAAGAAAATGTATGTTTGTACTTCTTGTCTGAAATCCGGTCTTGTTGAAAGAGCATAATAAAAAAATTTCCCCTGTGTCTTGCACAGGGGCTTTTTTTATTCATCCGTATTACTGTTTTCACCAGTACCTGCCGGCGCAAACCGGTTCACAAAATCGGGAACCATATCCAACACTTTTGTAAGACCATCCTGGTTCTTAACATTAACCAGCTTTGCACTCCCGTTTTGAATTACCAGAACTGCACAGGGGGTTACTTTGCCGGCCATTCCGCCGCCGCCGCTGTCTTTCTTATCACCGGATAATGCACCTGCACCAACACCGAAGGATATATCCACCAATGGAAGGATCATCGTATCTCCTACGTGGATTGCTTCCCCAACAACTGTCTTCGCAGATACAAAGCTATCCATTCCTTTGAACAGGGAATTCACAGTTTCTTTAAAATTATTCGCTTTTTCCATTATGAAACCTCCTTATGTTTCAAACGTCCAAGGACATATTTTACATTTCTGTTGAAATAGATCTCCAATCCGGCTTTTACAAAAGCGGCTCCGTATATTCTTCCTTTCAGCTTAACATTCCCTTCGAGATAATTCTGTTCCTGGAAAAGAGGTGTTACCTTCACCGTGTTTTTGTGCATAGGGATAGACATTCCCAGCACCGCCAGAATGGTTCCGGTAATATACGGATCTTCATGATCAAAAACGATGTTTCCCCTCAGCTTTTTAGGCAGGATATGACGAATCAATCCTTTCGCATCCGTCCAGATCAAAGACAATGCTGCTTTTGTTCGTTGATGAAAAATCAGTTTTTTCCACCAGTCTATTTTTGTATAGATGCAGCCAATCGTTAACCGGACATGATTGATCTTACCGACAATACTCTTAACGATTGAAATGATCTTCATTACGATCTTAGCCGGGAGAAAGAAAAGCGTTTTGATCAGATGAATGATCTTGCCAAACAAGGATTTCCGCTCATCTGTCTGCTCTGTTTCGACTTGCTGCCCTTCATTCATTCCTTTCGCCGGTTCTTCCTGCGGCAGCTCGGTATCCGGTTTCTCTCCCGTCTCTTCCTGCAGAAACTCAACAATCCTGTTTTCCGTCAGCTCTTGTTCCGACAGCCCGGTAGTTTGTAATATTTCCGTATCTTCCTGAAGCAGTTCCTCATTCAATTCATCTTCCGTGCGTGCAGCATTATGATTCGCTTTTGTTTCTTTATCCGGTGCATCCTTATTCTTCGTGTCAGAACCTTTTGAGGAATCTGCCCATTTGCTTAACAGCTTATCAATGGGGATACCGAACAATGCAATCCGTTTTGATAATTCGCCATTACAAAACACCAGCCGAAAAGATATGATATGAAACAGCCAACTGACTCCGGCAGTCAACTGTGCCTCCTTGATGGTCTCCGCCGCCTGTTTCCCGGCCGATGCATAATAACGCACAGGACAGAATAGTAAAAGCAAGACCAGGAGCAAAACCAATCCCAGGAGTACACCTAGTAGAATCAGAATTGCTTTTAATATTAACCAAAGAATGTGCAACATTTCTTCACCTGTTTTCTCGGATGCATTCTATGATCCCTTGCAGATTCACAGTTCCATGCTTTTTATAGGAAGCTTCTGTTAACTCCCGTAAGATTTCAATAGCCCGTTCCCTGGATTTTGCCATTGCGATGATCTGAGGACACCGGGAATAGAGGCCCTTCTGAACCAGGGAAACTGCAGAAATCATTTCGAGCATATCTTCGTCATTTGCCGGTCTGGTAAGCAGGTAGATTCCAACAACCGGCCTTCCCTTGTCCAGTTTTTCTTTTACTTTTTGTGGATTCTGAATGGAACTGTCAATATAAAAATGCTCCATCCAATCAAGCATATCGATCACCTTCCATACTTATATGCACAAAAGGATCTGTTTCGTTATTCACAATAAAATCGGAATCCGAACAGTGCAATCCTATCAGAACTATGGTTTATAAGCGAATAGGGCTGTGTACCAGCCCTATTCAGAATCACTTACTATAATGTCCAGATTGCTTTGGCCACAATCTGGCGGCTCGCATATCCAGATACTCCTGGTATGCTTTTTCAACGATTTGTTTTTCATTCGCAAATCGAAGAAGATGGTAGATTTCATGGTACTTATAATATCCGGAATCTACAAAATACTCTTCTCTCTGTGGTTTACTGTGATAACTGTCTGCAGCCATCAAATACCAGTGTACTTCCTTTGACACCATATCTTCCGGAACAGTAAAATTATACTGGCTCTTTCCGATATATTTGATAATAGTTGCTTTTACACCTGCCTCTTCTGCAACTTCACGCAAGGCAGTCTGTTCGTGAGTTTCTCCCTTTTCAACGGTTCCTTTCGGCAACACCCAGCCTTCATAACGATTCTTATAAGACTTGTAAAGTGCCAGGATCTTTCCACGATAAATAATCACACCTCCACAGCTTGTTGCTTCGATCATATGCAAGACCTCCTGTAATGAGTGTGTATCATAAACTGAATACAGTATAGCAACTTTTTCGAAAACTATCAACCTTTCATTTTCGATATAAGAGGAATATTCCTCAGGAAAAATAATAGGCGTCAAAAATCGAGGCTGCGATGGGAACGGCAGCTTCACTTCCGGTTCCACCGTTTTCAACGATAATAGCAACGGCAAGGTCCGGTGATTCGACATTGGAATACCCGATAAACCAGGAATGACTGGATCCGTTTTCATCAAATTCGGCGGAACCGGTCTTCCCGGCTGCGGTATAGCCCCTGCCGGATAATGCGGCTGCAGTACCGTTATTCACGACGCCTTGCATCATTTCATCTAATACGGCAGCTTCATCTTCCGAGAGAATTCTCTTGTATTCTTCCGGCTGCATTACCTTAATGGTTTCACCGGAATCACTTTGAATCGATTCTATTAATGAAGGTTCCATGATCACTCCATGATTTGCAATCGCACATGTGAGCAAGGCCATGTGTGCCGGGGAAACCAGCGTGTTGCCCTGTCCTATGGCGGTTTGCATCAATAGTGGCCTTCCGTAGCTTTTTCCCAGATCAAAGGTGCTTTTCCGATACGTTTGAAAAGGAAGCTTCTTATTGAAAAGCATACTCAGAGCGGTCTTTTGCAGGGAAGCTCCTCCAAGATCGATGCCAAGATCTGCAAATGAGCAGTTGCATGATCTTGCAAAAGCCGTGTACATATCTTCTTCTCCGTGAACGCTGTCATTGTAACAATGAATGGTGTGGTCTTCTCTGGTAACACTCCCTTGACAGACGTAGGTATACCCGTTCATACTGCCGTGTTCTCTGTAATAATCCAAAGCAGTGACTATTTTAAAGGTAGATCCCGGAGGATAAGCACCATTCGTCACACGATTCAGAAGATTGCTGCTGTTCTCATCATTGATCAGCCATTCCCATTCTGCGTCCATGGTATTGGGATTAAAATCCGGTTTGCTTACCATCGCGCGTATTTTACCGGTGGATGGTTCGATGACAAGAATCGCTCCCCTACGTTCTCCTAAAGCGTAATAGGCAGTACTTTGCAGTTTTGTACTTAAGGTGCTGACAACCGTATCACCGCGGTTTTTCTTGCCATACAGCTGATTTTTAATCTGTTCC
>JABUSW010000047.1 GCA_021443885.1 Blautia sp.
CGGCATGGCAATCATTCCCAGAGACAACGCCATTAACCACCAGGTCCAAAACACAACCGTATCCTGTTTTAACAATAATACAGATATGGCCGCCAACACTGCTGCCGCAGCCACCATTAACACTGCTTCCAGTCTCCTATTTAGCTTCATAAATCCGAATTCTCCCATCATCTGAAGTGTACACCAGAGGATACGTATCCTTTATGGTCTCTTCTTTGCAGATTTCTCCCTCGAACTGTGAATCTTCTTCGTATAATATATGCGTGATTCCTTCTGCTTCTACAAGGAAGCGTAACGCCTCTGCATCCTCCGTCTGGTATATCTCTACGGCTTTTGCCGCACGATAGTAGGTATCATAACCTGCGGACCATGCATAATACGGCCAACCGCAATAAAGCATCGCACCGGAAATCGTAACCTCATTCAACGCATATTCCGGGGTCAATATCAGATCATCCGAATCAAGATTTTCCTCAAGCCACCTGGTCAATGTGCTGTCCAGATCGACAGTCACCTGCATACCCGGACGGTTTGCCCGAACAATTATGACAAAATCATAAAGCCCTGTTGCAATCAGACACAACAGCAGCAGACATGCAGCCAGTCTGGCAAACAGACGCTTCCGGAAAAGCTTCTCCAATGCCATTCCCCAAAACACCGCTGCAAATGCGTACGCTATCATAATATACTTGTGGTTCACTGCAATGTCGGGTGTCAATGATACGGTGAAAGCAAAAAGCACCGGAAGGCAAAAAGAAAACAGGATGACTCTGTTCCTTGTCTTTTCAAAAAAGCCAAGAATAATGATTCCCAGAAAGAAAAAACCGGAGATCATCCCCAGGTATCGCAGCATTCCCATGATCGTGGGCTGATCTGCCAGAAAACCGATTCGAAGTGCCGGATCAACTGCGTTTCCCCTGATGAAAACCTTTGTCTGAAGGATGGAAAACAGCACTGCCGCAAATGCAGTTATGGCATAATCTGTTTTCCCATTGGAAAAAACAGCAAATCCTAACAAGATCAGCAGTGTTCCGATCAAAGCGGCACCGTTCCAAAAGGAAGTCAGTCCAAGAATCATTCCCAACAGAACCGCACTCGTCATATGTCTGCTGCTCCACGCCTCTTTTGAAAATAAACGGCTCTTCCACCATGCAGCTCCTTTGCGGGATGTCCAGTCCACGCTCTCCAGCCATTCCAGATAAAGCCAGACTGCAACAGCCCCTATCAAAAGTCCAAAAGCAAGATGCCGCTGATTCAGATAAACATTAAAATTCCATAATCCCCAGTTTTCATTAGTTGTATATCCGATAAAGGACGTGTTTTCCGCCAGGGCAGCTTTCAGATCCCCTGCACGCAGGTGTTCCAGAACATACTGAAAGAAAGCAGTCCCGCTTCGAAAGAAAAACATGGTAATCGTTAATACCGCCGCTGAGAAACCGCCGCCGATACGTCTGACGATCTCATACAGCACCATCAGGAATCCTTCCAGAGACAGTATACTGACAAGGTTGTAAGCAAGATCCATGCGCAGTCCAAGGTATTCCAGATTGCCAGTAAGAAACTGGAACATGAAATGATACTTCACATCCTCTCCACCAAAATGAGGATACTGCGTCGGAAAATTGTTTCCGGCCGAAAAGGAACGCATCATTGCCGTATGCGGCGCATAATCCCCAAACACGGTCACCCCCGAAAAAAGATAATGGTCCGAAACATAAAACACATAAAACATGATCCATGTAAGAAACAATGCCAATACGCCGAAATATATGCACTCTTTCATGAAATCCCTCTGGCCAACGATCATCTTAAATTTTCGGCGCAGTACATCTCTCCGAATCCGACTCCTCCGGAAACGGTTCTTATAGCATACAATCAGATACACCTCACAAAGGATCCATACCGTCAAATTGCCCCATAACAGGGGGCTATCCTGTTGAAACACGCACTTCGCTATCCATGCACTGATATAAACGCCCCAGGTGACCAGAAGCGTACCGACACCATAGGCTGCCGGAAGTCTCACCCACAATCTTTGAACACGAAACGCATTTCCCGCTTTTTGCACGGAAAAAAGCTCCTCTGTCACCTCATATCCAACCAAAACCGATATTATAACAAATACGAACCCCAGCATAATTCTCTCCTTACCAGCCAAAAGCTGTCCGCAAAAAGGACATATCCTGTATTATTATAGCAGAATCGTTCTCATAAAGAAAGAAAAAGAGAAAAGCCCTGTGATATTCGGTATGATATAATACCGGTTATTCACAAGGCTGGTTCTTTCCTTTATTCGTATATTCTGGAATAGATCGCAATCATCACCCATTGAGATTGTTCTGGATGACCTGCCAGATTCCATCGTTTTCAAAGCCAAGCTTCCATGCTGCGATTCCTGCAAGACCGTATCTTGGAACCAGCAATGTTTTTGCAGTGATGGATTGTTCATCTTCCAGCCAGATCTGGAAAGTGCCTTCTTCTGTCTCAAAACTGCTGTAATTCTGCCCGGCGTTGGCATCCCACGTAATCTCTCCGTTCCTGGATGTTACCGCCTCCAATGCTGTATCCATACCAATTGCTTCGCTGGTCAGTACGCCATCTGACACCTTCCAAAGTCTTGTATAGAACGGGATGGCATTAATCACACGGTCTGCCGGAACCTCCTCCAGTGTATCCTGAACCCCTTTTTCCACCCAGGGAAATGAAGCTACCGGTCCGGCCTGTTCCGAACCAACGTAGTGCTCATCGTACCCCATAATGATGACATAATCAACTACGCGTCCCTGTTCGGTCCGATCGTAATGAGCAGTAAAATCTTCCGGTACGGGATCGTCGACGGACAACACAAGATTATTCTTATGTGTCATAACCGACAGCTCCCGAAGGAACTGAATAAAGTGAGGCCCCGCCTCCTCATTCAGTGATTCAAAGTCAATATTGATTCCATCCATCCCGACACTCAATGCCTGATTGACAAGCAGCGAAATCAGATTCCACCTGGCCGTGGTACTGGATAATAATTCTGCAGTATTCACGTTTTCATTAAAATTATCGATCAGCCCCCATACCTGCAATCCCCTTGCATGTGCCTGCTCCACGTATTCCTGCGATGCAATGCTGCTGATGTTTCCTTCGTTATCTGTCACAGAAAACCATGTAGGTGAAATGACGTTTACACCTGTCATCGCTGCCGTGTCCTCTGCAAAGTAATCATTCGATTCCTGGTTTGTCACCTGATGCCAGACCAGATTTACCTTCTGATCCATTGTCAGATATTGATAGGACTCCACGTTGATACCCGTTTCAATCGTCAGGTCATCCGCAGACTGTACACATTTCTTTTCCACATATCCTCTGAATCCGGTCAGCGTTGCAACCTGGATCCAGTTATCCAGCTCTTCGATCACCACCAGATTTGTCCCGAGCGGAACTGTCGTAAGGATCTCGGATTTGATTCCGCCCTGATAACGTACATCTGTCTCTTTTTTTGTCATCACACAGGGCAGATCCTTCAGCTTTGTCTGTATCACGATTCGAGAGGGATCTTCCAAAAACTCTGTATACAGATTTGTGTATCGAAGGATATAATCCATCTGCAGATACAGCTTCCCGTCCTTTAAGAAAGCTTCTCCGCCCGGTTCCTCTGACACCGGGACATTGGAAATGTCACCAGGCGATGCATAAAGAATCTGATTTCCTTCCTGATCAAAATAGAAACTCTGGTTCAGTTTACTGGTCACAAAGTCAAGAGGCAGATAAACCATACCATCTGCGATCAACGCCTGGCCATCTGCCTGTTTTGCATTTAGTATTACATGCGCCCGGTTCTCATCCAAAGTGCCATAATACTCGTTTAAATCTACCCTATCCTTTGACGGCATAAATCGCTTAATAACAAAGGACGTCCCCCCAATCAGAATCAACAGCAATATCAATACGCATACCATCAGGATCGGTTTACGGTTTTGTTTCATAATTTCATCCTTTCAAAATCACACCACTTCTCGATGTCGGTACATTATAGCACATGAATTCTGAATTGTAAAACGCATTTGTTGAAATTACCCTCCGGATGGTATGCATAAGTCGGGGAGCTTTGCCATAAACCTGTGGATCCGGAGGGTTCTTCTTATGTGTTTTCTTTTATAAAGTCAAAGCTTACACAGGCGATTCGGCCTTTCTCATCCTCTGAATAATCACGCATATACACACCATTTTCTGCAATCAGACAGGCTTTTGCAATTGATTTTGGCGTACTGAGTTCACCGTCCAGATACAAGGACACGCCTTGCTCCTGATACTGCTGTAATTCCTTCTTCAGAACTTTTTTATGCTTTTTACAATTATTCACCTGTGATATATTTTCTGTCATGAGCCCTCCTTTCTCCGTGATATTTTAGAAAACACCTGGTAGGTTCTGAAAAGACATTGCACTCCAATCTTAAATCTCCTGGTATAATGGAGAAATGATATCGTATTTTATCTTACTGGTGGGAAATATGTACATTGCTGTGACAAGAACGTCATAGAATAAAACGCAATGACATGGAATGAAAACTGGTATATTTGATTTAATAATAGTATTGTTTAAGAAAGCAGTTCAGATATCTTTTCTGAATTCATTATACACCACCTTTCACTCTTTTCAATAGTCTGCAGGAAAACTGCTCTGACTTTTCGTTTTGCTTTTTTTACATAAAGTAACATTATTTATCATGTTTTTGTATAATCTTTTGTTATTTTACATGAAATCACTGTGTCTTCTTTACATATTGCAATTCCATGTTGTATAATGAATAATCAATCGTTAAGAAACCATTGTACTAATAGGATGTGATTATATGAAATTAGAAAAAATTAACGAGAATCAGATTCGCTGCACTCTAAGCAAAGAAGATCTTGAATATCGTCAGTTGCGACTGAGCGAGCTGGCTTACGGCTCCGAAAAGGCAAAACGCTTATTCCGTGATATGATGCAGCAAGCGCAGATCCAGTTTGGTTTTGAAGCCGACAACATCCCTCTTATGATCGAAGCGATTCCTGTCAATATGGAGAGTATCATTCTCATCATAACCAAAGTGGAGGATCCCGATGAATTAGATACCCGCTTTTCCAAATTTGCTCCCTTTCGGGATGCTCCTGCTGCAGATACGCTTCAGTTTGACGGCGCTGATAATATACTCGACATATTCCACAAGCTTGTGGGATCAAAACTTTCCAAGGAATCACCTGTACAGAGTCAGAACGAAAACACCGCAGAAACCGCTCACGTTACCGAAACAGATGCATCGGCAGACACTCCTGTGAATCTGATCCGGCTTTACTCCTTTGATCACCTGGACGATGTAATCGCTGCTTCCCGTGGATTAAATGGATTCTATCAGGGCGAAAACCTGCTCTATAAAGAGAGTTCCACCGGAAAATATCTTCTGATCCTGCATCAGACAGAAACAACACCGGAGGATTTCAATAAGGTATGCAACATTCTTTCAGAGTATGGTTCCGGAAAGGCATTTTCTTCTGCAGGAGAAGCATATCTGACAGAACACGGCAAGCTGATCACCCGTAATGCACTTCAGAGTTTCACACAATTATGACAGAAAAAGCAAAATGCCCATGGTTGTACATCACATCCACGGGCATTCTTTATTCCTCTTAATTATTCTCCAAGAAAATCATTGATCTGCTGCACGAGTACGTCTGCGTCCATTCCATGAACCATGGCTGCTTCTGCGATGGATTCCATCTGGGAAGAGGGACATCCAATACAATGCATTCCTGCTCTCATAAGGATACCTGCAATATTCGGATCAATCTGAAGAAGCTGTCCGATCAATGTATCTGTCGTTACTTTTGCCATCGAGAATTCCTCCTTTCATACATGTGCTATTATAATACCAATTATTTTAGGAATCAACCTGTTTACAAGAAAATACTTGTATTCTGGGACGTTATATATTAAAATAATGGCAAGCCTGATAACAGGTATGAGTTTATAAGGAGGACACTATTATGGCATATGTTATTTCTGATGAATGCGTAAGCTGTGGAACATGCGCTTCCGTATGTCCTGCAGAAGCAATCTCTGAAGGAGATGGCAAATTCGAAATCGATGCTGATGCTTGCCTTGACTGCGGTACATGTGCAGCTGAATGCCCAACAGAAGCAATCTCTGCTGAATAATTCGTATTCGAATCATAAGAGAAACGGACTGTTCGATATGAACAGTCCGTTTTTTTATCTTTTCATATTCACAAACTGTGTGTAACGCGGAAGCCACACCAGTTCCACGGTACCGATCGGACCATTTCGCTGTTTTGCAATGATCACCTCTGCAATATCCTTCTTTTCCGTATCCTTATGATAATAATCATCACGATACAAAAACATCACAACATCGGCATCTTGTTCGATTGCACCGGATTCCCGGAGATCCGAAAGCATCGGACGATGGTCCGGTCTTTGTTCGACAGCTCTCGAAAGCTGTGAAAGTGCAATCACCGGTACGTCCAGTTCTCTGGCGATTGCTTTCAGAGAACGTGATATCTCAGAGATCTCCTGTTGTCTGGACTCTGACTTTCCACTTCCGCTCATAAGCTGCAAGTAATCGATCATAATGATCCCAAGATTATGCTCCAGTTTATATTTTCTGCATTTTGAACGAAGCTCCCCGATACTGATACCAGGTGTATCATCTATGATCAGATTGGAACGACCGATGATCTCTGCCCCTTCTACCAGCTTTGCCCAATCCTCATCCTTAAGATTTCCGGTTCGAAGCAACTGAGAATCCACATGAGACTCCATGGAAAGCAGTCGGTTCACCAACTGCTCCTTCGACATTTCAAGGCTGAAAATCGCAGCTGTAACGCCTTTCCGAAATGCCATGTACTGCGCGATATTGAGAACAAACGCCGTCTTTCCCATAGAAGGACGCGCTGCGATCAAAACAAGATCCGATCCATGCATACCGGAAGTTTTGTAATCCAGATCCACAAAACCGGTAGGGATACCGGTTACGGTGCCTTTTGTTCTGGAAGCCCTCTCAATATTCCCAATGGAATTCAGAACGATCTGCTGAATAGGAACAAATTCACCGCCTCCCCGATTCTGGATCACATGGAATATCTTCTTTTCCGCCTCGTCAAGGATCGCAGCTGTTTTCTCTTTTTCAAGGTAGCAAGCGTTGGCAACTTCCTCATTGACCTTGATCAATTTACGGAGAACAGCTTTATCCTTCACGATCTGCGCGTAGTGCTTAATGCTTGCCGACGTCAGTTCCATAGAAAGAAGATCTCTCATAAACTCCAGATTATTGATTTCGGGCGGCAATTCCTTTTCCTTCAGTCGGTCCTGCAGCGTAACCGGTTCCACAGGTTTTCCTTCGTTGCATAGTTCTACCATAGCATCAAAAATGACGCCATACGGTTTTTGATAAAAGTCATCGCTGGTCAACATTTCTGAGGCTACCAGAATAGCATCCCGATCCATCAGCATGGATGCAACAACAGACTGCTCTGCCTCAATGCTATGGGGTAATATCTTTTTGATCAGGGCCTCTTCCATTTTCGGTCCTCCCGGTTAGTTTTCTTCTTTCACCCATACTTTCAGGCTTCCGGTTACCTTCGGATGAAGTCGAACCGGAACATTGGTGACACCCAGTGTCTTAATCGGATTTGGTAACTGCAGTTTCTTCTTATCAATTTCAAGATTCAGCTGTTCTTTTACTGCATCCGAGATTTCTTTGGAGGAAATGGAACCAAATGTACGTCCGCCTTCTCCGACTTTTAAAGTAAGAACAACCTCTTTATCTTCCAGATCTTTTGCAAATGCTCTGGCTGCATCCAGATTTTCCTGCGCAACTTTCTCTGCATTCGCTTTCTGAAGCTTCAGGTCATTCAGATTTTTCGCAGTCGCTTCTACACCAAGCTTTTTCGGCAAGATCATATTTCTGGCATATCCGTCACTGACATCCACGATTTCCCCTTTTTTTCCAAGTGCCTTAACGTCTTCCAGTAAAATAATTTTCATTCTTATCAATCTCCTTTTTCACAATAATCATCAATTACTTTCTTAAGCATATCCATTGCTTCTCCCATTGAGCCCTGGGACTGTGCACCGGCAGCATTGATATGTCCTCCTCCGCCCATTTTTTCCATAAGCAGCTGAACATTGATCTCGTCAATCGCCCGTGCACTAATATACACTTCATCACGGTATGTCGTCAATACAAAGGAAGCTTTAACCCCTTCCATATTCAGTAGTTCATTCGCAGCCTGCGCCCCAACTACTGTTGGACTGCTTACGCCCTCACTCGGACATTTTGCAATGGCAAAGGAATTACGGTAGATTTCAGAAGTACGAATTGCCTCCGCCCTTGCTTTATAGGAATTAATATCATCCCTTAGCATCTTGCGCACCCGGGTCAGATCAACGCCGCATCTGCGAAGGTAAGCTGCCGCTTCGAAAGTTCGAACCCCGGCTCTTGTGGCAAAATTATTGGTATCGATCAGGATTCCTGCATATAAACAATCCGCCTCAATATTGCGAAGCTTTATCTCATCCGAAAAATACTGCAGAATTTCTGCAACCAGTTCACATGCAGAGGATGCATATGGCTCCACATAAGAGAGCACCGCACCATCGATTGCTTCATTGCCGCGGCGGTGGTGATCCAGAACAACGATGGACTTCGTCATTTTCAGCAGTTCCGGACATTCCGTATAAGAAGGTTTATTTGTGTCCACAACCACAACTACTGTATTCTGATCAACCAGTTCCTTTGCCTCTGCGCTGTCAATAAACATCCTTGCATCATATTCCGGATTGTCCAGATATCCTGCCATCAAAGGTTTTATCGATGTGGTGGGATCGTTTACCACAATGTGAACTGCCTTCCCCAGTGTCATACATATTCTGTAGATACCAATGGCTGCCCCAAGGGAATCTACGTCAGTGAGCTTGTGTCCCATAACAACCACTCTGTCTTTACCCGAAATGATCTCACTTAACGCCTGGGCTTTGACGCGGGCCTTCACCCTTGTTGCTTTCTCAACCTGCTGTGATTTTCCGCCAAAATATGTTATCGTTTTATCATCCTTGATTACAACCTGGTCACCGCCGCGTCCCAAAGCCATCTCCATGGCCGTTCTGGAATATTCATAATTCTGAATATTATTTGCCGCATTCAAACCGATTCCGATACTCAGCGTTACTGCCATCTCATTTCCGATGTTGACATTTTTTACTTCTTCCAGAATGGAAAACCGCTGTTCTTTCAACGTTTCCAGTGCACTATGCTTCAATACCATGAAATACTTGTCTTTTTCAATTTTCCGGACCAGTCCATCATAATTTGCAAAAAAACGCGTGATCTTACGATCGATCAAAGCCGTTAACAGAGAACGTCTGACTTCTTCAACACTTTCCAGCGCCTCCTCGTAATTATCGATATACATCAATGCGACTACCATTTTATCATCTTCGCATTGCTTCATATACGTTCGCAGCTCAGTTTCGTCATAAAAGCACATGGTAACTATGCCTTCGTAGTTATCATTCGGTATCACAAGGTTTGTTTTTTGAAAGAGATGCTCTGCCTTTGCCTTACGCATCACCACCCGATAAATTCGTTTCGCATAAGTCACATAATATTCCACGGGTTCGTCCTGAGGGTACTTTCCTTTTGCAAGTTCCGGAAAAAGAATCGAAATATTCCCGGGGCATTTCCCCTCATTGCCTGTCATCTTTTCAAATTCGTTATTTACCCAGATGATGCCCCCCTCATAATCCGATACCAGATAAGGAACGGGAATGTCCCGGAGGATCTCCTGATTCATTCCGTCATACTGATTTGCAAAACAAATGATGTCATTTAAGACTTTTGGTCTGAAATACAATTGGATCGCCAGAATCATAAGTGCGTATATTGCCAACCCTAATGAAGTCACCACACCCGCAGTGATGTCAAAATAGTATACAGCACCATTTACGATGACCAGAAAAAAAAGCAGATACACCGGCCAGGCGACAATACGCTGTAAAGATCCTTGTAGTTTTACTTTGTCATTCATTGTTTCTTTCCATTTCTTTCCATTCATTCTGTCGCAGAATCGGTAATATTATAGCACATTCATAAGAATATATATATATCTTTTTGCCGTTTCGATCCTATTTTACCAAATAAAAAGAACTTCTGCTGCCGCAGAAGTTCTTAGCATTTCAATTAATCCTGGATGTAAGGCATCAAAGACACGTGACGTGCTCTCTTAATTGCAACCGTAAGTGCTCTCTGGTGTTTTGCACAGTTCCCTGTAATTCTTCTCGGAAGAATTTTTCCTCTTTCAGAAACATATTTTCTTAATTTTGCTACATCCTTGTAATCGATCTCGTTATTTTCTTTGCCACAGAATACACAAACTTTTTTTCTTCTGCGGCCGCCTCTTCTCTTCATTGGAGAATCAGGTCTTTCACCTCTATTATTGTAAGCCATGATACTTCCTCCTATTATAATCTATCCGTCTGATTTACTGTTCTTTAGTTGAACGGCAGCTCTTCGTCAATTCCTTCCGGAATATTCAAGAAGCCATCTGCACTGGCTGTGCCAGGACCAGGCATAGGCGATGGTGCCTGTGTCTGCGGACGAGATGCATTGTAACTGTCACTGGAAGCTTTGCTTTCTGCAAATTCCTGCTCTTCTACAACCACTTCTGTCGTGTATACCTTCTGCCCTTCACGGTTCGTATAACTTCCGGTCTGAATACGGCCGCATACTGTAATGCGAATTCCCTGACGGAAGTATTTCTCCGCAAACTCTGCCACACGACCGAATGCTACACAACTGATAAAATCTGCAGTTGCTTCACCTTCTCTGCGAAATCTCCGATCCACTGCCAAAGTATATCTGGCAATTGCCATTGCATTATCCCCTGCGGAATATCTCACCTCAGGATCTCTGGTTAATCGTCCCATTAAAATAACTTTGTTCATATTGTTTCCTCACTTTTGAATCTTAGGTTAACGGGTTTTCCTTTGTTTTCTAAAATTCAGGAGTGGGCTCTTATGCTTCCTTACGAACAACAAGATATCTTAATACATTATCCATGATGCGCACATGTCTCTCGATCTCAGCCGGAGCTTCTGCGTCTGCTTCAAACTGGATGAAATAGTAGAAGCCTTCATGCATTTTCTGAATTTCGTAAGCCAGTTTCTTCTTACCCCATTCTTCCACTTCTGTGATCGTGCCGTTGTAACGAGTAATATAGCCTTTTGCTTTTTCCACTACAGCATCGCGTACTTCGTCTTCAACTTTTGCACTCACAACTAATGCTAATTCGTACTTGTTCATGCTTGTTTACCTCCTTATGGTCTATTGGCCCTTTGCCTGTCAAAGAGCAAGGATATGAAAATATATCACGAAAAACCATTATATAGGAACATCCCCCAAAAAGCAACCCCAAAATCCGGAATAAAGAAAAAAACTTTTCCCGCCTATGACTGCTCCCTCTTTCGGTAACCTCGTGTATTCTTTTCTACCATTTTCCTGGAAACCATAATCAGATGTCCGCATCCTATGCATTTCAATCGAAAATCTGCTCCCACTCGAAGAATCTCCCAATCCTTACTCCCGCATGGATGTCCCTTCTTCAGTGTTACAATGTCACCGATTTCAAATTGCATCGCATTTGCTCCTCTCACATAAGGCAGTACCTTTTCAGAAAAGCGCAGACCAGCTTATTGAGCTCCGCCTGCGCAGGAAATCTGTGAAAACACCTGTCCGATGGGCTCATTGATCAGCAGATCCGCATAACGGTCACGAGGCGTTGGTGCTTTATTAATGACTACCAGATGATTTCCTCTGTAATAATCGATTAACCCGGCGGCGGGATATACAGCCAGTGAGGTTCCACCGATGATCAGTACCTGTGCTTCCGAAATAGCCCGGACCGATCCACGGATCACATCATCATCCAGGCCTTCTTCATAAAGTACAACATCCGGCTTGATGACTCCCCCGCAGGAACACTTTGGTACCCCTTTTGCTTCTTTAATATAGGAAAAGTTATAAAACTTTCCGCAACGCATACAATTGTTCCGGTGTACGCTTCCATGCAGCTCATATACGATTTTACTTCCGGCCATCTGGTGTAGATTATCAATATTCTGTGTGATGACCGCTTTCAGTTTTCCTGCCCTTTCCAGCTCTGCAAGTTTTAAATGAGCCGCATTTGGCTTCGCAGTATCACATAGCATCTTATCCTGATAGAAACGATAAAATTCCTCCGTTTTACTCATGAAAAAAGAATGACTGAGAATCGTCTCCGGAGGATAATCGTACTTTTGGTTATACAGTCCATCCTGGCTGCGAAAGTCCGGAATCCCGCTTTCTGTTGACACTCCTGCTCCGCCAAAAAAAACAATATTGTCATTTGTATCGATGAGTTCCTGGAGCTTTCTCACTGCATCTGTCATATCGGATCCACCTCCTATTCGAGTCCCATGAAGCTTCCTTCAATGAACTCTTCTGAATCTCCGTTGTATGTCTCATTTACTTCCTGCTGTTCCTGGACTGGCACATCATTCTGCACATCTTTCGATTCCTGCGTCAGAAATCCCTGTCTTTTGATAGCTTCCAGATCGATTTGCTCAGCCGCAACCGGATCCACGATCTCCACATCGGTCAACCTGGCCTGTACGACATAGCGTGTAGAATAATCGCCGGTACATGTCGATAGCGTAATAACTTTGTCTGTCACATCAAACTCATTTGCAGACGTCTCAATGGCAGAGTTCAATCTCATTTTTCGGATCCATTCCAGAAACTCTGATCCCGGTCCTTTGAACAATGTATACGTATCACTGTTGACCGCTGTCACGTACGAAGCGAACACTTCGTACCGATAATTCTTAGCCGGTGTCAGCATCCAGATATATGGACTGGTTTTATAGACATTGGGATCATTGCTGAACTTCTTTAAGCTGCCAAACATAGAGCCATTTTTCATATTGTGCCCATAGATAATGGTATTGCAATCCGAAAAATCAGCCTGGTTTTCATAATCTATAAAAATTGTTCCGGCGAAATTATAGTTTCTTTCATACGTTGCATGCAGATATTCGTCATTGTCCTTCCCTTTTACAACTGGATAATTGATGCTGTTAATAGCTTCCACGTAAAGCCAGCCGATCACATCCGTGTTAATGCTCCGCAAAGGACCGAAATCAACCTCAATGGGGGCCTTTACGCCGGATCCGGCAGCCGAATCTCCCTGTACGTCGCCGCCTGCATCTGACTGTTTATCAGGCTCTCTGTCTGTTACAGCTATTTCTGCGATGTGGTTATATTCATCCGTTCCTTTTTTGTATTCCATGTATATCTTAAACAGATTATATCCAGCAAAACAGAAAACCCCCACTGCTATAAGCAGAATCAGTGTAAGAAAATAATCGCCCAAGGTTTTCTTTTTTTTCTTCTTATTTGCCATAAACGAACTCCTTTATTTCCAGTTTTCATTTAATTATTATAACCTACAGCATCACCTTTTTCCATCACAATTTGATATCCGATCCTGCTCATTTTCTCCGATAAACGCATTATACCTTCCGCAGCTTCTTCCCCGTCATAATTCTTATTGTCGTATAATTCATAATGTTTTCGATTTCTTTTGGGAGAAAGATTCGGCATCAACACGTTTGCGCCTGCAAGTATGCCCTTTTCCCTTCCCTCCGGATCAATGGTATTGAGAGCAGTGGTGGAAGGAAGCAGACATTTCGGAAGCAGAATCCGAATCACGGATAGCAGAAACAGCGTTAGCTCTGCACTTCCCTGAGGCTCCTGTGAAAAACAAGTGTCATGATGCGGTATGAACGGACCCACACCAACCATATCCGGCTGCAGCTTACTCAAAAACATAAGATCCTTTGCCAATGTCTCCATTGTCTGCCCGGGAGCACCAGTCATAAATCCTGCTCCTGTCTGGAAGCCCAGTTTTTTCAGGTTGTAAAGACACTCCATGCGATTCGACAAACACATTTGCTCCGGATGCAGTATGCGATAATGCTCCTCGTCCGCTGTTTCGTGTCTTAAGAGATAACGGTCGGCGCCGGCATTTCGATAACTCCGGTATTCCTCGTATTCTTTCTCACCAATGGATAGCGTTACTGCACACTCCGGATACTTCCGTTTGATCGCCGACACGATCTCTACAACTCTTTCCTGTGTATACCATGGATCCTCTCCCCCCTGCAGCACATAAGTCTGAAACCCCAGCCGATGTCCCTGTTCGCAGCACTCCAGAATCTCTTCCATAGAAAGGCGATAACGGACTGCACGCTTATTCCCTGCTCGTATACCGCAATAATAACAGTTATTTTTACAATAATTTGTGAATTCGATCAGCCCTCGAAGAAAGATTTTGTTCCCATAATGTTTTTTTCGAATCAAAACAGCCTCTTTCCTGAGTTTTTCGCATACATCGGAATTCTGCCATAATGAAATCAAACGTACAAATTCTTCTTGTGATAATGAATCAGGGTTTTGCAAAAATTTTTCTACTACATCCATACTATACCTTTCTATTTAAGGAGGAATCTCTGTTGACCACACTCAGAAGCAGAATAACCCCTGCCATAACCGTAAACAAAGAAATAAACTGAGACGTTGAGAATATCCCAACGCTTCCCCGCTCCAGATCTCCGCGCAGGTATTCCATCAAAAATCTCCCGATACTGTACGTGACAAGATAAGCCCCGGTTACACTTCCACGCTTAGGAACACGTTTTGCGATCCATAATAAAAAAACGGAATTCAGGAAGTCCAGAACAGAAGACACGATTTGTGTCGGGATCAACGGTATCCCATTTGGTGCGTATACCGATTCACGAAAAACAACTGCGAAAGCACCTGTCGTTTCTTTTCCATAGCAGCATCCTGCCAGAAAGCATCCAATACGTCCGAAACCTTGGGCCAATGCCACAGATGGAATAAGAAAATCAAGACACTGCAGAAGTGAAAGCCTGTTCTTATAACAAAACAAGGCAGTTGCTGCAATTCCTCCAAGTATGGCTCCATAAACAACAAATCCTTCCGTCAATGACATAAGAAGATTCTTTGGATTAGCGATCAATGATTTCAGATCTGTAATCCAATACAAGACTTTTGATCCTGCGATCCCACCGAAAAGGCACCAGAGAATCAACGCAAATATAACATCGCTGCGTATGTTCTGCTTCTTCGCACGGTGTTCTGTCAGAAAATATGCACAGATTACTCCCATCGCAATCATAAATCCATATCCATACACGGTAAGAGAACCTATTTTGAATAATTCATTCTTCATATCATTATCCTTTTACAAGCACTGAAAATCCTCATATTTATTTCATCGGATGCCTCCTGATATTGCTCCTCCGGCGCACTTTCACCGCATATATCGATTCCAAGGATCCGTATGGACTGTTCTTTTGCATAGTCCAGAATATGTGTAAGACAAAGGATCAGCTGATCTGTTGATAAACTCCCCTGACTCCAGTTTGTTTGGAGCTCATCTTTTGACAGAATATCTTTATCGATGGAAATATAAATTGGAAGAGTGAGTGCTCCACTATTCGTTTCATTTGTATCTCCCTCTGTAAACATGTTTTCTATTCTGTCAGCAGATTCATAAATTTTATTTTCTGAAATGTATATCGTATTCTTTTGCAGCCTTTCTTCGACATCACGGAAGTCCTCTTCGGATGGCCCTATTAAAACCAGTCTTTTTAAATCCGGAACTCCATCAAATGCATCCAGAATCCATCCTCCGCAAGACAGAATATCGCCAAAAGCAGGCGGCTGCATATCCGTATGGTGATCAAAAACGATCAGTTGAAAAGGCTCCTTTATTCTTTCGATCCAAAGCCGGCTTAAATAATGATAATTCCCGGAATCAATAAAATGAATCGCAGAGTCTGTATAAGGAGATATTCTGGACAAAATCACAGTCTTTGCCGCATCATCGCAATAACAGTTTGTCCCATCAATATCTTTACAATCCAACCGTACGATATGGCTTTTATATAAATCCGAATCGGTATTTAACTGCTTTTTATAGAAACAGCCTTTTTCGTAAACGCCTGAAAAATTCATTACGACAACGTCACATTGCATAGAAATAAACCCCATCTCAATAGCCTATAAACAAATCAAAGAAAAGGAGCTAATGCCCCTTTCTTTTTATCATAACCATTCCGCATAGTCAGCTTCTGCATCCGCCTTCTCACCGCCTGAAAGCGCTTCTTCAATGGAATCTGAATTTTCCCGGTTTTTAGCCTCCTTCTCCTCTGGCTTCCCACTGATACTTGCAGTGCCTGCTCCCGTTTCAACTTCTGTATTAACCTCTTTCATCACTTCTGCATCCACCTCTGCTAATGGATCCTGTATCCCCTTTTTCTTTTTACGGAAAAACTTCTTTTTCTCTTCCTTAAAAGAAACTTCCGATTGTTTTCCGGCTTGCTGATCATAAGCAGTATATTCATTACTGAGCGGTTCTCCCTCTGTAAAGGAGACATTCTCTGTATTTGTCTGTGGGACTACATCCAGATTCTGTTCCATATTCTCGCTGTTAACTTTCGCAACCTGAATGTTATTATGAAACAGAACCATGCAGATAATATCAAGAATTCCATTTATAAAAAACACCCATCCGGCAAAAATTACAACCATTCTTGCATTTCGGAATGGATTATACATGATTGCAATCCCAAGACCAAAGAAAACAAAACAAATAAAAAGAAACAGCTTCCATACATCCTGACCGACTTTTCTTAGTTTTAGAGCACCTCGCAGAGTCCATATAACATCTGTCAATACAAAAGCTCCAAGCAATATGGGCAGCAGTTCCAGAACAACACTGCCTTTTACCAGAAAATAAGCCCCTACAACAAGTACGATCATTCCGGAAAACAAATGAAAGACAAAGTTTTTCTCTTTCAGAAAATCCTCTAAAAGACTAGCAAAAGTCTTTGGCGTATCTAATGTTTTTCCATAACCATATCTTATATATAATA
>JABUSW010000260.1 GCA_021443885.1 Blautia sp.
GAAAGGAGATTCTGATTCATGAAAATCATTTGTAAGAAAAGCAGCCTTTTAAAAAGTGTCAGCATTTCTTTGAGAGCAGTTCCTTCCAAAACAACAATGCCGATTCTGGAATGCATATTAATCGATGCAACAACAAACCAGATAAGGTTTACAACCAATGATATGGAACTTGGTATAGAAACTATCGTGGATGGAATTATTGAAAAAAAAGGAATGATTGCATTAGATGCTAAAATTTTCTATGAAATTATAAGAAGACTTCCGGATAATGATGTAACTATCGTAACAGATGACAGGTGTAATGCTTTTATCACCTGTGAAAAAGCAAAGTTTAATATACCAGGTAAATCAGGAGAAGACTTTGCTTATCTTCCGATCATTGAAAAAGAAGAGTCCCTGACGATTTCACAGTATACTTTGAAGGAAATGATACGTCAGACGATTTTTTCCATTGCAATAAATGAGAATAACAAGCTTATGACAGGAGAGTTATTTGAAATCAAAGATAATTTCCTGAAGATCGTATCCTTGGATGGACACAGGATATCTATCCGCAAAATGGCATTGAAGAGAGATTATGAAAATCGCAAAGTTGTTGTTCCCGGTAAAACTTTAAACGAGATCAGTAAAATTCTTTCCGGAGAGATTGATGATCAGGTAAGTATCTTCTTTACGAAAAATCATATACTTTTTGAATTTGACAATACAATGGTTGTATCTCGTCTTATCGAAGGAGAATACTTCCGTATTGACCAGATGCTGTCCAGTGACTATGAAACAAAACTTACGATAAATAAAAAAGAGTTTCTGAATTGTATCGATCGTGCGACTTTGCTGGTTCGTGAAGGAGATAAGAAACCAATAGTCATCAATATTACAGATAATAAGATGGAGTTGAAGATCGATTCTGTAATGGGCTCTATGAATGAAGATATTGACATTCAAAAAGATGGGAAAGATATTCTGATAGGTTTTAATCCGAAATTCCTTATTGATGCATTAAAAGTCATTGATGAAGAAGAAATCGTTATGTATCTTGTTAATCCGAAAGCTCCGTGCTTTATACGGGATAAAGAGGAGAATTATACCTATCTGATTCTGCCGGTTAATATCAGTCAGAATCAAAGTCGCTATTAGACAGAATAAGAGGGATTTTCATGATGGAAATAACAATAAGAGATGATTTTATTAAGCTGGGACAGGCGCTGAAACTGGCAGGAGTTGTTCAGGATGGTGTAGAAGCGAAAATCATGATTCAAAATGGCCAGGTAAAAGTGAACGGGGAAACAGATCTGAGAAGAGGTCGTAAAGTATATGTTTCTGATATTATTTCATATGATGGAAAAGAAATAAAAGTAATTCATTGATCCGGTGAAAAAATGTATATTGAGTCTGTTCAATTAAGTGATTTTCGAAATTATGAATACCTGACATTAAGTCTGGATAAAGGGACAAATATCTTTTATGGTGACAATGCACAGGGAAAGACGAATATACTGGAATCCATCTTTATGTGTGGAACCAGTAAATCTCACAGAGGAAGCAAGGACAAAGATATCATTCGTTTTATGAAAGAAGAATCTCATATAAGAATGATTATAAAAAAGGATGATATATCTTATAAAATTGATATGCATCTTCGAAAAAACAAGGCAAAAGGTGTTGCTATAAACGGCATACCTATCAAAAAAGCAAGAGAGTTGCTGGGAATTGTAAATCTCGTTTTTTTTTCTCCGGAAGATCTGAATATTATAAAAAATGGTCCCGGTGAAAGAAGAAGATTTCTGGATCAGGAGCTTTGTCAATTGGATAAATTGTATTTGACGGAGCTGGCAAATTATAATCACATTATTGTACAAAGAAATAAACTGTTGAAGGATATTTCAGTGAATCCTTCCTTGAAGGATACATTGGATTTATGGGATATGCAGCTTGTACAATATGGGAAAAGCATTCTCCGAAAAAGGAAAGATTTTATTCGGGAATTAAATGAAATCATTCGAAATATACATTTGAATCTTACAGGAAAATTGGAAAACATAGAAATTATCTATGAACCAAATGCAGAAGAAGATAATCTGGAAACAGAGGTTTTAAGAAAAAGAGAGCAGGATATTCGTATGAAACTCTCATCTGTGGGACCTCACCGGGATGATTTTAATGTTGTTGTGAATGGAATCGATATTCGTAAATATGGATCCCAGGGACAGCAAAGAACGGCTGCTCTTTCATTGAAACTGTCGGAGATTTACCTTGTGAAGAAAAGAATAAAGGATATGCCGGTTTTATTACTGGATGATGTTCTTTCAGAGTTGGACAGTAACAGACAGAACTATCTGCTTGAGAGTATTCATGATACACAGACATTGATTACCTGTACTGGTCTTGATGATTTTATCAGTCATCGATTTGAATTGAATAAGGTATTTAAAGTAATTAACGGTAGCGTATATCAAGCGTATCAATAGTATTTTTTTGACAATGAAAAATGCTTATGATAATATATTTTAAATTAGGGAGAGATGGTGATTGCTGTGGATAAAGAAGAATTTCGAATAAAACTTGAACAGATCAATTATCTGGTTGAAAAAAAAGATTACAAGGGAGCGATGGATGTCGTTGACAGTATTGACTGGCGTCGTGTGAAGAATGTCCGGACATTATGTGTAGTTGGTGAAATCTATGCAGCAAACAAACGGTATTCAGACAGTCGTGAAATATTTCTGCTGGCTTATCATAGAGCATCTATCGGGAAAAATATCCTGTATCGTCTGATAGAGATTTCTTTGAAAATGGGAGAACTGGATGAAGCAGAAGAATTTTACGAAGAATACGAAGAAATAGCTCCAAATGACAATACAAAATATGTTCTTCGCTATAAAATTGACAGAGACAAGAATGCTCCTCTTGATAAACAAATCAGCTCTCTGGAAACCTATAAAGAAAAAGAATTCACAGAAAAATGGGCATATGAGCTTGCAAAGCTTTATTCCGAAGCCGGTGAAGAGGAAAAGTGTGTTTCTCTTTGTAATGAGATGGTTCTTTGGTTCAGCGATGGAAGTTATGTCGAGAAAGCGCTGGATCTGAAGAAACAATTCGGACAATTAACAGATAAAGAAAAAGAGATCATTTCTGCTGTCAAGAAGGAAGAAATATCAACGGAATCTGGAAATAGTGCAGAGGAAGGAGTTTATCCGGAAGGAGAACCCGGGAACGATGATGAAAATCATATCCTTTCGAAGGAAGAAGGAGAAGATCTCACAGAGGATCTTAATGATGCAGATGACCGATCGGAACCGAATATAGGCAGTATATACATTCGAAGTGATCGTGATTTAAGAGGGACGGAAACACTTCCGGAAAAAATAACAAAGGGTATTCGTGATATTTTCGGGAATAAACAGAAATCAGCAGATGATGAAGTGTCTGATGAATTACCGGAAGCGTTGTTGGGTAAAACAGAATTTACGGAAGAGGAAATTAACAGTATTCCAAATCTGGAAAAAGAAGGACAGCCAAAGATCAGTGTTGAAAAGAAAGCATTTACGGAAAGTATGAAACTACCGGAGCTTAATATACCGGATGTATTGAAAAAAGGTCCGGAGGAACTTGATCTGGTGGCTCCTGATATCAAAAATCCAAATAACATTCTTGGAAATGCGGAGGATGTATCCGGTGCTTCTTCTGAGAAAAAATATCCGGAAGAGAGAGAATTTAATCTGGAAGAAAGTATTCTGGCAGCTGCAACGGAATTAGGAATAGAAATTCCGGCAAAGAATAAGAAAAGCAGTGAAAATAAAGAAGAATCTCTCCCCCATGATGAAATGGAAGAAATTTCAGAAGAAGATCTTAAGCTGGCGGAAGAGGAATTTTTAAATGGTCCTGCAGCGAGTAAAGGTGAGAAATCACAGGAAGAGCAGGAGAAAGTAATTTTGTCCGGGGAAGAGAAAGAGGACGCTGATCATCAGATTTCCGACAGAACTAAAATCATTTTAAGAGGAAATGATTTTACAGAAGACGAGAAAAAAATATTCTCTTATTTTACGAAAATCCCCGGAATGAAGGAACAGATCGTCGAATGTTTGAAAAATGTACAGACAGGTGCAACTGATATAACTTCCAATCAGGGAAATATTGTTGTGATGGGAGGAAAACAGTCCGGAAAAACCAGATTGATTTCTGCTTTGATTCCGGCAATCTGCAATGATCTGAATCTGGAAGCAGTGAAAGTCGCTTATGTATTTGCGGATCAGATCAATGGAAAGTATATTCACGCGATTGCCAAGAAGTTATCCGGTGGATTTCTTGTAATAGAAGAGGCAAATCAGCTGGATCAGGAGACAGCAAATAAACTTGATAAAGTAATGGGAAGAAATACCGATGGCATGATCGTCATTCTGGAAGATGATAAAATCGGGATGCGGAAATTCCTTGCAAGAAATCCGAAGCTTGCCAAGAAATTTGATTCTATTATAAATATTCCTGTTTTTATGAATGATGAGCTGGTTAGCTTCGCAAATGTGTATGCAAAAGAAAACGGATGTAAAATCGATCAGATGGGGATGCTTGCATTGTACAACCTGATCGGAGAAAACCAGAAAGCGGACGAACCTATGAGCATTGGGGATGTAAAAGGTTATATCGATAAAGCCATCGCCAAAGCAAACAGTGGATTATTTAACAAACGATCCAAGAAGAGAAAAGGGCAAGATGGCTGTATTATTCTTCATGAACGGGATTTTGTCTGAGAATTATTAGTGAAAAGGAATTAATAAAATGGCCGAACCATATTTAGGAAATCCAAAATATACCATAGAAGTTCTTCAAAAGTATCATTTTGTATTTCAGAAAAGGTTCGGCCAGAATTTTCTGATCGATACTCATGTATTGGGTAAGATCATGGCTGCTGCCGGAATCACAAAAGAAGATTTTGTATTGGAGATTGGACCGGGAATCGGAACCATGACACAGTACCTTGCAGAATATGCCAGGGAAGTTGTGGCCGTGGAGATCGATCAGACATTGATTCCGATTCTGAAGGATACATTAAAAGAATGGGATAATGTAACGATCATCCATGATGATATTCTGAAGGTGGATATCCGGAAGCTGGCAGAGGAGAAGAATAAAGGGAAGCCTATTAAGGTGGTGGCAAATCTTCCCTATTACATTACGACACCCATTATTATGGGATTATTTGAGAATAATGTTCCCATTGAATCCATTACCATTATGGTACAGAAAGAAGTTGCAGACCGTATGCAGGTTGGTCCGGGAACAAAAGATTATGGAGCACTTTCTCTTGCTGTGCAATATTATGCAAAGCCTGTTATTGTAGCAAATGTTCCCCCTAATTGTTTTATGCCGCGTCCAAATGTGGGAAGTGCCGTGATTCGACTGGATCGTCACAAAGAGAAACCGGTGGACCCAAAAGATGAGAAACTGATGTTTCGAATTATTCGGGCTTCTTTTAACCAAAGGAGAAAAACGCTGGTAAATGGCTTAAAGAATGCCCGGGACTTGAATTATTCGAGGGATCAGATCGAAAAAGCAATGAACATCTGTAATCTTCCATTGAATATCAGGGGAGAAAATCTTACATTAAAACAGTTCAGTGATTTGTCCGATGTGTTTTGTGAAATAAGTTCAAAAAACACTTTAGCACGATAAAGTTTTTGTTTAAAATATATAAATATTTTATTGTTTGTTCATGATTTATTCATAATTAACTGGTATACTATAATCACTTCAGAAGATAATGTAATGGTATCATTACACATACAATTTTTTCATAATAATCGCCCCGGTAGACCACTACCGGGGCACTCCTCATTTTATGGGGTTGTCTTTTTATCGTAGTTCTGAATCTCGAGATTTAAATACTGCATCTTCTCGTCCAGCTGTGATATCAATGCAGCACATTCTTTTAATTCATTGGCAATATTCGGAGGGCTTTCTCCTTCGAATTTGTAATTCATCTTATGCTCCAGGGTTGCCCAAAAATCCTGTGCAACGCTTCGAATCTGAATCTCTACTTTTGTATCCACAATACTATCGGATAAATAAACGGGAATTGTGATCAGAAGATGATAACTGCGGTAACCGCTGCGTTTCGGATGTTTGATATAATCTTTCGTATAGATGATTGACAAGTCTCTCTGATTCATGATCATGTCGGCAAGCAAGTAAATATCCGAAGTAAAAGAACAGATAATACGTATACCCGCTATATCATTTACATAGCGTACCATATTTTCAATATTGCTTTCATATCCGTGACGTTTTAATTTTTTTACAATGCTTTCCGGTGATTTTAAGCGTGATTTCACATGTTCAATGGGGGTATATTTATGACGTTTCAGGAATTCGTCGTTTATAATGTCAATTTTGGTATCCATTGTTTTTAATGCGGACCGGTAAATGAACATTACAGTATCCCAGTCATGAACATCTCTGAAATCGCGAACAGGTATGGATTTTCTTTCCATAAGTATCACCCTTTCAAATTTGTTTATAGTCATATTATATAATTATGTAGTAATATTTTCAATATTTTTAAGCAAAATGTATGTAAGAGGTGGGAAATAAATACAATACAGAATTTTTCATGAAAAGTGTGATTCATTGTACATAGGATATGTACTAGTAATTTTGCGAGAAGTGATATATTATATGGATTAGGTGCAGATTGCTATCATAAAAATGGAATAACAGAGGTGGAAATATGGCAGAATCAATGAAAGATTTTGAAAAAGAGCTGGAAGCTTCCTTTCAAAGAATTGAAGAGGGAGATATTATCACAGGAACAGTAATCAGTGTGGATGAAAAGGAAGTGATCCTGGATCTGAAATACTATGCAGAAGGAATTATCAAGGCAGAGAATTACAGCAGAGAACCCGGTTTTAATATGAAAGAAGAGGTTTATCCCGGAGAGGAGGTATCTGCAACGGTGATCCGGAAAGATGACGGACATGGAAATATTCTGTTGTCGAAAGTGGAAGCAACGGATGTTCTTGCCTGGGATAAATTAAAAGAATTAAAAGACACAAAGGAAGTTCTTACTGTAACGGTAAAAGGTGTCGTAAATGGAGGTGTGATTGCTTACGTGGAAGATGTGCGTGGATTCATTCCGGCATCGAAACTGGCGTTGACCTATGTGGAGAATACCGACGAATATCTGAACCGGAAGATACAGGTTCAGGTGTTTGATGTAAATAAAGAAGAGAATCGATTGATTCTTTCAGCAAAAGAGATTCTTCGTGAAAAAGCAGAAGAGGAGCGAAAGAACAAAGTATCAAATGTAACGGTGGGTCTTGTTACAGAAGGAGTGGTAGAGAGTTTGCAGCCGTATGGCGCATTTGTATCCCTGGAAAACGGTCTTTCCGGTCTTGTTCATATTTCTCAGATCAGTCAGAAAAGAATCAAAAAGCCATCGGAAGTCCTTTCTGTAGGTGATAAAGTGAAGGTAAAGGTTACGGCAGTAAAAGATGGTAAGTTAAGTCTCAGTATAAAAGAAGCAGAAGATCTGATGGCAAAAGATATTGAAGAAGAGGTTATCCGTCTTCCGGAAACAACGGAACAGGCAACCACATCTTTAGGATCCCTTTTTGCAAACATAAAGCTGTGATTGCAGTGTCAAATAAATGAAAGGCATATCATTATGGGAGACAAAGAGAAGATTTTTGTAATTGGACATAAAAATCCGGACACGGATTCCATATGTTCCGCAATCGCATATGCAGATATTAAAAACAGAACCAGTCAGTCAAAAAAATATGTTCCTATGCGGGCAGGACATTTAAATGAGGAAACACGGTTTGTGTTGAAACATTTTGGTGTGGAAGCACCAAAATACATTACGAATATCGGTACCCAGGTAAAGGATATGGATATCCGTATCAGTCCTCGTGTAAACGGAGAAGAAACTTTAAAAAGTGTATGGCGTCTTATGGGGGATAACAGTATTGTGACACTTCCGATTCGAAATGAAAAGTGGAAACTGGAAGGTCTTGTTACCATTGGAGATATTGCCAAGACATATATGGAGATTAAAGACAGCACGCTTTTGTCAGATGCGAAGACACAATATCAGAAGATCGCGGAAACACTGGAAGGAAAAATTATTACCGGTGAGGAAAAGGGTGTTTTTGATCAGGGGAAAGTCATTGTAGGTATGGCAACCCCGGAAAAAATGAAAGACCGTGTAAAAGAGCATGATCTTATCATATTAGGGGACAGAGAAGAAACACAGAGGATGGCAATTGAAAAAAAAGTCAGCTGTATGGTCATCGGGATGAATGTTCCTGTTAAGGAAGAAATCATAGAGAAAGCAAAGAAAGAAGGAATCGTAATTATCACTTCTCCATACGATACATTCAACATTTGTCGTCAGATTACCCAGAGTATTCCGGTACGCTATATTATGCAAAAAGGGGAATTGATAACATTCAGCACAGAGGAATTTACGGATGATATTCAGGAGGTTATGATCCGGCATAAACATCGGGCATTTCCTGTTATCAACAAAAAAGGTGAATGCATCGGTACGATATCCCGCCGTAATTTTCTGGATATGCATCGAAAGAAAGTAATTCTGGTGGATCATAATGAACGCGACCAGGCAGTAGATAACATTGAGAAAGCAGAAATTGAGGAAATCATCGATCATCATAAGTTGGGATCTCTTGAGACAATGAAACCCATCAGTTTTCGTAATAAACCGGTGGGATGCACCGCTACGATACTGTATCAGATCTATGATGAACAGAAGCTGGAGATATCACCCGTAATAGCGGGTCTCCTTTGCTCTGCTATCATATCCGATACATTGATGTTCCGTTCTCCAACCTGTACTCTACAAGACAAAATGGCAGCGGGAGCGCTGGCACTTATTGCAGACATTGATATTACCGACCATGCGAAAAAGATGTTCAAGGCCGGCAGTAATCTGAGAGAAAAATCATCCGAAGAAATCTTTTATCAGGATTATAAGAAATTTGTTGGAGATGGTGAATTTGCTTATGGCGTGGGGCAGATCAGTTCAATGGATAGTGAAGAACTGATGGAAATTGAAGAGAAGCTGCGGCCGGTTATGATCAGTGAATGCGGAAGAAATGGCATCACAAAAGTGTTCTTTATGCTGACGAATATTCTGGAGAAATCTACTCGCCTGTTGTATTACGGAGAAGAGAGTGAAGATCTGATCAAAACAGCTTTTGAAAAAGAACCGGAAAATGGAGCATTCTATCTGGAAGGAGTTGTTTCCAGAAAGAAACAGCTGATTCCTTCCATTATGGAAGCAATTCAGATCATGGAATCTGATTTCTAAATTGAGTGACATTGGCCAGGGGGTCAATATTTGGAGGCAGAAAATGGCAAAACAATTATGGAAAGCAGGAAATATGCTTTATCCTCTTCCGGCTGTTATGGTGAGTGTGACGGATGGGGAAGGAAACGACAATATCATAACCATTGCCTGGGCAGGAACGATCTGTTCCGATCCGCCAATGGTTTCCATTTCGGTAAGGCCATCCCGTTATTCCTATGAAATGATTCGGAAAACAGGAGAATTTGTAATTAATCTGACTACGGAAGAGCTTGCTTATGCTACGGATTATTGTGGTGTAAGATCCGGAAGAGATGTAGATAAGTTTCAGGAAATGAAGCTGACGAAAGAGAAGGCGGCTTATGTGAAGGCTCCTATGATCGGGGAATCTCCGGTTTCCATCGAATGCAAAGTTGTGGAAATGAAGGAATTAGGTTCTCACCATATGTTTATAGCAGAGGTACTTGCTGTTCATGCGGATGATCAGTATATGGATGGGGATGAGAAGTTTCACTTAAATGATGCAAATCTTCTGGTGTATTCACACGGGGAGTATCTTGGGACTGGCGAATATCAGGGAAAATTTGGATATAGTGTAAAAAAGAAAAAATAGAAGCTTTTCAAATTTCGTACAAGTTTGATACAAAGACAAGGGATTGCATAAATACACTTTTTATGATAGAATTTACTGGCGTGGTCATTTGAGGGGATAACTGCGCCTTGATAGACGTTTTGTGAGGATGTGCCGGATCAGAAGGGAAAAGGCACATTTTGCATATGATATGCAGGAAAGTTCACAAGGACGATTCTTGAGAATAAATAGAGGTGTGTTATGGAGCAATATGTCATTAAAGGTGGAATTCCGTTAAGAGGAGAAGTTGAGATAGGCGGAGCAAAAAATGCAGCTTTGGCAATTCTTTCAGCTTCTATTATGACGGATGAAACTGTTACGATTGAAAATCTGCCGGACGTCAGAGATATAAATGTTCTTTTAGAAGCAATTGCAGGAATTGGTGCTGTAGTACAAAGGATTGACAAATCTACCGTAAAGATAAACGGTTCAACTATCGGAGACTTAAGCGTAGACTACGAATATATTAAGAAAATCCGTGCTTCCTACTATTTGCTGGGAGCATTGCTTGGGAAATACAAAAAAGCCATTGTTCCGCTTCCGGGTGGATGTAATATCGGCAGTCGTCCGATTGACCAGCACATTAAAGGCTTCAAAGCACTTGGTGCTGACGTGGATATCAAAAACGGAGCAATTGTGGCAAAAGCAGAGAATCTCAGAGGGAATCATATTTATCTGGATGTGGTATCTGTTGGAGCAACCATTAATATCATACTTGCTTCTGCAATGGCACCGGGAAGAACCATTCTTGAGAATGCGGCGAAAGAACCTCACGTAGTTGATGTCGCCAATTTCCTGAACAGTATGGGGGCAAATATCAAAGGAGCCGGTACGGATGTGATTCGTATCAAAGGTGTCGAGAAACTGCACAAGACGGAATACTCTATTATTCCGGATCAGATTGAAGCGGGAACATTTATGTTTGCTGCGGCTGCAACAGGCGGAGACGTTCTTGTGAAAAGTGTGATTCCAAAGCACCTGGAAGCCACCTCTTCCAAATTAGAGGAAATTGGATGTATTGTGGAAGAATTTGATGATGCAGTTCGTGTCTGTGCTCCCGGAAAGCTTCATCATACAAATGTAAAAACACTTCCATATCCCGGATATCCCACGGATATGCAGCCTCAGATTGCAGTGACACTGGCGATTTCAGAAGGATCCAGTATTGTTACGGAAAGTATTTTTGAAAACCGTTTTAAATATGCGGATGAGATCCGGCGCATGGGTGCGAATATAAAAGTGGAAGGAAATTCCGCGATTATCAATGGAGTTGGAAAACTGACAGGCGCCAGAGTCAGCGCACCGGATCTTCGTGCCGGAGCAGCACTTGTGATCGCAGGTCTTTCGGCAGAAGGAATTACCATAGTCGATGATATTGTATATATTCAGAGAGGCTATGAGCGTTTTGAAGAGAAACTGAAAAGCCTTGGTGCTGAAATAGAGAAAGTTTCCAGTGAGAAGGAAATTCAAAAATTCCGCCTTCGTGTGGGATAATAAAAGAATAAATTGCCTTTTATTCAGAGTGGTGGAGATACAAAGGATCAGAGAAGCCACGGCAACCCCATTTTCAGAAAATGGAAGGTGCCAGCCTGAGCGAGAAATCGAACAATAAGAGGATTGTTTTTATGAAATAGAGAAACAGTCTGATGATTCGGACTGTTTCTTTTTACTTGAATAACAATGACAATCGGATCCGTTACGATCTTAAAAAGAACAGTAACAAATGTATTATAATTACATGTGACATAGAAGAGAGAAAGAAGAAAGGTGAAAAAATGGAGAGATTTTTATTTACATCGGAATCGGTGACAGAGGGACATCCGGATAAAATGTGTGATGCAATTTCTGATGCGATTCTTGACGCCCTGATGACAGAAGATCCTATGAGTCGCGTAGCTTGTGAAACAGCTACGACTACAGGTCTTGTACTTGTTATGGGAGAGATCACGACAAATGCTTATGTGGATATTCAGAAAATCGTACGTGATACCGTAAAAGAGATCGGTTATGATCGTGGTAAGTATGGTTTTGATGCAGAAACCTGCGCAGTCATCACGGCCATTGACGAACAGTCTTCGGATATAGCCATGGGCGTGAATAAAGCACTGGAAGCGAAAGAAAACCGCATGGATGACAGCGAATTAGAAGCCATTGGAGCAGGCGATCAGGGAATGATGTTTGGTTATGCCACCAATGAAACAGAAGAATATATGCCATACGCAATCAATATGGCTCACAAACTTGCATTCCAGCTGACAAAAGTTCGTAAAGATGGAACGCTGAATTATCTCAGGCCCGATGGCAAAACGCAGGTTACGGTTGAATATAATGAGAATGGCAAACCAATGCGAATCGATGCTGTTGTTTGTTCAACACAGCATGACCCGGATGTAACACAGGAACAGATCCATGCAGATATTAAGAAATATGTTTTTGATGAAATCATTCCTGCCGAAATGGTTGATGACAAGACGAAATATTTCATTAATCCCACCGGAAGATTCGTGATCGGCGGACCCCATGGAGACAGCGGGCTGACAGGACGTAAGATTATTGTAGATACCTATGGCGGAATGGGTCGTCATGGCGGTGGCGCTTTCTCCGGAAAAGACTGTACCAAGGTAGACCGTTCTGCAGCATATGCAGCTCGTTACGTTGCGAAAAATATCGTTGCTGCCGGTCTGGCTGATAAATGTGAGATTCAGCTGTCTTATGCAATTGGTGTTGCACAGCCCACATCCATCAATGTGCAGACCTTTGGAACCGGAAAGCTGTCGGATAGTAACCTTGTTGATGTTATTCGTGAGAACTTCGATCTTCGTCCGGCAGGGATTATCAAAATGCTGGATCTGCGCAGACCAATCTACAAACAGACAGCGGCATATGGACATTTCGGCCGTACCGATGTGGAACTACCCTGGGAAAAGCTGGACAAAGTTGATACATTAAAGAACTACCTATCATAAAAAGCAGAAAAGCGGTTGTGAAAACAACCGCTTTTCATCTAAATGCGTCCTATATCAGAGAGGAAATCAAAATGAATCGGATTTTGATTGGAAACGCGATTTCATTTGTGGCAGCGATTGCTTTGCTTATGGGCTGCATTGTGGAATCGCCAAAAAAAGTTTATCTGCTGCAGGTTGTGGAGAATGCGGTGTTGTGCCTTTCTTCCATCGTATTTGGATCCTGGACGGGTCTTTCCACCCTCAGTCTTTCTATCATTCGAAGTGTTCTTCTGATGAAGAATAAATATGATAAAAAGTGGATGGTGATCCTGAGTGCGTTGATCGTTGTATTTGGTGCATATCTGAATGAAATGGGACTGATCGGATGGCTTCCGATCCTGGCTACCGTACAATGGTCCGTTTGCAGTTATTATGCCAGAAAGATCATTCCTATCAAGATTGGTATGCTGGTGAATATCCTGATGTGGATGGTATACTTTTTTGCGATTTGGGATTTTTCTTCGGGAATTGCACAGATCATTACGGCCGGGATCTGTACCGTATCCATCATTAAGCTGACGATTCAGAAGAAGAAAGGGAGTAACGCAGAAAATTATCCTGCAGAAGACGGATGAACTTTACGAAACAGTTGATAAGGACACTTGAAGGTGTTAAAGTAATCACAAAGAAACCCATTTGAATAAGGAAATTATAATTTTACAAAAACAGGAGGAGCAAGATGGATAGTATTTTTAAAATTTTATTGGCAGCCATCATAGTCATTTTGGTAATCTGGCTGGTACTTGCGAATATTCGCATCGTCCCACAGGCTTATGCTGTTGTGTTGGAAAGACTGGGTGCCTACAAAGAAACCTGGAATACAGGAATTCATTTCAAAATTCCGTTTATTGAAAGAGTTGCCCGAAGAGTAAACCTGAAGGAACAGGTCGTTGATTTTCCACCGCAGCCGGTGATCACAAAAGACAATGTAACCATGCAGATCGATACCGTTGTCTTTTTTCAGATCACAGATCCGAAGCTTTTCGCATATGGGGTTGAGAATCCGATCATGGCCATTGAAAACCTCTCTGCAACCACACTTCGCAATATCATTGGTGATATGGAACTGGATGAGACATTGACTTCTCGTGAAGTCATCAATACAAAGATGAGAGCTTCATTGGATGTGGCTACTGACCCATGGGGAATTAAAGTAAACCGTGTGGAATTGAAAAATATCATTCCTCCTGCAGCAATTCAGGATGCCATGGAGAAACAGATGAAGGCAGAGCGTGAACGTCGTGAAGCCATCCTGAAAGCGGAAGGTGAGAAGCGTTCCACCATTCTTGTGGCAGAGGGTAACAAACAGTCTGTCATTCTGGATGCAGAAGCAGAGAAGCAGGCAGCGATCCTTCGGGCAGAAGCACAGAAAGAAAAAATGATTCGTGAAGCGGAAGGGCAGGCAGAAGCGGTACTGAAAGTGCAGAATGCTACTGCAGAGGGTATACGTATGATCAAGGAAGCTGGCGCCGACCAGGCGGTTCTTACTATGAAGAGTCTGGAAGCACTCACCAAAATGTCGGATGGGCAGGCGACGAAGATCATTATTCCGTCGGAAATTCAGGGTCTGGCAGGGCTGGCAACTTCCATGAAGGAAATTTTATCAGATGCAGAAAAAAAATAGAGCAGCATAAGGAGTGTGGATTATGAAAAACAAAGTACTTGTATGGACTTTGACGACAGTATTGATGGCAGCGGCACCGGGGTTGGTAATGGCTGAGACCGATACAAAGACAGCAGAAGAAGATATTACAGCGAATGAAGCAGCTGCAGAAGAAGTAACGGAAGAAGCGGAAACAGCGGCTTCCGGAGAAGGTGCGGTATTGTCAGAGGATCTTTACAGCTTTCAGATTCAGATACAGGGGGAGATTCTTCAGTTCCCCATGACTTGTTCGGAAATGCAGGAAAAAGGATGGGAATTCACAGATAAAGACGATGCACAAGTGAATCTTGGCCCGAATAATTATACCTATGCAGAGCTTTTTAAAGATGATCTGAAATACTATTTTGACTTTGCAAATTTTAAAATTAATGAGGCTCCCTTAAGTGATTGCCTGGTTTGTTCTATTGAAATGGATTATATGTATGATGCAGAGATGCTGGAAAACATAGAAGTCCTTCTTCCAAAAGGTATCAAAATGGGAACAGCAACAAGAGAAGATATTGAAGCTGCTTATGGGACACCCAGTGATGTATATGAATCGGAGTATGCGACCCGTCTTACCTATGAAGAAGATATTTATCAGGAGATCGAACTTTCTCTGTCTGCAGAAACCGGCCTGTTAACCGGCCTGGATATGAGAAACATGATCGAGCCGGAAGGTTTTGATAAAGGAGAGTTTGTAGACGAAGTTCCGGAAATTGTATCTGCTTATCAGGCACCGGCTGCACTTGGAAATTTTATGGAAGCAGCGGTTGAGTTTTGCGGAGACCTTTATACACTTCCATGTCCGGCAAGTGCATTTGTGGAAAATGGATGGGAATTGAAGACAGACGGAACGGAATATGTAGGAGGAGGCGGTTTCCAGATTGCGGAAATGACAAGAGATAATCAGACTGTTCGAATCTACCTGAACAATTATGTTGACAATGCAGTTGCACCGCAGAACTGCTTCGTGGAAGAATTAAGTGCCAGCGAATTTGACGGAGGGGCCATTACCTTAAAAGTATCCGGTGGATTTGAAGTAGGAAGTTCTGTGGAAGAGCTGAAGACCATGGCCACGGAAAATGGATATGAATACGAAGAAGATGGAAACAATCTGTCAATACGCGGGAAAGAGCCGAATACTTATCAGATTTATCTTTATACCTATACGTCGGACGAGGATCCGGAGCATATTGCTTCCATAGAATATAAGAACGCAGTTCTGGAATGACGATATAGAATAATGACAGCGAGAAAGAGACAGGATGAGGAGAATACCCTGTCTCTTTTGTGTTGAATTCAGTGCGTTGTTGTGTTATACTTCTAAAGCGTTTTATTATTTTTCAGGAGGAAATGAAATGACACAGGCGAAAATATGTATAATGCTTGCGATTATCCTTTATCTTGCCATTGTGCTTTACATAGGATATCGTTGTTCCAAAGAGAACCAGAATACGGACGACTTCTATCTTGGCGGACGTAAACTTGGTCCTTTTGTAACCGCAATGAGTGCGGAAGCATCGGATATGAGCAGCTGGCTTCTAATGGGTTTACCGGGAGTTGCGTACTTAAGTGGTATTGCGGATGCAGGATGGACAGCAATTGGTCTTGCACTTGGCACGTACGTTAATTTTCTGATCGTAGCAAAGAGATTACGCCGTTATACAAAGGTGGCAAACAATTCTATTACGCTGCCGCAGTTTTTCAAAAACCGCTATCATGATGAGGGTGGTACGCTGATCATTATTTCGGCATTGATCATCGTGATATTCTTTATTCCATATACTGCTTCCGGTTTTGCAGCATGCGGCAAGTTGTTTTCCAGCCTGTTTGGCGTCAGCTATACAGCGGCAATGATCATCAGCGCATTTGTGATTGTAGGATATACAACCCTTGGAGGATTTCTTGCGGCTTCTACCACAGACTTTATCCAAAGTATCATTATGAGTATTGCTTTGATCATCGTATTGGTATTCGGTGTGAAAACAGCAGGTGGATTTGGTGTGGTTATTGATAATGCCAGAGAACTTCCGGGATATTTTACCATGTTTGCTTCTCATGATCCGGTATCGAAAACAGCAGGAAGCTACGGTGCAATTACCATCGTGTCCACAATGGCATGGGGCCTGGGATATTTCGGTATGCCTCACATTCTGCTGCGTTTCATGGCAATTGAAGATGAAAA
>JABUSW010000144.1 GCA_021443885.1 Blautia sp.
GGGAGAGCATCTGCCTTACAAGCAGAGGGTCACAGGTTCGAGCCCTGTAGGCCCCATAACCTTTTAAAAATCATTTGGCCAGGCCATTTGATCATCAGCTGCCGTAGTGGCGGAACTGGCAGACGCACAGGACTTAAAATCCTGCGAGGGTTAAACTTCGTACCGGTTCGATTCCGGTCTACGGCATGAATTGTCCAGAATCCTTTTTAAGGATTCTGGATTTTCTTTTTCTATAGAATCTGTTTTCGTATCAGAAAGGATAAGGTTTTATAAAGAAAATTTTTGTATACACAAAAAAATAATTGTATGATCCCCTGATATAAGGTAAAATTGAATTAACTTGAATAACTGTTTACCGGAAACATCGAAAGAGCATTTGTTTATCGGGAGGTGTTGCAATGGGACTATTTGATATTATCGGACCAATTATGGTTGGCCCCTCCAGCTCGCATACAGCCGGCGCCGTTCGTATCGGTTATATGACCAGGACCTTATTGGGACAGGAGGTAAAAGATGCGGTCATTGGTTTATATGGGTCTTTTTTGCTGACAGGACGCGGCCACGGGACAGGAAAAGCTTTGGTGGCAGGTTTACTTGGAATGAGAGAAGATGATGAGCGAATTCCAAACAGCTTTCAGATTGCAAAAGAACGAGGAATAACGTTTCGATTTGAAGAGGCGGTTCTGAAGGAGGCACATCCAAACAGTGTCAGCATTACCGTCACCGGTACTGAAGGAAAAGTGCGCACAGTTGGGGCTTGTTCCATTGGAGGAGGTTTAATTAAGATCACGAAAATAGATGACATTGACACCAGTTTTACTGGCGAGTATCCTACATTGATAGCAAGGAATCAGGATAAACCTGGAATGATTTTAAAGGTAGCGGAAATCTTAGACGAGATTGACATCAATGTTGCCAGTCTGAATGTATATAAAGATAAGCGAAAAAAGGGCTCTGCCATTATGATCGTGGAATGCGATGAGGCGATTCCATATGCGATTGTAGATGAAATCAGAGAGTTTGAAGGGATCGGCAGAGTTATTTATATTGCGAAGGAAGGACTGCGTCCAACTCCTCATATAATGGAGAAGACAGATCAGTATTTTAAGAATTGTAAACAGACTTTTGGAGAGCAGGAGCAAGCCTGCAAAGAGCGGGCGCATCACAGAATACAGACAGAACGTGCGATGAAAGAGAGTATGGTCAACGCATAAGGGAGGAAGGAAGATGGCATTTCAGTCAATGGAAGACATGATAAGGGAAGCCAATGAAAAAGCGCTTCCCTTGTGGAAACTTCTCCAGTTAGATGATATTGCAGATGGACTTTTAACGGAAGAACAGTCCTGGGAAAAAATGACTCTGATCTATCGAACTATGAAAGCAGCATACGCCAGTTATGATCCGGAAAGAAAGTCCCATAGCGGGCTTGTAGGCGGGGACGGAGAGAAAATGCGCCGGGCCGCAATTGAAGGAAAAACCATCAGTGGGAGTTTTATGAGCAGGGTAATGGAATATGCATTGAAAATGGCGGAATGCAATGCTTGCATGAAAAGAATTGTTGCAGCACCGACGGCAGGTTCCTGTGGTGTTATACCGGCAGTGTTCTGTGCATATGAGGAGTTCTTTGGAGCGGATGAGAGTTCGATGGTTGAAGGACTTTATGTGTCAGCAGGCATCGGGGAAGTCATTGCATCAAGAGCGTTTGTTGCTGGTGCCGCTGGTGGATGCCAGGCAGAGATCGGAGCTGCATCCGCAATGGCTGCTGCAGGGCTGACATATATCCGGGGAGGGTCATTGGAAGCCATTTCACATAGCTGCACAATGGCACTCAGTAATCTGCTGGGACTCGTATGTGACCCGGTGGCCGGTCTGGTAGAAGTACCCTGTGTGAAAAGAAATGTTGGCGGCGCTGTGATTGCATTGGCGGCTTCGGAAATGGCCATGGCCGGAATCACCAGTGTCATGAATGCGGATGAGACGATTGATGCGATGAAGGAGGTGGGAGAAGCGCTTCCTGCAAAGCTTCGTGAAACAGGGCTTGGGGGACTTGCATCAACCCCCACAGCACAAAAGATTGCAAAACAATTGGTAGATGAGGATTGATTATGAAGTTACTTATCGTCAGACATGGAGATCCGGATTACAGTATTGATTCTCTTACGGAAAAAGGATGGAAAGAGGCCAGGTATTTGTCTGAAAAGCTTGGGAGCATGAAAATTGACTATGCCTATGTATCGCCTCTTGGAAGAGCAAAGGATACGGCTTCTTTTTCTTTGGAAAAACGGAACCTAACGGCAACGGAGATGGAATGGCTGCAGGAATTTGATCCGCGCATTAACCGACCGGACTGTACAGACCGCAAGATGATCGTATGGGACTGGCTGCCGCAGGATTGGACGGCAGAAGAGATGTTTTTTCAGTATGATCATTGGTATGACCACAAAGCGATGCAGGAAAGCAATGTAAAAGAACGCTATGAATGGGTCATTTCGAATTTTGATGCGTTGCTGGCCAAGCATGGCTATGTCAGAGAGGGGCATCTGTACCGGGTGGAAAATGCAAACAATGATACTATCGTGTTGTTCTGCCATTTTGGATTAGAGTGCGTTTTGCTTTCCCATCTGATGTCTGTTTCACCGATGGTATTGTGGCACACAGTCTGCGCAGCACCTTCTTCTGTTACAACGTTCATAACAGAAGAAAGAAGGGAAGGAACCGCAATATTTCGGATGAGCTCTTTTGGGGACATTTCACATTTATATGTGCATAATGAACCGCCGGCATTTGCAGCACGGTTTTGTGAATGCTTCACATATGATGAAAGACATGATTAAATATTTTCACTATATTTCCTTAAGCGTTTGTTTATGGAGTTTATAAATTTATTAGAATTTGGTCAAACATTCATCACAATTGTAAGGTATCATATAAATATCTTAAAGATGAGCAGACATCTTTGAGATTACTCTTTCCTTTCCCTAAAAATATGTAAAACGAAACATGAATAACCGCCCTGATTACAAGAACGTGATCAGGGCGGTTGTTTGTTGCGATGTTAGATAAGGCCGCCATGCGGCTGCCGAGCTTTTATTTGGTTCCAAAGATACGGTCGCCTGCATCGCCGAGACCAGGGCAGATGTAAGCGTTCTCGTTCAATTCACGGTCAATATGACCAACATACAACTGGATGTCCGGATGTGCTTCCATAAGGCGTTTGATTCCTGCAGGAGCAGCGATGATGGACATAAATTTGATTTTCTTTCCTCCGTGCTGTTTGATAAAATCAACAGCTGCAACAGCGGAACCACCGGTTGCCAGCATCGGATCCGTTACAACGATGAGACGCTCGGAGATCGGGCTTGGCAATTTGCAATAGTATTCATGCGGTTCATGTGTTACCTCATCACGATAAAGACCGATATGACCAACCTTTGCTGTCGGCACAAGGTTCAGAATACCATTTACCATACCAAGTCCGGCACGAAGGATTGGTACGACTGCAAAATTCTTTCCTTCGATGACGGGGGTCATACAACGTTCGATGGGTGTTTCCACTTCAATTTCGTGAAGGGGAAGATCCTTTAAAGCTTCATATCCCATCAGCATTGCAATCTCTTCTACAAGAGCACGGAATTCATTGGTTCCGGTACTCTTATCTCTCAGCCTGGAAATCTTGTGCTGAATCAACGGATGCGTGATTTCTGTAACATTATTCATATTGCGTCCTCCTGTATCGATCTGATCTGAAATTGAATAATTCTTGATTACAGTGTCAAAACACATTTTCCACGACGTACTTGCACATGAGTGGCAGAATGCATTATTGACACCCTAACCATCCTTTATTATAATAATGAAATTTTTGCTATTTTGCAACACATCTGAATCAATTGTCAATTCAATCAGATATCAGAGTTCTGTGGATTAACACCCAGACCGCGACTTACGTCGCCTCTTGGGTTTGCACCGAATTCGTAATCATTTCCAGGAAGGATCGCATTTAAAACGATACCGGAGATTGCTGCAATCGCAAGGCTTGTAAGCGTGATGTCTGTTCCGAGTACATGGAATGTAAGACCACCGGAGAAACCAAGACCGCATACAAGAATAACAGCTGCAATGATCAGGTTGCGTGATTTTGTAAAATCTACTTTATTTTCAACGATATTACGAACGCCGATTGCGGAAATCATACCGTAAAGGATAAAACTTACGCCACCGATAATAGATGCCGGCATAGAACCGATGATTGCGGACACCTTTGGAATAAAGGCAAGAATTACTGCAAAAACAGCGGCAATTCGGATTACCTTTGGATCATGTACACCGGAAAGCTCAAGTACACCTGTGTTTTCTCCGTAGGTTGTATTGGCCGGCCCACCAAACAGAGCAGAGAAAGATGTTGCAAGTCCATCACCGATCAGTGTACGGTGAAGACCGGGATCTTCAATGAGGTTTTCCCCCACCGTTGCGGAAATCGCACTCATATCACCGATGTGTTCCATCATAGAAGCGAGAGCGATGGGGGCCATCACCAGGATCGGAGTCAGATGAAACTTACAGAGCTGGAAAGGCGGAAGACCGATAAAGCTTGAAGAAGCAACGCTGCTGAAATCCAGGATCGCGGAACCGTCTGCATTCGTCATGCCGACTGCGTTCATGATCAGGGCAAGCGCATAAGGAATTGCAACACCCATCAGGATCGGGATGATCTTGAACATTCCTTTTCCCCAGATGTTGAAGATTACTACAACGGCAAGGGCAACAAAGGCCAGAAGCCAGTTTGTAGAGGCATTGCTTACTGCGGATGGAGCGAGGCTAAGACCGATACAGATGATGATCGGGCCGGTTACGATCGGAGGAAGGAAACGCATTACACGCTTCACACCAACGATTTTGATGATCGCTGCAAGAATGAGGTACATCAGACCTGCAACAACGATGCCGCCGCAGGCGTACGGGAGTTTTTCACCCATTGTCATGTCCGCAAAAATACCACTGTCGAGATTGGCCACGGTTGAAAAACCACCCAGGAAAGCAAAGGAAGAACCCAAGAATGCAGGTACCTTCATTTTGGTACAACAGTGGAAAAACAGTGTTCCGAGTCCGGCACAGATCAATGTTACCTGAATGGAGAGACCTTCTCCCTCAAAATAAGTGTTTACCAGGATCGGTACGAGAATCGTTGCGCCAAACATCGCAAACATATGCTGAAGACCCAGCACCAGCATTTTGGGAAGCCCCAGTGTAGAGGCATCACGAATTGCGCCATTTCTTTTGTCCATTTTTTTTCTCCTATTCATTTTTTTCAACTTCCCACTATACACCCAGATATAAGCAGAGTCAATTTTTAATTAAAAAAAGATAAAAGAAAATAAAAATTTTATGAAATCGCACAGAAAAAATGCAAATCCGATATGTTTTTTTTACTTATGCAGACGGCATAGTCCGGAAAATATCACTAGAAAAAGTGCCGTGAAGTGGTATAATCGGATATGATTACGATAATCGGGGGTCTAGGCGGTTTTTGGAACCAAAGAGGGAGGCAGAGGTGCTGCATCACCTGCTCACGAATCCTCTGCGGGATTCCCGAATGAGAATATAGGGAAGAGGCAGAAAGGTGGTTAATACATGGAGAGACGGAATGCATGGCTTGGCTATTCAGAAGAGAATCTGGCAGAACTGGAGTCTGTATGCAAAAAATATCGTGATTTTCTGGATCAGGGAAAGACGGAACGGGAATGTGTAACCGAGATCATCAGACAGGCAGAAGCCGCAGGCTATGAGGAACTGGAAGCGAAACTTGCCGGTGGAGAGAAAATAAAACCGGGAGACAAAATCTATGCTGTCGGGATGAAAAAAATCGTAGCATTATTCCATATCGGAGAGGACGCCCTGGAACAGGGCATGAATATTCTGGGAGCGCATATCGATTCACCGCGTCTGGATGTGAAGCAGAATCCATTGTATGAGGATACAGAGCTTTCTTATCTGGATACGCATTATTACGGAGGCGTTAAGAAATACCAGTGGGTTACGATTCCCCTGGCAATGCATGGTGTAGTGGCAAAAAAAGACGGAACGGTGGTGGAAGTAAATATCGGTGAGGATCCGGATGATCCGATTGTATACATTACAGATCTTTTGATCCACCTGTCCGCACAGCAGCTTGAAAAAACGGCGGCTAAGGTTATAGAAGGCGAACGGCTTGATATTTTGATCGGAAGCAGACCGTTGAAGGATCTGGAGGACGAGAAAAAGAAAGAAGCAGTAAAGGAAAATACACTTCGTATATTAAAAGAGAAATACGATATCGAAGAAGAGGATTTTCTGTCGGCGGAGCTGGAAATCGTTCCGGCAGGAAAAGCAAGAGAGTGTGGACTGGATCGTAGTATGATCGCCGGTTACGGACAGGATGACCGTGTCTGTGCGTACACCTCCCTGCTGGCAATTCTGGAAATGAATACCGTGAAGCGCACATCCTGTTGTCTGCTGGTAGATAAAGAGGAGATCGGAAGCGTCGGCGCAACGGGCATGCAGTCAAGGTTTTTTGAGAATGCGGTAGCAGAACTGATGAATGGAATGGGAGAGTACAGTGAGCTGAAGCTTCGCAGAGCACTTCGTAATTCCTGTATGCTTTCTTCCGATGTCAGCGCGGCGTACGATCCGAATTTTGCGGATGTATTTGAGCGCAAGAATACCTCTTATTTTGGACGGGGGATTGTATTGAACAAATATACCGGGGCTCGTGGAAAATCCGGCTCCAACGATTCGAATGCGGAATATGTGGCTAAGCTTCGACGCATTTTCGATGAGCAGGGAGTTGCATTTCAGACCGCCGAGCTAGGCAAAGTCGATGCAGGCGGCGGCGGAACCATAGCTTATATCGTTGCATTGTACGGAATGGATGTCATCGATAGCGGAGTTGCCGTACTGAGTATGCATGCACCGTGGGAAGTCACAAGCAAGGCAGATGTTTACGAGGCGAAAAAGGCCTATAAGGCGTTTCTGCAAAATGCTTAAGTATGAATAGTCTATTATTTACGGGAGGGATCATATGCTGCTGTTATTTTTCGCGGTGTGGCTGATTTTTAATGGTCAGATCACAACGGAAATTCTGATATTTGGTGTGGTGATTTCCGGTTTGATGTTTGCTTTTATCTGCAAATTCATGGATTACAGCATCCGAAGGGAAAAGATTCTGTTTATGAGAAGCGGATATCTGCTGAAATATCTGGTCGTATTGATCATAGAGATCGTCAAGGCGAACATTGCGGTCGTTCGATTGATATTGTCCTCTACAGAAGTCTGTGAACCGGTAATGGTTACATTTAAAACAACCCTGCGCTCCAAGATCTCAAGGGTGATTCTGGCGAATTCCATCACACTGACACCGGGAACCATCACGGTATCTTTGTGGGAGGATGAGCTGATCGTGCATTGCCTGGATAAAAGCATGGCAGAGGGAATGGACAACTCTGTATTTGTAGAGATGCTGGAAAAAATGGAAAGGATCGGTGCTTGATATGGAAATAATGAGAACACAACCCTGGATATTTCATTGTGCATTGATCTTTCTTGCCATTTTACTGCTGTTCTGTCTGTTCAGGGCGATCGTTGGCCCTACGATTGCGGATCGTGTCGTTGCAGTTAACATGATGGGTACGATGGTAATGGTAATCATCAGTATTCTGGCACTTCAGATGAATGAAGGGTATCTGGTTGATATCTGTCTGATCTATGCCATGATCAGCTTCCTGGCTGTGGTGGTTCTGACGAAGATATACATGGGTGTTTACCTTCAGCGCAAGGACAAAGGCAGAAAACTGAAAGAACTGGAAAAAGAAGAGGATGCAATCAAACAGGAAGGAGCCAGATAGTATGGAAATATTAAAGTGGGTACAGTTTGTAACCGGAACAGGTTTCCTGCTGCTGGGACTGGTATTCTTTGCATTGCAGGTACTGGGTGTGTTTAAGTTTCGGTATATCCTGAACAGGATGCATTCCGCGGCTATGGGAGATACTTTGGGAATCGGGATATCCCTGCTGGGTCTGATGATCCTTTCGGGATTGAATTTTACAACATTAAAAATGGCAATGGTAGTTGTATTTCTCTGGTGTGCATCTCCGGTATCGTCTCATCTGATTGCCCGTCTGGAGGCGGTTACCAATCCGCATCTGGACAAATTCTGTGAAGTAAGTGATGAGATCCTGGAGAATCTGAACAGAGAAGATAAAGAGATCCATTCAGATCATAAAACAGGATCTGGCGGGAAGGAGGTCAGCTAATGCAGGCTTTTCAGATAATTCTTCTCGGATTTCTGGTGGTTTGTGCAATATCCGTCAGTTTTTCCAGAAATCTGCTAAACTCGATACTAATATTTATGTCTTATAGTCTGATCATGTCGATCATATGGATCATTCTGGAGTCTCCGGATCTGGCCATTACCGAGGCGGCCGTAGGCGCCGGTGTTACCAGCGTGTTGTTCTTTGTCACATTAAAGAAGATCCATGCATTGGGAGAGGAGGATGAGGATGAGTAAGCGAATTTCAGAAGAAGAGTACAAATCCCGACTTACGACTCGAATGAAAAACTGGGTGACAGGAGAAGAGGATCCTTATCTCGGTAATATGGAGATCAACCCAATGGCTGAGAAGGCCATGAACCAGAAAACGGTAAGGCGCCATCAGAAAGACACCGAACAGATGCGAAAAAAAACCCTGGATACGGAACACAACAAAGTGTACCGGCTTTTTAAAGGGTTCTATAGAATTGCAGCGTTTCTCTGCTGTCTGGTCCTGATCGTGATCCTGATGATGGAGGTTTCTTTTCTGCCGCCCATCGGCAGTCCGGATAATCCGGCGGATAACGAAGTAGCCGCAAAGTATATAGAGGATGGTCTGCAGGATACCGGAGCTGTCAATATTGTAACAGGTATGATTCTGGATTATCGTGCTTTTGATACGTTTGGCGAATCGAATGTGCTGTTTATTGCTACCTGTACGGTGCTGATCCTTTTGCGGAATGACAAGAAAAAAGGAAAAGAAAGTGCAGAAGCAGAGGAAAAAAGAGACAGCTATTATGAGCCGAAAAAGGATGCGATTTTACAGACCATAGCTTCCGTGCTGGTTCCTGTTATTATGATCTTTGGTATCTATGTGGTACTAAACGGGCATCTTTCCCCGGGCGGAGGATTCTCAGGGGGTGCCATTATCGGGGCGGGACTGATTCTATATCTGAATGCCTTTGGATTTGAGAAAACAGAGCGGTTCTTTACAGAAAAAACATACAAATGGATCAGTTTTTCTTCTCTGACATTTTATTGTCTGGCAAAAAGCTATTCCTTCTATACGGGTGCACATCATCTTCCAAGCGGAATTCCTCTTGGAACACCGGGAGCGATCTTAAGCAGCGGGCTGATCCTTCCGCTGAATATTTGTGTCGGTATGGTGGTTGCATGTACCATGTATGCTTTCTTTGCTCTGTTTCGAAAAGGAGGATTTTAACATGTGGGGCGCTAATTTTATTCCGAATTACGGAGAAGAAGTTGCCATGCTCCTCTTTGGAATCGGTTTTGCAAATCTGCTTTTTCAGAAAAACCTGATCAAAAAGATCATCGGACTGAACATCATGGATACCGCAGTTTATCTGTTCCTTGCGATCAAGGGATACATCAGCGGACGGGTTGCCCCCATTGTGGTAAATGGCGTGCAAAGTGTGGAGGCTTATATCAATCCGATTCCCAGTGGGCTGGTTCTTACCGGCATCGTTGTATCGGTTTCGGTAACAGCATTAATGCTTTCTCTGACCGTACGTCTGTACAAACGTTACCATACACTGGACCTGGATGAGATCTCCAATCAATTGAGAAGGGAGGGATTGTGATGGCTTTTGTGCAAAACGTACCCTTCTTTTCCATCATTTTGTCAATGTTTTCCGGTATTATCACCTCTGTGCTGCCGGAGAAGGCTGCAAAATGGCTGAATACTGCAGTGATCACCATCGTCGGTGCAATGTCTGCATGGCTGCTGGCCTATATGATGAAGGTGGGTGGGAGCTACACCTTTATGATGGGACATTTTCCTGCACCCTGGGGCAATGAGATCCGTGCCGGTGCTTTGGAGGCCGGTATGGCATTGGCTTTTTGTATCATCATGGTTTTGTCGATGCTGGGTGGACGGAAAAAACTGTTTGATGAGGTTGAGGTCACAAAACACAATATTTACTATATTCTGACAGATCTTCTTTTAAGCTCACTGCTGGCATTGATCTACACCAATGACCTTTTTACAGCATACGTATTTGTGGAAATCAATACCATCGCGGCCTGTGGTCTGATCATGATCCGTCAGAACGGACGTACCATTGAAGCTGCGGTTCGATATATGATCATGAGCCTGTTAGGCTCCGGTCTGCTTTTGATGGGAATCTGCATGCTTTATGATCTGACGGGACACCTGCTGATGTCCAACATCAAAGAAAGTGTTATGCAGATCGTGGCACAGGGAACATATACGGTTCCTTTATTCATAACCATTGGTCTTATGACCGTTGGTCTGGCCATTAAATCGGCTCTGTTTCCGTTTCATACCTGGCTGCCGGACGCTTATGGCTATTCTACGGTGTCCTCTGCAGCAATGCTTTCCAGCCTGGTGTCAAAAGGATATATCTTCCTGCTGATCAAAATATTCTATCGTGTGGTAGGGTTTGATACGATCTGCGGAACGGGAATCCTGAATATTCTCTTTGTATTTGGCTTGTGCGGAATGATCTTTGGCTCCATCAGTGCCATCTGGGAAGGAGATGTGCGGCGTATGATCGCCTTTTCCTCTGTGGCCCAGATCGGATATATCTATATGGGCTTTGGTCTGGGAACTACGGAAGGTATGGTCGCAAGTATCTATCACATTATTGCACATGCAGCCACCAAATCCCTTTTGTTTATTGCAGCAATCGGACTCACCGATGTATCGGCAGGCAGCCGAAGCTTCTTTGACCTGACCGGTTCTGCATACCGCAACAAGGTTGCCGGAATCGGATTCACAGTGGGAGCGATGTCAATGGTAGGAATTCCTTCCTTTGCCGGATTCATCAGCAAGTATCTGTTTGCGGAAGCAGCGGTACTCCGGTCCGGACAGAAGATGCTGCCGACTCTGATCGTGCTGGCGGTCAGTACGATCCTGAATGCGATCTACTTTATGAAAACGGCGCTTCGTATCTATGTGCCGGAGAAGAAAGCCGTAATGAAAGAAAAAGGCTTTACGGAGAGAAAAATGAAAGAGCAGAAGCTCTATACAGCAGTGATCATTCTGTTTATTCTTTTGAACCTTGCTCTGGGATTATTGTCGGCACCGATCATCAATATTATCCAGACGGGTCTTCAGAATTTTGCATAAGAAAGGAGAGAACTTATGAATCAACCAATTATGATGGGAATCGCTATTCTGTTTCCGGTTCTCTTCGGACTGTTTATTCTGATCTATCCCGGGTTTCAGAGCAGGAAACAGCTTTTGACGGTATCCGGAACAGCTCTTTGTATTACGGCAGTTCTGGCGCTTCTGGTTGTGCTGGGAGGAGACCTGTCTCTGACGGTACTGCAATTCGGGGAAAACCTGAAGATCTATTTCCGGATCGATGCACTGGGAAGGCTGTTCGCAGTATTGATCTGCTGTGTATGGCTTCTGGCAGGATTCTTTTCTTTTGAATATATGAAGCATGAGAAGGAAGAAAGAAGGTATTTCGGATTCTACATCCTGGTGTTCGGCGTACTCCTTGCACTTTGCTTCTCCGGAAATCTGATTACGTATTATGTGTTCTACGAGATGATGACCTTGACAACGGTCCCATTGGTACTGCATTCGAAAACAAAAGAAGCCATCATGGCAGGTTTAAAGTACCTGTTCTATTCTTTATGCGGTGCATATATGGTCCTGCTGGGTATCTATTTTATGAACCAATATACGGATACTCTGGATTTTACGCCTGGAGGATCTTTGGATGTGGTGTCCGCATTCGGTCATGAGACACTGCTTCTTGTGATCATTTTCTTTATGATCCTTGGCTTTGGAGTGAAGGCCGGTATGTTCCCAATGCATGCATGGCTTCCCACGGCACATCCGGTGGCTCCGGCTCCGGCCAGTGCGGTGCTTTCCGGTTTGATTGTAAAGATGGGTGTGTTGGGCGTGATTCGTACGGTGTTTTACATCGCAGGACCGGAATTCATCCGTGGAACGTGGGTACAGACAACGTGGATGGTCCTGGCCTTGATTACGGTATTTATGGGCTCTATGCTGGCATATCGTGAAAAGGTATTCAAGAAACGTCTGGCTTATTCCACGGTCAGCCAGATTTCCTATGTTTTATTCGGCCTGGCGCTTTTAGACCCCCAGGCCATGACCGGTTCATTGCTGCATGTTGTTTTCCATGCATTCATCAAGTCCTGTCTCTTTATGTGTGCAGGTGCGGTAATCTATAAAACAGGAAAAACAAATGTAGATGATCTCACAGGCATCGGTAAAGAAATGCCGGTTACCATCTGGTGCTTTACCTTTGCATCGATGGCGCTGATCGGTATTCCGCCGGCAAGCGGGTTTATCAGCAAATGGTATCTGGCAACCGGATCCCTTCAGACAGGACTTCCTGTATTCTCCTGGCTGGGGCCGGTGATTCTTCTGGTGAGTGCGCTGCTGACAGCAGGGTATCTGCTTCCGGTAACCGTGAAAGGCTTTTTGCCGGGCAATGATTTTGACTATGATCGTCTCGAGAAAAAAGAACCTGTGAAAATGATGGTAGTACCGCTCTCGATTCTGGCGGCCCTGACCATTCTTCTTGGTGTGTTCCCAAATCGACTGGTTTCTTACATTCAGGGAATCATTCAGAGCATCATGTAGAAAGGACGGGAGTATTATGAATCCGAACTGGATATTGGCGGCGATTCTGCTGCCCATGGCAGGCGGGGCTTTGGTACCGCTTCTGCCGTTTAAGACAAGAAAAAGTATGATGATCTATCTGGAATTACTGATGCTGGCCACATCAGCAATTGCACTTAGCATGATTTTTCATGGACCGACGGAGACGTATCATGCCCTTCCTTTTGTCAGAGATCTGACTATTTCTTTTAAGGTGGATGGCATGACGATGCTGTTTGGCGGACTGGTTTCTGTGCTATGGCCCTTTGCGATGCTTTATTCTTTTGAATATATGGAGCACGAGGGCCATGAGAAGATATTCTTTATGTTTTACAGCATGACCTTTGGAGTTACACTAGGCATTGCATTTGCCTCCGATATGCTGACCATGTATTTCTTCTATGAACTGCTGACCCTGGTTACCGTTCCGCTGATCCTGCACTCGCTGTCAAGAGAAGCGATCCTGGCCACCAGAAAATACCTGTATTATTCCCTGGGCGGAGCTGCCTTTGCCATGATCGGCCTTGTATTTATGATCGTATATGGCTCTACAGAATTCCAGCTTGGCGGTGTGTTCGATGCGGCAAAAACCGGTGACAAGACCAATATGCTGCTCCTGATCTATGTTATAGCGTTTATGGGGTTTGGAGTCAAAGCAGCAATCTGGCCTCTCTCCGGATGGCTGCCGGACGCCGGTGTGGCACCCACGCCTGTAACGGCGCTGCTTCATGCGGTGGCAGTGGTAAAAGCCGGTGTATTTGCGATTATCCGTCTGACTTATTATTGCTTTGGCGCGGATTACCTTCGGGGAACCTGGGCACAGAAGGTGGTAATGGGCTTTGCCATGTTCACCATTATATATGGATGCAGTCGTGCAGTTACCCAGATGCATATTAAAAGAAGGCTGGCCTACTCAACAGTCAGCAATCTTTCCTATATTATCTTTGCAGCTACGATCATGACACCATATGGAATGGTGGGAGCTTTGGCACATCTGATCTGCCATGCGTTTATGAAAATCTGTTCTTTCCTTTGTGCAGGTTCCATGATGCACATGACCGGAAAGAAATATGTTTATGAATTGAATGGTATGGGAAGAAGGATGCCCATCGTATTTGGCTGCTTTACGGTTGCGTCTTTCGGTCTGATGGGAGTTCCTGGACTGGCCGGATTTATCAGTAAGTGGAACATCTGTGAAGCTGTGGTGGAAAGCGGCAATGTACAGGCATATTTTGGCATCGGATGTCTTCTTATCTCGGCGCTTTTGACAGCTATTTACATGCTTTCCGTTGTAGTCAGAGGCTTTTTCCCGGGGCACGATTTTGATTACAGTACCATCGAAAATGTGAAAGATCCCACTTGGAAAATGTGTTTTCCGCTTCTGTTTTTTGCAGCCATGATCATTGTGCTTGGCCTATTCTCACCCCGGCTCATTTCCTTTATATGGGACGTGGCAAATGGATTGTATTAGAAAGGAGGGTGCGGTTAAATGAATATTGGTTCATTTTTTATAGGGGATATCGTATTCCTTCCGATGCTGGGTGCCATCGTATCCTACCTGATTGGAAGAAAAGATAAGAAAATGAGAGATTATGCCGTCAGCGCATTTGCGATCCTGGAATTTATTCTGCTGGCTGCATTGTTTCTTTTGAGTAACGGTGCACAGAAGCAGATGATATTCGACGTACATGGCTTTTGCGGACTGGGCCTCCATTTCGAAACCAACGGGTTCCGGATCGTTTACGGAATCATTGCTGCTTTTATGTGGATGATGACCTTGCTGTTTTCGCAGGAGTATTTTGGACATTACCGCAATCGGAATCGTTATTATCTGTTTCAGTTAATTACATTAGGGGCGACAGAAGGGGTATTCCTGTCTGCAGACCTTTATACCACATTTATTTTCTTTGAGATTATGTCCATGGCATCTTATGTGTGGGTGGCACAGGATGAGAGAAAAGAATCTCTCCGGGCGGCAGCGACCTATCTTGCGGTCGCAGTGATTGGCGGTCTTGTAATGCTGATGGGTATTTTTATGCTGTACCAGCAGGCTGGAACCTTAACTATATCAGAGCTGCACGATGCATGTCAGGGGAAAAATATATATGCGGCTGCGCTTTGTATGTTTGTTGGCTTTGCGGCTAAAGCAGGTGCATTCCCCCTTCATATCTGGCTTCCGAAAGCACATCCGGTTGCACCGGCACCGGCAAGTGCATTGCTTTCCGGTATACTGACTAAAACGGGAATCTTTGGTGTGATCGTTATCAGCTGCCAGATCCTTCTCCATGATTGGAAATGGGGTACTTTCATTCTCTGTGTCGGTACATTGACCATGGTTGCCGGTGCGGTTCTGGCGATCTTTTCCATCGACTTCAAGAGAACACTGGCCTGCTCATCGGTTTCGCAGATTGGCTTTATATTGGTGGGGATCGGAATGCAGGGGCTGCTGGGAGAAGAAAATGCCCTGGCAGTTAGAGGCTCTTTCCTTCATATGGTAAATCATTCCCTGTTTAAGCTGCTGCTGTTTATGGTTGCCGGCGTGATCTACATGAATCTGCACAAGCTGGATCTCAATGATATCCGGGGATTTGGACGAAACAAGCCGCTGCTGGCAGCTGTATATTTGTGCGGTGCATTGGGAATCGGCGGTATTCCTCTTTTTTCCGGATATGTCAGCAAAACTCTGATTCACGAAAGCATCGTAGAATACATCGTGCTGCTGCGGGAAGGCCATATGCAGGCAGGCGTACTTGGCGTCAGTGATATGAAGATCATTGAATGGCTCTTCCTGATCAGTGGAGGTCTCACGGTAGCGTATATGTGCAAGCTGTTCTTTGCAGTATTTATTGAGAAAAATCAGGATGCTGCCGTACAGGCCAAATACGATGCATTGAACGGGAAATATATGAATAAGACCAGTGCAGCAGTTCTGACAGTCTGTGCAGTTATCTTTCCTGTCATGGGAAGCCTGCCTCATATGACTATGGATAAAATTGCTGATTTAGGGCAGGGATTCATGGGACTTGCGGAACATGCACACGAGGTGGCTTATTTCAGCTTTACGAATCTGAAAGGCGGCCTGATCTCCATCGGAATCGGTGTGCTTCTTTATCTGCTTGTCGCAAGAAAATGGATGATGGGCAAAAATGATGCGGGAGATACCTTTTATCGGAATCGTTGGCCTGCAATCCTGGATCTGGAGGATTATCTCTATCGACCGGTCCTTTTGACATTGATTCCGACAGTGGCAGGATTCTTCTGTAAGATTCTGGACAGTGTGGTAGATGTCCTGGCGAAGATCCTTCCTTTGGCCGGTGGCGTGGAAGCCGGATTCTTTGATGTGATTACCGACAGTATCGTAGTATTTCTTCGCAAAACCGTTTATCGTGACGCTATGCCGCCCCAGGAACTGGACGAAGGAAATGCGCTTACTTATGCTATCGGACGTATTGGAAATGCCATCAAGCATTTGCTGAATGTAACGGTTCGCCGAAGCAATCCGAAGAAAAAGGATTACGTGCATGCAACGGCGCTTGTATTTGCACAGTTCAAGGAGAATACAGGATTGATCGGACGAAGCCTTTCCTATGGTTTGATCCTGTTCTGCCTTGGACTTTGCGGAACCTTGATCTATCTGATCTGTGTATTGACAGGATTACTGTAAAGAGTGAGATTACGAAGATAGCTAACGAAGGTTAAGGGTGGTCGTTTCCCGGGAAGGGGAATCCTCTCCCGGGAAAATGTAAAAATAGTCTTGACTTTTCATAAGCAATCAACTATAATCTCTAGTGTTGTGAGGGACGACTCGCAAAAGATGTGCGTTTAGCTCAGCTGGATAGAGCGTTTGGCTACGGACCAAAAGGTCGGGAGTTCGAATCTTC
>JABUSW010000102.1 GCA_021443885.1 Blautia sp.
CGCTGGAGAAAAACGGCTGGGATGTATCCAATCCCCGGATTCGAGGAATCGGACCGACCATTGGGGCACATATTGGACCGGGGGCATTCGGGATCGTTTACGTTGAGCAGAAAACGGATGATATATAACTGCAAAAAAACAGGGATGATATAATCATCCCTGTTTTTAACTCTGATAAGAAGCCGGTCTCTTGGACCGGTATACCAAATTTATGAAAGCTCTGATGTACAATGCGGACATCTGGTTGCTTCAATGGCAATCTCGGATTTGCAGAACGGGCATTCTTTTGTGGTTGGAGCTGCCTCTTCTTCTTTGGAAGCGGCAAGCTTGTTGAAGCTTTTTACAACCATAAAGATGACAAATGCCATAATGATGAAATTAATGATTGCCGTGATAAATACACCATAATTCAATGTGGCAGCGCCTGCTTCCTGAGCAGCGGCCAAAGTGGCATACTTACTTCCATCCAGGGAAATAAACCAGTTTGTGAAATCAAGTCCACCTGTGATCAGTGAAACCAGCGGCATGATAATGTCGTTTACCAGGGAATTCACGATCGCCTGGAATGCACCGCCGATAATAACGCCGACAGCCAGGTTCAGTACATTTCCGCGCATGATGAATTCTTTGAATTCTTCCATAAAACCTTTCTTCATGTAACGTCTCTCCTTTTTTGAATATGTTTACTGATATGTGAACCATTTTAACACGATGAAATACTAATGTAAATGCCGGATATATTGCGAAATATGTTTTTTTTGTTATAATGATATGTGACTATGGAATCGTAAGAGCTGTGCTTCGGCAAGACGATCTGGCAGTATTTATGACACCATTTAACATGCAAACCCTTATCATACGAAGGGGAAGAAAGGAGAATGTATGGGAAATAACAAGTATTCCAATCCGCAGACACTGGAAGGCAAGCTGCCTTTAGGGCAGGCAATCCTGTATGGACTGCAGCATGTGCTGGCGATGTTTGCAGGAAACCTGACACCGATCATTCTGATTCTGGGGGCTTGTGGCATTGAAGCGACAGATGTTGTGCGCGTTTCGATTCTCCAGAATGCCATGCTGGTAGCAGGTATTGTTACTCTGATTCAGCTGTTTACCATAGGACCGATCGGTGGAAGGCTTCCCATCGTAATGGGAACCAGTTCCGGCTTTATTGGAGTATGTTCCGGTGTTGCAGCATCTATGGGTGGCGGGATCGTTGCCTATGGAGCGATCATGGGTGCATCACTGTTGGGCGGACTTTTTGAGATGGTATTGGGATTCTGCCTGAAGCCTCTGCGCAGATTTTTCCCTTCTGTTGTAACAGGTACAGTCGTAACTGCCATCGGTCTTTCTTTGATCGGTGTAGGAATCAACTCCTTTGGCGGCGGCAGCGGAAAAGGTGACTTCGGATCTCTTTCCAATCTTTTCGTAGGCCTTGTTGTCCTTCTGACCATCGTACTCTTCAAGCATTTTACCAAAGGCGCTACCAGTGCAGCAGCGATTCTTTTTGGCATTATTGTCGGTTATGTTTTATGTGCAATTATGGGACTGGTCCTTCCGACCACTTATATTGATGCAAACGGTGCAGAGCAGACCTGTTCCTGGGTACTGAACTGGAGCTCTGTCGGGGATGCGGCATGGTTTTCGATTCCGAAGATCATCGGCATCAATCTGAAAGACAGTGCCGGAAATCTTGTGAAACTGGTGTTTGATGCAAAGGCGATCATCCCGATCATGATCATGTTTATCGTTACGGCAGTGGAAACAGTCGGAGATATTTCCGGTATCACAGAAGGCGGTCTTGGAAGAGAAGCAACCGATAAAGAATTATCCGGTGGTGTTGTGTGTGATGGATTTGGCTCCTCTCTTGCAGCTGTATTTGGTGTTCTTCCGAATACATCCTTCAGCCAGAACGTTGGCCTCGTTGGAATGACAAAGGTCGTTAATCTGTATGCTATCTCCATGGGAGCAATCTTCCTCATTCTCTGCGGTCTGTTTCCAAAGCTTGCTGCAGTTGTAAATATCATGCCGCAGAGTGTATTGGGTGGAGCAGCTGTTATGATGTTTGCTTCCATTGTTATGAGCGGTATCCAGCTGATTACGAAAGAAAAGGTTACTTCCAAGAGTATTACGGTTGTATCCATTGCCCTTGGTCTTGGTTACGGTCTTGGCTCCAATTCCGCAATTCTTTCTGCAATGCCGGCATATGTGAATTACATTTTCGGCGGCTCCGGAATCGTGCCGGCAGCATTGATCGCTATTATTCTGAATGTATTCATTCCGGAAGAAAGCAAGGCGGAGAAACATAGCAAGGGATAGCAGTAATCTGGTGTATGAAAAAAAACGCGATACCGGAAGCGGGTCTGCAGATAGCGGTGCGGCTGTTTAACAGATAAATAAGAATCCCTCTGGATCTCCGTGAAGTCCGATGGCTTCCGGACGTGATCCAGAGGGATTTTTTGTTTCTTGCCAAATCGCGAAGAAAATTTACAGAAAGAGAATACGTATACCTTTGCACGAGGAAAGGACTGCTTTTTCTAGAAGGAGGCCCTGCCCGAAGCACCACATGGAAGAACCAGCCCGCTTTCGGTGACGGGGAGACCGATTTCCCTGGAATCCACCTGGGGATTCCATTTCTTCAGTTCTGTAGAAAGCATATAAGTCAATACTGCAGGAGCCAGTCCTGTAGTATAAGAATTGATCAGGAAGAACAGTGGTTCATCGCTGAGTATATGAGTACATAATTTGATAAGAGGATGTATGGCATCTTCGATCTTCCAGACTTCGCCTTTGGGGCCACGTCCATAAGAGGGAGGATCCATGATAATAGCGTCATACTTGCTGCCCCGGCGATTTTCACGTTCCACAAATTTCACACAATCATCTACAAGCCAGCGAATGGGAGCATTACCCAGGCCGGAAGCCTGTGCATTTTCTTTAGCCCATCCAACCATTCCTTTCGATGCATCTACATGGGTGACACTGGCACCTGCAGCTGCAGCAGCCAAAGTAGCTCCACCCGTATAGGCGAAAAGGTTCAGAACCTTTACCGGGCGTCCGGCATTCTTGATCTTTTCTCCAAACCAATCCCAGTTTACGGCCTGTTCCGGAAACAATCCGGTGTGCTTAAAGCTGAATGGCTTCAAGTGAAAGGTCAGAGTCCTGCCAATGGGCCTGCTGTAATAATGCAGATCCCATTGTTCCGGCAGCCGGAAAAACTCCCATTCACCACCGCCCTTGTTGCTGCGATGGTAATGACCGTTCTTATTTTTCCATCCCTTGTTGGTCTTTGGAGTCTCCCAGATCACCTGCGGGTCCGGGCGGACCAGTATATAATTCCCCCAACGCTCCAGCTTTTCACCGCAGGAGGTATCGATCACTTCGTATTCATTCCATCCGTCTGCTATCCACATATCAATCTCCATTTCGCGAGGCCTTTTCCAATTCAACCCTGTGCGGTATATTGCATTTTCATAATTGAGCCGATTTTCTTCGACACTGTAGACAAGTATAGAGGAAAAAGTTTGGTCTTGCAAGGGGGATTTTACCATGCTAAAATGAAACAGATAGTGTTTGATTGCAGGTTCGTGAGTGCTGTTTGGCATCGAAACGCGCTGCAATCGTTTTGGATGCGATCACCGTTTGAGTGAAACGTATCGGATAGAAATGCCGTGACAGCGGCATCAGGAGGCGGATTATGAAGAAATACAGTGAAATGAGCAGAGAAGAATTGCTGGCTTTGAAAGAGGAATTGCAGGCGCAATATGAGGAGGTAAAGGCGAAAGGACTTCATCTGGATATGTCCCGTGGGAAACCCAGTGCGGAGCAGCTGGATATTTCCATGGAAATGATGGATGTTCTGGCCAGCGGGGATGATCTGAAGTGTGAGACCGGTGTAGATTGCCGTAATTATGGCGTGCAGGATGGTATTCCGGAAGCAAAGAGACTGATTGGTGAAATGGCAGAAGTAAATCCGGATGAGATCATTATCTATGGAAACTCCAGTCTGAACGTGATGTTTGATACCATTGCAAGAAGCTTTACCCACGGGGTATGTGGAAACACACCTTGGTGTAAACTGGATAAAGTAAAATTCCTGTGCCCGTCACCGGGATATGACAGACATTTTAAAATCACAGAGTTTTTCGGAATCGAAATGGTTCCCGTCAGAATGTATCCGGATGGACCGGATATGAATGCTGTCGAAAAGTATGTCAATGAAGATGAAAGTGTAAAAGGAATCTGGTGTGTACCGAAGTATTCAAATCCGCAGGGATATACCTATTCCAGAGAGGTTGTTTCCCGTTTTGCAAAGCTGAAGCCGGCTGCGAAAGACTTCCGTATCTTCTGGGACAACGCTTATTGCGTGCATCATCTCTATGATGTTCGCAGAGATTTTCTGGTAGAGATCCTTGGGGAATGTGCAAAAGCCGGAAATCCGGATATGGTATACAAGTTCTGTTCTACATCCAAGATCAGTTTCCCCGGTTCCGGTATTGCATGCGTTGCTGCTTCCAAAGCAAATCTGGATGATTTCCGCAAATACATGCGCGTCCAGACGATCGGCCACGATAAGCTGAATCAGCTGCGTCATGTACGCTACTTCAAAAACATGGATGGCATTGAGGCACACATGAGAAAACATGCGGAACTGCTTCGCCCCAGATTTGAGATGGTGCTGCTGAGCCTTGAGAAAAATCTCAATGGTCTGGATATCGGCGAATGGACCAAGCCGTATGGCGGATATTTTATTTCCTTCGATGCAATGGAAGGCTGTGCAAAGGACATTGTAGCGAAAGCAAAAGAGGCCGGAGTGATCATGACAGATGCCGGTGCAACATTCCCATATGGAAAAGATCCGAGAGATTCCAATATCCGTATCGCACCCACTTATCCGAGCCTTGAGGAATTGCGGGATGCAGTTGAGGTGTTTGTGCTTTGTGTAAAGCTTTCCAGTGTAGAGAAGCTTCTGGGACAGGTTGAATAATCAATGAGCAAACGAAAAAGGACTCTTGTAGTATTATTTATTATGATACTTCTGCTTCTGACGGCAGTAGTGTATGCAATCGGAGCAGTCTATTTTTCCGATCACTTTCTTCCGGGCTCCGCAGTGAATGGCTTCAGCTGTTCCTTTATGACGGTGCAGCAAACGGAAGACCTGTTGACGCAGCAGTCCCGTACGTATGTCCTGACGATTGAAACCCGCAATCATGGACAGGAATCCATTACAGCGGAACAGGTCGGTATGCATTACGTGTCGGATGGAAGCGTGGCAAGAATGATCCGGGAACAGGATCGTTACAGATGGTTTCTGGCCTTTGATAAGAAGAAAACATATGAGATGACTGTAAAAACGGCTTACGATCCGGAAATGCTTTACGCAGCAGTGGAGAATCTGAAGTGTTTTCTTCCGGAAAACATACAGGAACCCGTAGATGCACATTTGATTCAAGTGGATCAGAGTTTTGCAATTGCTCCGGAAGAAGAAGGGGCATCACCGGATATCCGTCTGGTAAAGGAAGCCGCTCTGGCTGCGGTGGATAACGGAGATACCGTTTTAAGTCTGGAGGAAACCGGCTGCTACAAGAGACCGGTGGTATACCGTGACAATACATTGTTAAGCAATCAATGCGACCAGCTGAATCGAATGCTGGGAGCGATGATCACATATGATTTCGGAGAATACTCTGAACGTGTTGACCGTAATACTGTCATTTACTGGATCTATCAGGATACGGAAGGAAATTATCGGCTGGACAAAACAAAAGTCCGGGAATACATCGCAGATCTGGCCTCCAAATACGATGTGCCGGATATGACTTCCGGTTTTGTGTCTTCTGAGAACGAGGAAGATCTGCCGTTTATTGTTTCCAGCGAAGTGCTGGAAAGCATGCCGGGAACGATGAATGAGATGAGTGCAGAGGAACTGGAACAGGTATATGCCTCTGGCCTGTATGAATGGAATCCGGGAAGGGCTTTGGATCAGGAGACGGAAGCAAAATGGTTATATGAAGCGATCATGTCCGGAATGATAGAGGTTCGCGTGCCTGATTTCGGACGCGGCGTTCGTGGCGAGGAACATGGTGAGTAAAGGCTGATAAAGGAGTCGGTTTTGCATGGCATGTAATTGTGAATCGCGACGAGAGGAATACAACGGGGAATTGTTACGATAAAGGAGATGAGCAGGATGAAAATTGTGGTTTTGGCAGGAGGAACCAGCACGGAGAGATCGATCTCTATCGTGTCAGGAACAGAAGTATGTAAAGCACTTCGCCAGAAAGGACATCAGGCAATTCTGGCAGATGTGTTTTGTGGTCTGGAAAATGTAGACCTGGAGAATGCATTTCCCGATGCGTACGATGTAGATGCCGCAAGTTCTTATATGAGAGAGTTCAATGACAGAATCGAGGAAATGGTTTCCTGCAGAAGAAACTTTTTTGGCCCCAACGTGCTCACCCTTTGCAAAATGGCGGATGTGGTGTTCATGGCGCTTCACGGTGCAAACGGTGAAGATGGGAAACTGCAGGCGGCTTTCGATCTGATGGGGATCAAATATACCGGCAGCGGATATCTCAGCAGTGCCATGGCAATGGATAAAGGCATTACAAAACAGATTTTTCAGATGAACGGAGTTCCGACACCGAAGGGAACCACCGTGATACGAACAAATCCGGAGCGGGATTTTTCAAAACTGGGAATGGAATTTCCGGTAGTTGTGAAAACCTGCTGTGGAGGTTCCAGCGTAGGCGTGTATATTGTAAATACACAACAGGAATATGAAGAGGCACTGGATGCAGGGTTCCGATATGAACCGGAACTGGTAGTGGAAGAGTTTATTCAGGGCCAGGAGTACACGGTGGCCGTTGTGGATGGCAAAGCATATCCCATTGTCGAGATCACTCCCTTGGAAGGGTTTTACGATTACGAGAATAAGTACAAAGCCGGCTCAACAAGAGAGATCTGCCCGGCACCACTGTCGGAGGAATTAACCGAAAAGATGCAGAGATTTGCGGTAACCGGTGCGAATGCTCTGGGCATTGACGCATACTGCCGCCTGGATTTTATCATGAAAGAGAATGGCGACATGTATTGCCTGGAAGCAAATACACTGCCCGGAATGACCCCAACCAGTCTGATTCCGCAGGAAGCCGCAGCGCTCGGTATGGATTACCCGACGCTTTGCGAAGAGCTGATCCGTGTTTCCTTGAAGAAATATGAAGATCAATAAGGAGACTATATGAAAGGTCTGACAATAAAGAATATAACCAGGGTCTGCAAAGGAACTTATTGCGGACCCGATCAGTTTTTAGACATGGAGGTGACCGACATTGCCACCGACAGCCGGAAGGTGGCTGCAGGCGGAATGTTTGTGCCGATCGTAGGAGAACGTGTGGATGCACACAGGTTTATTCCACAGGTTATGGAAAACGGTGCACTTGTGACGCTGTCTGAGAGAGAACTGCCGGAAGCAGATTTTCCTTACATTAAAGTGGAATCCTCCCTGCAGGCAGTAAAGGATATTGCGGAGTTTTATCTGGAACAGCTTCACATCCCGGTGGTAGGGATCACCGGCAGTGTAGGAAAGACCAGCACGAAAGAAGTGATTGCGTCGGTATTAAAGGAGAAATACCGTACATTGAAAACCCAGGGAAATTTTAACAATGAACTGGGGCTTCCTCTTACGGTTTTTCGCCTTCGGGAAGAAGATGAGATTGCGGTACTTGAGATGGGAATCAGTGATTTCGGTGAGATGAGCCGCCTGGCAAAAGTCGCAAAACCTGATACCTGTGTCATTACGAACATCGGGACCTGTCACCTGGAGAACCTGGGAGATCGTGACGGGGTTTTGAAAGCAAAGACGGAAGTATTTGCCTTTGTAAAAGAAGATGGACATATTGTGTTAAATGGTGATGATGATAAGCTATCGATGGTTGTGGAACACAATGGGATCCGTCCGGTATTTTTTCGCTTGAAAAGATCCGCTTTGGATCCGACGCCGGAAAATGGTGTGTATGCAGATGAAATCGTCAATCGCGGGCTGAAAGGAATGTCCTGCACCCTTCATCTTGGTGACGAAGCCTTCCCTGTGAATGTTCCGATGCCGGGAGTTCATATGGTATACAATGCAGCTGCAGCCGCAGCCGTTGGCCGTATCTACGGGCTGAGTGCAGAAGAAATTACAAGAGGAATTGAAAGTCTGGAGCCGGTCAGCGGCCGATTCAACATGATCGATACAGAGCGTTTCCTGATCGTAGATGACTGTTATAATGCCAATCCAATGTCTATGAAGGCATCGCTGGATGTCTTGAAAGACGGCAATGGACGACGCGTTGCGATTCTGGGTGATATGGGAGAGCTGGGAACAAATGAGATTGCGCTTCATGAAGAGGTGGGGGTGCATGTGGCCGGCGCCGGAATCGAAGTATGCATCTGCGTCGGGGCTTTGTGCGAACACATGGCACGGGCAGCCAGGGCAGCCTTGCCGGAAGCATCATCCATGACCATTGTTCATGAAGAATCCCGGGAAAGCCTCCTGGAACACCTGCAGGATTATGTTCGAGAAGGAGATACGATACTGGTGAAGGCATCCCACTTTATGAAATTTGAAGAAGTCGTCGCGAAACTGAAGGAGATGTAAGACATTGTAATTCGTAGGATGTGAATCTTTTTCAAGATGCGCGATATAAAAAAGAAATCCCGTAAGAAAACATTGATAATTCTCTTACGGGATTCTTTTTTGTCTAGCGAATGATCGTATCTCCATCAAAGCTGACAGAATCCACGACCTGCTGGTTCTCCTGATCGAAGATCACCAGATTCAGCCCATGCTTCGTTGTCTGCAGATTCTGCAGATTCCAATAGATGCCGGTGGAATCTGCAATGAGTTCTTTCTTTCCGATCTTAACCTGGTAGTATTCCTCTTTTTCCACAGGAAGCTCCCCGTCCCCGGATTCCATGTGACTCCACAAATGAGTCGTGCCGGGAACCTGATCGTCAATGAAAATAGCATACTCTTCCAAAGCCTTCTTCACGGAACCCGGAATCCTGGATGCATCCCAGTTCCCTTTTAAGGAAATAAACATGATGCAGCGTTCCGGAAGATTCGAAAGCAGCTTTGCGTAATCCTCTGCGTTTTCCGTCTCTGCATATTTCTGATTCTCCATAGAGTTCTGATAATAATGAAGAGCTCTGTCCCACGAAACATATCTTGCGTCACCCTTATGACTTTCGAAAGTATAATTCTTCTCGATCATGTCTCCCAGATACCGGGTGAATTTTACATTTCCCAGATGATTCAGATGGTCGGAATCTGCGAAATCCGTTGTCCAGTCCAATCCGATCTCCTCTGTAAAACGATTATAGTCTGTGAAAGGAACACCGTATGCGGCAGCGATCTCTGCAGCACGATTAAAGATACGCATATCGTCTTCGGAATAATCCGGATAAGGCGCAGCACAGATCATCAACGGGATATCCTGTTCCTGACACAGTTCTATGATTTTACGATAGAACATCTCCTGCTTTTCAGGAATATCGGCCGTCTTTTCATCAAAGGAATACACCGGTTTCTCATATGGCGTGACGGCAAAGTTATTGCCAAAGCCTTTCCAGTTCTGATAGAAAGGCGCGTCGTCCTTGAAACGAACGAAATCCTCCTCTGTAAGATCCTTATAGCGGTTATGGTATTGAATATAGGAAAGCCCGAATTCCAGCCAACGCTCCTTTGGGGTGCCGGTACGAAGGGCATCGAATTTGTTCTTATTCCATTTCATACCATACAGATTCTTAATGATACGGCTGTCATCCATATATTCCGCAGTCTTGACCAGGCAATACGCTTCCAGTACCACCAGCTTTGGTTTCTGCGTTTTCAATGCTTCCTTCAGGAAATAATAACTGCTCCACATCGGAGAGATGGAACCGCACAGATCGAAGGATGCAATTCCGTGTTCTTCCCAGAGAACATTGGGATTGATATTCTCGAAGGCGTGGGAGCTGCCGATCGCCAGAAGGTCTAAAGAATCCTCCGGCAGATCGTAGTACGCAGTCCATTCGTAGATGCCGTCCCCGTATTTGAAGGAAAAGACCTTCTGAAAACAGGAAAATGCAATGGTGACAACAAGCAACAAGCCAATAATATAGCTGATTTTCTTTTTCATACGGGAGCCCTCCTAGAACTGGAAATAGAGAAACGCCTGAGCGTCAAAAGCAGGTCCATAGGCTCCATATATGAAGATTGCCAGAAGCATTCCGGCAATGCAGAGATATTGGAAAAGTACGTTTTGCTTTAATAGAAAATCCACAATCGATATTTTCCGGAAGTATTTCAGAATATCCGAAGACACCAGCAAAGCGATGGAAACAAGCAGTACATTCATATCAAAGCGGTCGATTCCCAGCTTATAAAGCCGGCCATTGAATAACACCCAGGGATCAAAGTTTTGCACAATATTCCGGATATAACCCAATGCGGCGTCGAGGTTCGGAGAACGGAAGAAGATCCATGCAAAATCGGTCAGGAGAAAAGTGGTAAATATCTGCCCGAAACGATAGCTGAAGCATTGTGTCCGTACATGAAACCTGATAAGGACCCTGTTTTTTAACGGCGCGATCAGATCTCCGACGATCTGATAAAGGCCGTGAATCCCTCCCCAGACGACATAGTGGAGACCGGCGCCATGCCACAGTCCGCTGACAAGAAAAGTGACCAGCAGGTTTCGATAATATCTGGCTTTGGAACAGCGGCTTCCCCCTAAGGGAATGTACAGATAATCACGGAACCAGCTGCTAAGCGAAATATGCCATCTGCGCCAGAATTCTTTGATACTTCCGGACAGATACGGGGCATCGAAGTTTTCCATCAGGGTGAAACCAAGTACCTCGGCAGTCCCCATAGCGATGGTGGAATAGCTGGCGAAATCGCAGTAGATCTGCAGAGCGAAACCTATGGCTCCCGCAATTAATTCCACACCGCCCATGCGGTAATAGGAGTCAAAAACGGTATTTACAAGGATCTCGATACGGCCTGCTATCACCATTTTCAGAAACAGTCCCCAAAGCATATACAACAGACCGTGGAAAATCTTTTCCGGATCTGCTTTCCGATCCGGGATGGTCTGGATCTGGGTGAGAAGGTTTTTCGAACGTTCGACTGGTCCGGCCACCAGCTGTGGAAAAAAGGATACAAAAAGGGCATACTTCAGAAGATTCTTCTCCGGCAGGATCTCGCCGCGATATACATCAATGGAATAGCTCAAAGCCTGGAAGGTGTAAAAGGAGATTCCCACCGGAAGCAGGACGTCGACTTTGGGAATCGAAAGTACAATGTAGAACTTTCTTGAAAGATATTCCAAAAGTGAAAGGAAGAAATTGCTGTATTTGAAGTAAATAAGAATCCCCAGATTGGCCAGGATCACCAATGCTAATACGCATTTTTTTCCGCGCACGGACAGAGAAGTCATTTTACGGGAACCGATGATCCGGCTTCCCAGATACGTCAGAATCGTGGAAGTCAGAATCAGAAGTGCATAAAGCGGGTTCCAGGACATATAGAAATAATAAGAGCAAACCAGAAGCCAGATATAGCGAATTTTCCTGGGAAGAATATAATATCCGAGAACGGCTGCCGGAAAGAAAATCATAAAATCCAGTGAATTAAACAGCATAAAGAAACTCCTTCGGTATATATTGGAGGAGATCATTCTGTGAATAAGCATAGACAGCTGCTTTGGGAACGATGCTCCGGTCATTAATATCAAGGATAATGACAGTGAACCGGTTTGTCAAGAAATGTCCCGACAGGGATTTTTCGTGACATGTGACTTCACAATTGAGGTCTGATATAGTATACTGATTTCAGTTTAACACAATGACAATATCTGAAAGGAGAACATTATATGATTTCATGGAAAAATTTTGACAAGCTGGAAGCAGTGAAAAAGCTGGAAGGCCTTGCAAAGGTTGAACTTACAGAAGTAATGACTGGCGATAATGGGGCGGCACGTGTTGCAGGTTACAGCGTTCCTATGGCCAGCGGCATGGCATACAATTTTGCAGCAAAACAGGTAAATGATGAGGTTCTTGAGGTTTTGCAGCAGCTTGCAGAGGAAGCACAGCTGGTAGAGAAATACAAAGCTTTGTATGAAGGCGAAGTAATCAATACCGGTGAAAAGAGACTGGTACTTCACCAGCTTTGCCGCGGACAGCTGGGGGCAGATGTGATTGCAGACGGCGTAAACAAGAGAGCCTTCTATCTGGAGCAGCAGAAGAAATTCTCTGATTTTGCGAATAAAGTGCATGCAGGCGAAATCGTAAATGCAGCAGGTGAAAAATTCACAACGGTTGTACAGATCGGTATCGGGGGAAGCGATCTTGGTCCTCGTGCGATTTATCTTGCACTTGAGAACTGGGCAAAAGCCAATGATACATTTAAAATGGAAGCAAAATTCATCAGCAATGTTGACCCGGATGATGCAGCCGGCGTACTGGCTTCCATCGATGTTGCGCATTCACTGTTCGTTCTGGTATCAAAATCCGGAACAACACTTGAGACGCTGACGAACGAATCTTTCGTAAAGGATGCTCTTGCAAAAGCAGGGCTGGATGCTTCCAGACACATGGTGGCCGTTACCAGTGAGACTTCCCCGCTGGCGAAAAACGAGGGATATCTGGCAGCATTCTTTATGGATGACTACATTGGCGGGCGTTATTCTTCTTCCTCCGCTGTTGGAGGAGCAATCCTTTCACTGGCATTCGGCCCGGAAGTATTTGCACGTTTTCTGGAAGGTGCTGCAGCGGAAGACAAGAACGCAGCAAATCCAGATGTTAAGAAGAACGCTGCTATGCTGGACGCACTGATCGGTGTGTATGAAAGAAACGTACTGGGGTATCAGTCAACGGCAGTTCTTCCATATTCGCAGGCACTGAGCCGCTTCCCGGCACATCTCCAGCAGGTGGATATGGAATCCAATGGGAAGACGGTTAACCGTTTTGGGGAGCCGGTCAGCTACATGACAGGTCCGATCATCTATGGCGAACCGGGAACAAATGGACAGCATTCCTTCTATCAGCTCCTGCATCAGGGGTCTACCATTGTTCCGCTGCAGTTTGTCGGATTCAAGAAGAGCCAGTGGGAATCGGACGTTGTGATCCAGGACAGCACGAGTCAGCAAAAGCTTTGCGCCAACGTGGTTGCTCAGATTATGGCATTTGCCTGCGGCAAAAAGGATGAGAACCAGAACAAGAACTTTGCAGGTGGAAGACCTTCCAGCATTATTGTAGGCGAACAGCTGACACCGGAAGCTTTGGGAACACTTCTGGCACACTTTGAAAACAAGGTCATGTTCCAGGGATTCGCGTGGAATCTGAACAGCTTTGATCAGGAAGGGGTTCAGCTTGGTAAGGTTCTCGCAAAGAAGGTTCTTGCTCACGAAACAGACGGTGCTTTGAAGGCATACTCCGATTTGTTTAACATTTGATGAAAGAATTTAAAGTATTTTGAATGAGAAGCAATATTTGTGTATCCTCTGAGGATCGATTTGATTTGACCCCAGAACTGTTTGAGATAAGAGAAGAGAAACTATGAAGATCGTTATACTAGAAGCCAACAGCCTTGGTGAAGATATGGTATTTACTCCTTTTGACCGGTTTGGAGAAGTGGTGATCTATCCGTCAAGCATTGCAGAAGAGCTTCCGGAACGGGTGGAAGATGCGGATGTAATCATTGCCAATAAGGTTCCGATCTGTGAAGCAACGGTAGGGAAAGCGAAGAATCTGAAGCTGGTATGCCTGACAGCAACCGGATATAACAATCTGGATGGAGATTTTCTGAGGAAAAAAGGCATTGCTGCTTATAACGTGGCCGGATACTCCACCGAAGGAGTGGCACAGCATACCTTTGCCTTGCTGTTTTACCTTTTGATGAAGCTTGATTATTATGATGAATATGTAAAATCCGGTGAATATGCGGCAGGAAAATGTTTTTCCCATTTTTCGGAGAATTTCAGTGAGCTGAATGGAAAGACCTGGGGAATTATCGGCCTTGGCGCCATCGGCAGGCGTGTAGCAGAGATTGCAGCAGTTTTCGGCTGTCACGTAATCTGCTATTCGGCATCCGGAGGAAAATACGATTCTCCATATGAACAGGTGGAACTGGAGGAACTCCTTAGCCGCTCCGATATCCTGTCGGTGCACGCTCCGTTGAATCATTATACAGAGAACCTGATGACTCTGGATAATTTCCGGAAGATGAAGAAATCTGCAATCTTTATCAATGTAGCGAGAGGTGCTATTGTCAACGAACAGGATCTGTACACGGCCCTTACCACGGGAGAAATTGCGGCGGCAGGACTGGATGTATTGTGTCAGGAGCCTATGGATCCTATGAATCCGCTGCTGAAGATACAGGACAGCAAGAAGTTACTGATCACACCGCATATTGCATGGGCGGCAAAAGAGACGCGCTTTCGTGTAGTGGATGAAGTGGTGAAGAACATCGAGAATTTCTTTAAAGGAATCGAGAAGAACAGGGTGTACTGAAAATGCCAAACGAATAATAAAACGCTCCGGCAGGACAAGCTTTTGCCGGAGCGTTTTTTCAGTCTTCTTCAATGATATGAATTTCCAGAAAGTCAAAATCGATTTCCTCTACAAAATTATCCTGGCGAAATCGGGCACGGGCGTGCTTTTGAAAATCCTTAATGTTAAAGTCCAGCCAGATGGGCTGCCCCAGGTCAAACTCATAACAGATCTGTTCCAGACCGCGAAAAACCTTGTGTGTTCTTGTGTCTTCGGATTCCTCGCTGAATACAGTATCCTTTAACAAATGATTGTCTTTCCAGATTTTTCCCCACATACGAAACATAAGGCACCTCCACAGCCTATTATAAAAAGAAGCGGATGCTATTTCAAGGGACTTCAAAGCAAATAATCAACTTTTTCGACGATTCATGACTTGTGAAGCGCAGTCGAATTCCAAGATTTATCTGACAGCAGCGGACGGTGATCAGAGGGATATTCTGTCTTGAAGAACAAGAATGAAAGTGCTAGAATATAGGCAAATTTTTGCAAGGGAGCCGCAGGAAAGATTACGCGGTGCTCTGTTTTATGGAGGAAATTATTATGAAATTGTATGACTCTGGTGTTTATCTTGTAAATGGAAGGGAGCTTGTCCCGGAAGGGATCTCTCCTATGGCAGTGACCAAAGAGGATGCCGCAAAGAATACTATTGCGTATGGGATTCTGGAAGCACACAACACTTCCGGTGATATGAAGAAGCTGCAGATTAAGTTTGATAAGCTGACCTCCCACGATATTACGTTTGTTGGAATCATTCAGACTGCGCGGGCATCCGGGCTTGAGAAATTCCCGGTACCGTATGTTCTGACAAACTGCCACAATTCTCTTTGCGCAGTGGGAGGAACCATCAATGAAGATGACCACATGTTTGGCCTTACCTGTGCGAAAAAATATGGCGGTGTGTATGTTCCGCCCCATCAGGCTGTGATCCATCAGTTCGCAAGAGAGATGTTATCCGGCGGCGGGAAAATGATCCTTGGGTCCGACAGCCATACCCGTTATGGTGCACTTGGTACAATGGCTATGGGCGAAGGAGGCCCTGAGCTTGTCAAACAGCTTCTGTCCCAGACCTACGATATCAATATGCCGGGTGTGGTTGCCATCTATCTGAAAGGAAGTCCAAGATCTGGCGTGGGCCCCCAGGACGTCGCTCTTGCCATTATCGGAGAAGTATTTGGCAATGGTTACGTGAAGAATAAGGTGATGGAATTCGTAGGTCCCGGCATAGCATCTTTGAGTGCGGATTTCCGTATTGGTATCGATGTTATGACGACAGAGACCACTTGTCTGTCTTCCATATGGCAGACGGATGCAGTGATTGAAGAGTATTATGCAATCCATGGAAGACCGGAGGAGTATAAGGAACTGAAACCGGGTGCTGTGGCTTATTACGATGGATGTGTCGAGATCGATCTTTCCGAGATCAGACCAATGATCGCGATGCCTTTCCATCCAAGCAATACTTACACTATTGAGGAAGTGAAGGCCAACCTGGATGACATTCTGGATGATGTTGAGAAGCGTGCCATGGTGAGTCTGGACGGCAAGATTCCTTTTACATTGCGCAATAAAGTAATGGATGGAAAACTGTACGTTGACCAGGGCATCATTGCCGGGTGTGCCGGCGGCGGTTTTGAAAATATCTGCGCGGCAGCGGATATCCTTCGGGGCAGCAGCATCGGTGCAGATGCCTTTACCTTAAGTGTATATCCTGCAAGTACACCGATTTATATGGAGCTGGCGAAAAATGGGGTTTTGGCAGATCTGATCGGAACCGGCGCAATTGTAAAAACAGCGTTTTGCGGACCTTGCTTTGGCGCTGGGGATACACCGGCAAATAATGCATTCAGCATTCGCCATTCCACAAGAAACTTCCCGAATCGTGAAGGGTCCAAGATCCAGAATGGTCAGATTTCTTCCGTTGCATTGATGGACGCCCGCTCCATTGCAGCTACAGCAGCGAACAAAGGATTCCTTGCCTCTGCGGAAGAATTTACCGGGGATTACCGTAACCAGAAATATTATTTTGATAAATCCATTTATGAAAATCGTGTATTTGACAGCAAGGGAATCGCAGATCCTTCTGTGGAGATTCAGTTTGGGCCGAATATCAAGGACTGGCCAAAGATGCCGGCTCTTCCGGAGAACCTGGTCCTGCAGGTGGTTTCTGAGATTCATGATCCGGTTACCACAACAGACGA
>JABUSW010000122.1 GCA_021443885.1 Blautia sp.
GCTGCCTGTCTCTCTGCCTCGGCCTGCTCTGCTGCCTGTCTCTCTGCTTCAGCCTGCTCAATTTCTGCTTTCTTCTCTTCGTTTACAAAGCCACAGGTTTTACAGGTAAATTCTTCCTTGCCTTCCGTTCCGTATTTATGCTCTTCTCTTGTTCCATCTTCTGTTTCATTGCAGCCATCATCTGCGCATACTTTCCAATGTTCTTTTTTATCAAAACCATATTTACTGAAGTTATGACTCTCCGAAACGCTTTCTTCTGCACTTACTTCCTCTGCGTTTACTGTGAATGCAGTGGCTGCGGTCGTTGTTGTCAGTGTAGCTGCAAGTAATAAAACTGCTAATCTTTTTGCTCTCTTTTTCATTTTCATTTTCTCCTTTTTCTCTCTGATATGATTGGTCTGTTATGATCATTTGATCGTTTTGTAATTTTATTGTTTCAGCTGTTTGTTTAGCTGTTTTTCTTTTGATGGTGTTATCATATCACAGGATACTTAAGGATAAATGGGAATAACATTAACGTATTCTTAATGATGTACCAATACTACCATATTTCCGATTCTCTTACGACCGTTCCGGAATCGTATCGATATTGATCGATTTCGTTTCGTAATTATTTCATTCTGTTTCAAAAGAAAACGAAACAAAAGGCGATCAGCCATAATGGTTGATCGCCTTTTCATTATTCAGCGTGGTTTATTCCAAAAGTCTGAAAAGAAGAGCGGAATCCCCAGCATTCCCACAAACATACCAATGGACAGACAGAACATAAGCGGAAATCCCAAAAATGAATCAAACGCCATCTCCATCACAAGCCCCAAAAAACCAAGGCCGAGAAACACAATGGTAGTAATCAGCCAGATTTTAATCGTCTTCTTTTTATTCTTACGTTTCTCCTCTTCGAATTCCAGCTCCTTCATTTTGACCATGCGTTCTGTCTCTGCACGTTTTAATCCCGCCTCATCGATATGCCGGTATACATACTCATGATCATTCTGAATCTGCACTTTTGTTCCGCAGAACTGGCAGAACGTATAATCTCTTCCCTCTTGTATTTCCAAATCCGCCCCACAGGAAGGGCATTTCAATTGAACCAAACTAACACTCATGTTAACACCTCAACTCATTCCATTGATAGACCTCTTTATCCCAGTAAAACAACATGCTGTAATACTAGAAAATTATAGAATAATTTCCATAATGTGTCAATAAACGGTCAGGTTATAGGATGTATCATTTCCATTTCCATTCTATAATTGTTTAGTAGAATATGCTATAATTCATCTCAGAAAAGGAGCACCGACAAATTGTTTTGAGAAAAAAACGGGAAGGGAAAAGTCGATCGTAATGAAACAAAAAGTTTTCGATATAATTCAGATTGGTGACAAATCAAACAGAATCAGCAGGAGCTTTGATATCTTCATTGTTATTAATATCCTGTGCAATATCACTGTCATGATATTGGAGACCTTTGATCAGTTTGATAACTTTATTCCGTTATTTCGCTTTGTGGAATATTTTACTACCATGGTTTTCCTGGCGGAATATATTCTTCGCATATGGACTGCGGATTTCCTGTATCCAGATCTGAAGGGAACCAAGGCGAGACTGCGGTTTATCAGAAGCTTTGATGGGGTCATTGATTTGTTTACCATTATTCCCATGATATATTTTTCCGGTTTTATTGTATTTCGCATGCTGAGGGTTGTGCGTATTTTTCATCTATTCCGAATCAACGCACAGTATGATTCCTTCCAGGTAATTACAGGAGTATTGTACGAGAAAAGACGACAGCTGGTCTCTTCCATATTTATCATCGGAATCTTAATGCTGGCTTCCTCTTTGTGTATGTACTCTGCGGAACATGAGGTTCAGCCAAAAGTATTCTCCAATGCTTTTTCCGGTATCTGGTGGTCCGTGTCCGCTATCCTCACAGTAGGTTACGGAGACATTTATCCGGTCACTGCTGTAGGACGGATGATGGCGATCATTATCTCCTTTCTGGGCGTTGGCGCCGTCGCAATCCCCACCGGTATCATCAGTGCAGGTTTTGTTGAGCATTATTCGAAAATCAAAAATATAAACTCTCTGCAAACGGAATATCCGGTGAATTTTGTGACGATTCTGATTTCCGAGAATCACTTGTGGAATAATGTTGCAGTAAAAGATACCGGACTGCCCCAGGGACTGCTTCTTGTAAGTATATTGCGCAATAACGAGATGTTGATCCCTCACAGTTCAACAAAACTGTTGATGCATGACAGAGTGGTTCTGGCCGCAGAATCCTACATTGATGAATCGAATCTAAAAATGCAGGAGTTTGTGATCGGTCCGGAAAACGATTGGGTCGGAAAGCCCATTTGCGAGCTGGATATCTCAAGACTGGTTACGATCGTTGTAATCAAAAGAAGAGACAAAGTAATTATCCCTCACGGCAATACCGTAATCAAAGCTTATGACAAAGTGTTCTTATATAAAAAATCCTCGAACACCATTTGGAATCCACCGCAATAGACGAAACAGAATTCGCAGTAGAAAAGGATGGGTATGTCCATGCCCATCCTTTTTCGTACTTCCTATTCACCTGTGATAGTCAATGCATATCGGTGTTTTTCCCGTAAGTGCAATACTTCTCGGATCCGGCTGCGAGCAGCCGACATAGAACCGGAAGTCTCCTCCCTGACGTATCCTTTTTCCATTTTCTTTCACTACGGTAAAAGCACGTTCTGCTACTATCAGAGAAATCTCTTTCTCCTCTCCGGCTGCAGCATGCACTCTGGCAAAAGCACAGAGTTCCGGATTCGGAACAGCCTCTTGTGCGGTCAGGTTTTTTACGTATACCTGAACCACATCATCCGTGTCTGCGAATCCCTCATTTCTAAGCTTCACCCGGATACATACCTCTTGATCTGCTTCTTCGGCAAATGCCTCCAGAATCGTTACATTGCCATAACTCAGGCCATAACCGAAGGGATACTGTGCCGGATTCTCCATGTAACGGTATGTTCTCCCTTTCATGGAATAGTCTTCAAAGTCAGGCAGCTCCTCAAGGGACTGATAAAAGGTTACCGGAAGCTTTCCGGAAGGCGATACATCTCCAAAGAGAACTCTGGCAGCAGCTTTGCCTCCCTGCCCTCCCGGATACCACAACGTCATGACTGCATCAAAATTCTCTGCAGCATAGCTCAGATCGATGTCGCTTCCTGCCATAAGCAGAAGCACAACCGGTTTTCCGCATTCTGCCACCGTCTTCATCAGATCCATCTGTACTTCCGGAAGCAACAGAGATTCCTTGTCACCGGAAGAATAGCTGTTTCCGGTATCGCCTTCTTCCCCCTCCAGCGTTTCATCCAAACCGACACAAAGAATTACAACATCGCTGTTCTTTGCCACGATTTTTGCCTCTGCCAGCCGGTCCATCGTCAAAGCCAGATGCTCTGTCCGGTCTCTGTAAAGATCACATCCGATGCTGGTGAGCACGCGGACTTCGTCTCCGAGATAATCCTGGATTCCCTCCAGAATCGTAACATAACGAGAAGGAGTTCCGTGATAATTCCCTGCAAGTGCAACCCTGCTGTCCGCGTTTGGTCCAATAATACCGATTGTCTTGATTTCCCGTTTATTCAAAGGAAGAATGCCGTTATTTTTAAGCAATACAAAGCTCTCTTCTGCCGCTTTTCGGGCAAGGGCAAGATGTTCCTCTGATTCCACAACGGTATAGGGAATCGCATCATACTCTGTATTTTCAAACAATCCCAGCAGGTATCTGGTGGTGTACAAGCGAACGGCTGACCGGGTGATCGCCTCTTCCGTGACAAGTCCCTCCTTGCATGCACGCAGAAGGTGCAGGTACGTATTGCCGCAATTCAGATCACAACCGGTATTCAGTGCAAGAGCTGCCGATTCCTGGACTGTTTTTGTCACCATATGACGTTCATGAAAGTCACGTATTGCCCAGCAGTCGGAAATAAAATGTCCCTGAAAGCCCCAGTCTTCTCTCAATAATCTCTGCAAGGAAGGGCTGGCACAGCAAGGTTCTCCATTTGTTCGATTGTAGGCACCCATAACTGCTTCCACATCCGCTTCCGTTACCAGTGCTTCAAAGGCAGGCAGATAAGTTTCTTCCATATCTTTTGGCGAAACCACCGCATCAAATTCATGACGAAGCTCTTCCGGTCCGGAATGAACTGCAAAATGCTTTGCACATGCTGCAGCTTTCATCACTTCACCATTTCCTTGCAAAGCTTTCACAAATGCAACACCCAAACGACTGATCAGATAAGGATCTTCTCCATATGTCTCATGACCGCGCCCCCATCTCGGATCACGAAAAAGATTTACATTGGGCGACCAGAAGGTCAGTCCTTTATAAATATCTCTGTCGTTTTCCGCTGAGTATGCATTGTATTTTGCTCTTCCTTCTGTGGCAATAACTTCTGCCATCCTGCTTACCATTTCTGTATCAAAGGAAGCAGCCATGCCAATCGCCTGTGGAAACACCGTTGCCTGTCCTGCTCTCGCTACGCCATGCAGCCCTTCGTTCCACCAGTTATATGCCGGTATGCCCAGACGTGGTATTCCCGGAGCGTCATATCGAAGCTGACTGGCTTTTTCTTCCAGAGTCATCTGTTCCACCAGCGCTTCTGCCCGTTTTCTTGCTTCCTCTCTTGTCATATACTCACCTTAACCTTTTACCGCACCTGCCGTAAGACCATCGACGATCTGGTTACTGAACATACAGTAAACAACAATGGTCGGAATGATCGCAACGATGATCGCTGCAAACATCTGGGAATAGTTTGTATTATATGGACCTACGAATTTTGACAAAGATACCGGCAACGTTTTCTTGGCTTCGTCGGAAATGAATACCATTGCAAGAAGCAGCTCGTTCCAGTTTGCAATGAAGGTCATAAGTCCGGTTACAAATAATCCGGTTCTGGAAAGAGGCAGACAGATTTTGAAGAAAATTTCATAAATCGTGCAGCCGTCGATGCATGCAGATTCTACCAGTTCATTTGGAATCCCCTTAAAGAATCCGGTCATAATATAGATGGTAACCGGCAGGGAGAATGTCAGGTATGGCAGAATCAAACCCAGCAAACTATTAGACAATCCCAGCTTGGAAAACCTTGTAAACAATGGAATCAATACACAATGAACCGGCACCATCATACCTGTAAGGAAATAAAGCAAAGTCGCATCTGCCAGTTTCCAGTGCAGGCGTCCGATTGCAAATGCAACCATAGAACCGATCAGCATGCTGACCAGAAGAGTCACAATACATACAATAAAGGAATTCAGTGTTGCAATACCCAGCTTTCCGGCAAACCATGCCACCTGGTAATTCTCAAAGCAAAACTCCTTTGGAAGAGAGAACGGAGATGTGAAGATTTCCGCATTTGTCTTAAAAGATACAAGGAATACCCATAACAATGGTGCAAGATAAATCACTGCCATTGCAACCAGAAATACGTAAATCAGGATCATGGGCACACTGACTTTTTTCTTATTTTTCGTTTGATTCATGTTATACCCCTCCTACATTTCGTAACTATCTGTTTCAAACAACTTGTTGATCACAAAGGTCATGATCAGACACAATACCAACAATACAACACCGATGGCACTGGCATACCCGTATTTAAAATACTTGAAGCCCTGCTGATAAAGATGTGTAGCCAATACCTCTGTCTTATGGTTCGGTCCACCCTCTGTCATATTGAAGATCAGATCGAAGAACTTCAATGCGCCAATGGCATTTAATGACATAGCCGTTCCAACCATAGGCTTGATCAATGGCAAGGTAATATGGCGGAATGTCTGCACCTTGGTACATCCGTCTATATAAGATGCCTCATACAATGCAGTACTGATACCGGAGATCTGTGCCATGTAAAGCATCATTGACTGTCCTACATACTGCCAAAGAGCTACAAAACCGATTACCCACATCGGAAGAATGATAAATCCATCTGTGGACATCAGCCAAAGAGGGCCCTCAATCCCGATTTTCGCAAGAAGCTGGTTGATACCAAGCTTCGGGCTGAAGATAAACATCCACAAAAGACCCAGAGCTGCAGATGACAAAACACATGGAAGATAAATGATATTTTTAAATGCATTTCTTCCCTTCTTAATATTTGTCAGCAAACCTGCCAGAATAAGACCCATGATCAACTGGCTGACACAAGAGAATATCAGGAAAAACAATGAGTTCTTCAGAGCAATCATCATGGTTTTATCTTTTGTCAGCTTAACGAAATTCTTAAGACCGACAAATACAGGTTTTGTCAGCGCATCATAATCACAGAATGCATAATAGACAGACTGACAGATCGGAATGAACAAAACAAAGGTAAACAAGAGCAGTCCCGGCAATACAAAGACCAGAATCGCCTTTTTATCTCTTAAAATCTTCTCCATTAAATACTCGCCTCCATTTATAATCCTTCCTGTTCCCGTTCAACAGATCATTTAAGAGCAGAAACATGGATTTCCTGTAATAGAAAAGCGGGATTGCCAGAAAACAGGCAATCCCGCTGCCAGATCATCAATCAAAATGAAATGTTATATTTATAATTGACAGAACTCTGAATACTATCTGACTTCCATATTGTACCAGTCTTCAATGTTCTGAAGTGCTTCTTCCGGTGTAGCATCGCCAAGGAAAACAGATACCATCTGATCATCAAAGAATGCGCCTGCTTCTGTGGATGCCAGTGACTCATTATAGAAACCGAATGTAGAGCTTGCATTCTGGAAAATGTCCATTACATAGCCCAACTGTGCCGGAGCTTTTGTTGCATCGTATTCTACGGATGTAACAGGAATCTTTCCGCCAACTTCTGCAGTGTATTTCTGAGCAGTGTCATCGGTAAAGTATTTCATGAAAGCGATTGCTGCTTCCGGATATTCTGTTGTGGAGCTCATAGCCAGAGAGTCGGATTTTGCAATAATTCTGTTCGGATCATTTGCGCCCTCAATTCCCGGGAACTGGAATACACCGCATTTTGCTTCAAAGTCCGGATTGCTTCCGTTGATCTGTGCAATTGCCCAGGATCCCTGGATCAGGATAGCTGCTTCTTCGTTATAGAAAGCTGCTGTAGCAACGTCATTTGTGTCACCAGCTGCTGTCGGCTGGAAGAACTGTGAAATCTCAACCAGTTTTTCAACTGCTGCGATCGTCTGGTCATTCACCCAGTTAGCACCATCATCGTTAAGTGCTTCAAGATCAACGCCCTGTCTGTCACAGAGATATCCTGCCAGCATGGAGAGACACCATGCGGTTCCTGCACTGATGGTAATCGGTGTATAGCCTGCATCCTGAAGAGCTGTACAAGCACTGATCATCTCATCCCATGTTGTCGGAACCTCTACGCCTGCACTCTCAAACATTTCTGTGTTGTAGAATACGCATGCTGCTGCGATATTAAGCGGAACTGCATAAATACCATCTCCATAGGTCATCTGAGCAAATACTGCATCACTGGAGAAGCTGTCCTTCCAGCCATCTGCTGCAAGTGCTTCTGTCAGATCTGCTGCTACACCAGGTGCTACATATGCGTCAAGGTTTGATCCCGGACTTACGATAAATACGTCCGGAGTATCGCCGGCTGCTACCAGAGCATTTAATTTTGCATAATACTCTTCCAGGTTTGTTGTGATTGGTGTCACATGATAAACACCTTCATAATCTGCATTAAAACGATCAACGGTATCTTTGTAACCCAGAGAGATCAGGTCCTCTGTTGCTTCCAGGTCATCCCAGAACATCCATGTGATCTCCTGTACATCATCTGCATAAGCAGTTGCAGGAAATGCTGCCAGAGTGCTGACTGCCATAGCTGCAGAAAGAAGAATTGAGAGCGCTTTTCTTTTCATTTTTGAGTCCTCCTTGAAATGTTTTGTTGAGCTTATTGGATATTTATCCAACTTCCCGTGTTTTTTATAGACTTATCATAGCAAACCCCTTTTCCTGTTTCTCTTTAATTGTTGCTTTTCGATTCTCAATTATTGCTTCTATCACATCTTTACATTCATTATTTAGTCAAATTTTACAATCTACACTTCTATATTTTGTGCAACATTTTTCCTTTCCTTGAAAATCGAGTCTTCTTTTTTCAAAATTCTTGTGCAAAAATTGCCATTTATTTATCAATTTGCTATAATTTATGCAGATTCGTTAAAGCAAGATTTGATTGTGGTATCAAGGCACATCTTTCACAAAATGTCCGGATATCCCCTTCAGAAAGGACACACATTATGATCCATAATCTCAATGGCAGTCATGAAACTGCAGACTTTCGCGAAAACACACAGATCTGTCTCTATCACAACGATGAGTACGAGAACTATCCCTCTCACTGGCATATCCCAATGGAGATCATCATGCCTGTAGAAAACGGTTATTGTGTAAAATGCGGAAATACAACATACAATCTCCGGGAAAAAGACATCCTGATCATTCCTCCCGGAACTCTGCATGAGCTCTTTGCACCCCCAACCGGCAAACGTCTGATTTTTCAGACCTGTCTTCCCAAAGTAGCAAATAATGAATTAAGGTTGATCATGTCTTTGGTCCACCCGGCCATACTGATCACGCCGGAGCAGTTTCCGGATTTCCATCCACAGGCCTGGCAGCTGATGATGGAAATCAAAGAAGAATATGATTATGCAGACAAGTTCTACGAAAGCGCTATCCATGCCATTTCCATGCAGATATTAGTTGGTCTCGGGCGTCATCTTCTTGCTTCCAACACAAAAGAAGAAAATCCCTCTGCCACCAGGCAGAAGGATTACATGGATAAGTTTCTGAAGATTACGGATTATATCAATGAGCATTTTGCAGACGATCTCACTTTGGAGCAGGTTGCCGATATGGCAGGATTCAGTAAGTATCATTTCAGCAGACTATTTCGGGAATATACAGACAACTCCTTTTACAAATATCTGAATATTCGAAGGATCGATCATGCCAGAATGCTCTTGCTGAATCCCGAGCTTTCCGTACTGGAAGTCTCTTTGCAATGCGGTTTTTCCAGTCTTTCCGCATTTCTCCGCATGTTTAAGCAGATCAATATGTGTACTCCCACGGAATTTCGGAACAGGTACACCTGATCCGGTTTTTCTGTTCCGAAGAGCACCGGCAGCCTCACGATCCTGCTCTTATAAATCAATCATCAATTCTATTGAAATGACAAACGAAAGGCTGATAATCCCCGCTGACAACCGGCAGAGGTATGCCCGCATTCATCAGAGCCGCACCGGTATAAACCCGGCCTGTCTCCTGTTCCCGGTATTTTGCCCGGGCATCCAGTCCTCTGAGATAAATCAGGTGGATGCGCGGATTACATTCACTTCTAAGAATCACGCCCTTCACCAGAACCTCGGCCTGATCCTTGGAAACGATCTCCCATACCACATACTCCTGATTGCGGAACGGATCCACAAGGCGGAAATAGTCTCCGGTCTGCACCAGATGTTCTTCCTTCTTGTAGTCCCGGATCATCTGGCGAATCATCGTCTTATCCCGCTCCGTAAGCTCTGCCAGGTTCAGCTCGAAGCCAAAGGTTCCCGCCGAAGCAACCACACCTCTGGTAGCAAGCGGTGTGGTACGACCGGTCTGGTGATTCGGACACGCGCTTACATGAGATCCAACGGCACTGATGGGGTACCCAAAGGATGTGCCATATTGGATCATCAGGCGCTCAATAGCATCTGTATTATCACTGCACCAGATCTGCGGTGAATAATATAGCATGCCTGCATCGAACCGTCCTCCTCCGCCGCAGCAGTTTTCAAAGAGAAGATCCGGGTATCTCTGCACCAACCGTTCCTGCATATCATACAATGCCAGTACATAACGATGAAAAACCTCTCCCTGCCGTTCCGGCGGAAGCGCATTGGAATACACATTCGCAACACTTCGGTTCATATCCCATTTAATGTATTCTACGTTTGCAGAATCCATTACCTTGAAAATAGAATCCATGATATGATCCCGTACTTCTTTCCGGGTGATATCCAGGTTCAGCTGATTGCGGCTCCGAACTACACCGCGGCCGGGGATTCGGAAACACCAGTCCGGATGCTCCCGGTACAGATCGCTGTCCTCGGAGATCATCTCCGGTTCCACCCAGAGACCGAATTTCAGCCCCATATCATTGATCTGTTTTACCAGTTTCGGCAGACCGCCGCGAATCTTATCTGTATTGACATACCAGTCTCCCAGACCGGAATTGTCACTATCCCGTTTTCCAAACCAGCCGTCGTCCAAAACAAACATGTCCAGCCCAAGGTCCTTTGCAGCAACTGCAATGTCCAGCAGCTTCTGTTCATTAAAATCAAAATAGGTTGCCTCCCAGTTATTTACAAGAATCGGTCTTGGAGAGGTTACATATTTGCTGCGAATCAGATTGGTGCGATAAGCATCGTGCAAAATATTGGAAAGTTTCCCAAACCCTTTTCTGGAATATGCCATAACAACTTCCGGGGTCTCGAATACATCTCCGGGCTCCAGGCGGAACGCAAAGTGATATGGATGAATCCCCATCACCAGTCGCGTCTGGTTATACTGGTCTCTCTCAATCTCACAGCGAAAATTCCCGCTGTAGATCAGCCCGAAACCAAAACAGTCCCCCAACACCTCGCTGGTAGATCGGTCACACAAAATCACAAAAGGATTGTGCTGATGGCTGGAATTGCCTCGTTTGCTCTCGAAGCTCTGTATGCCGTGGTGCAGCGGCAGACGTTCCATCAATCGCTCCATGGTATGTCTTCCAAAGAAATGCATAAAATCCATGTGTCGGTTCAGGTAATCCAGCTGCACAGACATGGCCCGTTTCAGTGTGACCACACCTGTCCCCCTGTTTTCAAAACGGACAGCACGAGTAATAATGTCTTTTTCCGGAAATACTCCATAGAGAAGGTGCACCTTCAGACCGGAAAGACGATCACTTAAAGTAACATCCAATGTTTGCGCCTCTTCTTCACTTCCAAACATTGCCGGCATACCCTGCAGACTATATTTTCCCGGAACAATATCATAGGATTCATAGCGCAGATCCACTGTGTCGCTTCCATCCTCGTGCTGCAGCTCCATTCCATTGATGCGGTAATCTCCATTACCATAGCCGGAATACTCCTGTGGAAGCACGTCCATAGAGAAGGTTCTGTCTTTCCCTGCTTCTTCCGGATTACCGGAATAACCACGGTCCAGCGGAATAATACGATAGGTGATCTCCGTATCTCCCACATTGGCACCATAGTAAAGATGAAGCAGAGTGTTATGCGCTCCCACCTGCATCTGGTACATACTCTTCTGAGTAGCAAGTGTAAATACTTTCGTCTTCTCATTAAAAGTAATATAGTTCATTGCATATTCTCCTTAAACCGTAAAATCTTGGTTTTATTCAAAGCTCATCGCACCTTCTACATGCCAATCTTCTTCATATCATCGAGAATCTCTTTCTCAGTGTCCTTCTGCTCTTCGTAGTTCTCCAGCTTTCCTGTGCGTCGGAGTTCTTCGATCTCTTCCTCCGTAAGAATATTTCCGTAAGAATCCACTTTCGGCAGGTAAAGACTGAAATCTTTAAGCAAAAGAGTAGACGTCAGCATCGCCACCGCTCCGAATCCAAAGAATGCCCAAATAAATGCATACAAGGGCTGGAACTGTACATCCGTGTAGGTAAGATACAAGGGAAAGACATTAAAAAACAAAATGATGATCATTCTGATCGGATTTTTCGAGATGAAAAACAATGCATTTCTTATCAAATGCGGAATCGTATCCGAAAAAGCGGCCATCACCGGCATCATATAGATGGTGATTGCAACGATAACCAGCGCTACCACCAAAAGTGCATATTTGAAAAACTTCATAGTGCCGCTTTCAAACTGACCGCAGAACTTCAGGTCAATGATACCAATGACAGCGATCACCAGGAAAACCGCCCAGTAAATCATAGATTGTTTGAAGTTGCTCTTAAAGCCTGCCCAGAACTGACCGAAAGGATTCAAAACACCATCACCTCTCAGCGTCTTCAGCATGACGTGATACAAGGCAACAAGAGCAGGGCCCATAGTAATCAGCGGAAGGCTGAAAATGACAAACATCAGATTTGCTCCGATAATGATACCGCACTTTGTCATCAGACGTCCAAAGCTGCTCTCATTATCCAGGAATTGACCGATAAATCGCCCGATCATATCACTCCTCCTTGTAGATATATTCCAGATAAAGTTCAACGGCCTCCAGGTTCTCAGAGTTTGCACCTACCCCCAAAACGCAGGTATTCTCATAGAGATCGTATTCTGTCATCAGGATACTGTCAGAGATGTCGATCCCTACCGGAATCCGTTCCTTCTCACTCATCTCCGGATCCGGTATACAGTATACCAGACGATCACTATACTTTTCCATCAGGACGGTACATCTTTCGTCCTCCAGATCCATTAATCTTCCGGTCTTTCCCAACGCCTCGATCTGTTCCTTCTCCATCGTGACAGCATCCAGATCTCCGGTGTCTGCAAAAACCACAAAGGATTCATAGTAGTTGCTTCGCATTCCGGATGTTGATGTAGGATCAAAATAACAGCTTGCATTGAAATTCACCATCTTCTGATCAAGATCATAGCCGGTGTAATCCACATATCCCTCCCACAGTTCCGATTTGTTTCCGATTTCCTTAAATGTATTCGTGTAAACAATGAAAAACCAATAATCTTTGATCGCCGTCGTGGCACGGAAGATCACATAAGCCGGAATTGTAACAGCAAGTATGATTCCAAGAATCCAAAGCCAGTAGTATTCCAGAATATACTGCATTTTTTCACGTAGTGAATAATCTTTCAGTTTTTCCTTCTCACCCTTCAGATGATTCCTTAACTTTTCAGGAATTCCCTGCTTTTCTTTCAATAATCTAACCTCCATGGAGTCATTTTCATGAAATAGTTCTTTCATGAAAAGAACCAGAAAGCACTGCGGTAACGGCCTTCTGGTTCTTTTTTCATACCGACGACCTGCGTCAGCAGTATATATTACAACTTTCCACCGGATGTTGCAATACCTTCCACGAACTGTTTCTGGAAGATGATATAAATAATAAGCATTGGTAATACTGCCAGAGTAGCAGCTGCCATCATTGCAGGATAATCACTGGTATACTGTCCCTGCATCTTAGCAAGTGCCGCTGACAATGTAGTGGTCTCTGCCTTTGTGCAGACGATCATTGGCCACATCAGATCCTTGAATGCGAACACTGCACTGAAGATTCCCAAAGATACCATGGAAGAACGTGTCAGAGGCATCATGATCTTCAGGAACTTCTGACCAATGTTACATCCATCAATTCCAGCGGCTTCCTCCAGGTCTTTTGGAAGACCCTCATAGCCGGTCTTCAGAAGGTAAGTTCCGAATGCAGTTACAATACCAGGGAATACCAGACCGAACTGCGTATTCAGCATACCCAGTTTCGATACCATCAAATACTGTGGAATGATGAAAATCTGTGCCGGAACCATCATCTGGATCAGGACCAGAGAGAACAACGCATTCTTTCCCGGAAATTTCAGGCGCCCAAATGCATATCCTGCCATAGTAGCGGTAAGACACGCACATACAACACGGAAGAAAATCATCAAAAGAGTATTGATGTACAGTGTCAGGAAGTTATAGGATTTCCATACGGTTCCAAAGTTCTCCCATTTCCATCCGCTCTGCGGGAAAATATAGAACGGGCTTACAGAGATCGCTTCCTGATTGGTTTTCAGTGCAGTCAGAATCATCCATGCGAAAGGAATGATCATGATAAATGCCATGATGATAAGAATCACGTAAATAAGTCCGGTTGTACACCGTTTTTTCGCTTCATAACCCATAATCATGTCCTCCTTTCTCAGTTATGATATACAAACTTCTTCTCACACTTCTGCATGATCAATGTCACGATCATAATGAAGACAAGAAGCATAACGACCAGAGCTGCACCGGTTCCTTTGTTTCCTTTGGTGAAGGAATAATCATAGAACAGATATACAACAGACTGAACTTTGTTCAAAGCCAGGTTCGTCTTATCCATTACCATAAACATAAGGTCGAAAATGGTAAGCGCACCGATGACACGCGTCTGTACGATGAAGAACGTCGTCGGGCTCAGAAGCGGGATGGTGATATGGAAGAACTGTTTGATTCCGGTAGCACCATCGATCATGGCTGCTTCATAATAGTCGCCGGGAATCTCCTGAAGACCGGAAATGAAAAGAACCATGTTGTAACCAATGATGGACCATACGCCAATGACACCGATGGAGATCCATGCGATCTTCGGATCCGAGATCCACTGCACCTTGGTGCCGAAAACATTGTTGATAAGACCAAACTGTGTATTGTAGAGCCACTTCCAAACCATTGCAACTGCTGCCGGAGCGCAGACCATCGGCAGGAAGAATACGGTACGGAAGAAAGAGGTTCCCCAGAGTTTCTTATTCAGGAATACCGCAAGAACAAGAGCAATCGCTACGCCAAATGGAACCTCGATAATTGCATATTTGATGGTATTCCAGAAGGACTGCCAAATGGCACCGTCACTCATAAGCTTCGTGAAATTGCCCAGTCCGATAAAAGTATTACCCTTACCAAAGTCACCGGTCTTAAAGAAGGACTGGTAAATGGTATTAAAGATCGGGTAGAAGTTTAAGATCAGGAGTCCGAGAATGGTCGGTGTGACAAAGAGATATGCCCACTTCGCTTCATCTTTCTCCTTTTTCGTCATTTTTTTCATTCTTTCCCTCCTATTTTCGAATAAAAAAAACGGACCAAACCATACTGGATGGTCCGTTTCTTCTCGTTTCGTATTCGGGTAAAGACGCTGCGCGCCTCATCCGCGTAGTGCTTTCATATTATTCTTCTGCAATTGCGTTCTCGATGATTGCCTGTGCGTTATCACATGCTGCAGCCATAACTGCCTCATCGGTCGGATTCTGCCATGCATCCAGGAAGCATCCAGCCTGCTGAAGAGCATCTTCCCAAACAGTCGTATTACGTGTGTATGGACGGAAGTACAGAGAACCTTCTTCTTCAATACGCGTAAATGCAGATACGTCCATTCCTTCGAATGCGTTTGCAAATTCTTCGGATACACCAAGCATACCAGCCATGGTTACACCAAGCTCAGCCTGTTTCTTCTGACCTGCTTCTGCGCAGAAGTAAGAGATCAGACTGTAAGCTTCATCCGGAAGAGCTGTATTAGCTGCTGCTGCCCAACCAAGTCCGTTGTAAGCAGACCATCTTTCGCCTTCATCACATGCGCCGTTGCCGTTCACATCAGCGTATGGCATCATAGCCCAATAGTAATCTGCATGGTTTTCTGCAGTATAGAAGGAGTTGATCATCCAGGAACCCTGTGTGATCATAGCGCAAAGTCCGGACTGGAACAGAGAATCTGTACCGGTCTCAGCAACTACGGTCTGAGGAGCTGCAACTGTAAGGATCTTACGAAGCATTTCCATACCGGCTTTTCCTTCGTCAGAACCAATGGTTGTTCCCTTGTGATCATCCGTAACAACCTGTGCACCGTAATCATAAACGAAGTTGTACCATCCATCCTGGTTGTTGGATGTATTGATTGCGTATCCATATACGCCATCAGCCTCGCCTGCCTCGGTAATTGCTTTTGCTGCTTCATAAACATCTTCCCATGTCCAGTCATCTGTCGGGCACTCTACACCGTATTTATCGAAGATTGCCTTATTGTAAAGAAGAGCGATGGTGTCATGGTCTTTCGGAAGAGCGTACTGTACGTCGTTGCTCTTGTAAAGGTTAACGATACCCTCATAATAGTTAGCCAGATCGATGGCATCGTCGGCTGCGATGTAGTCATCCAGATTCAGAAGAAGATCATTCTCCATGTACATCTGAGCAGTGTTGGAA
>JABUSW010000274.1 GCA_021443885.1 Blautia sp.
AGGAATTAAACCAGGTGTTTCAGGCAGAGACTGAAAAGAGTATATTCCTGTGCACCTATGAGGCGAAGCCCGGGATGGAAGAAGTTATGGCAGAATTAAAGGGGAGACCTGTTAAGCGGATTCATCTGGCGCCTTTTTTGCTGGCAGCAGGATATCATGCAAGAAAAGATATGGCCGGTCCGGGAAAGGAGTCCTGGAGGAGCATATGCGAAGAAGCAGGCTATGAGGTGGTCTGCCATTTGAATGGGTTGGGGGAATATCCCAAAGTTCGCGAACGGATATTATTTCATTTAGGAGAGATAATCAGGTTTAAAAATACCCGTTAGGGTATAGTGTTTCTTGACAAAAGAAATGCTCTATATTATTATACCCTAAAAGGTGTAAATTAATTTAAAACACCAAAACAGAGAGGAGTTAAACCCTATCGGGTATAATGAAATGAACAATATTGGGGATTATGTGAAACAACAAAGAAAAAAGGCAGGCTTAACACAGGAAGAATTTGCAGTCAGGGCAGGACTTGGGCTGCGTTTCGTGAGGGAGCTGGAACAGGGAAAAAAGAGTGTCAGACTGGATAAGGTCAATCAGGCCCTCTCTATGTTTGGTATGCAGGCGGTTGTAGGGCCAATTGAACAGCAAAACAATCCGTAATTGCGATATCTGTGTTCCTGGAACAACATGATCAATATATTATTCTGCGCATTTGACCCTGTTATTTAAGAAACGGGGTACTATTACATGGGAAACAGAGGATTTGGAAATGATTAACAGAGCTGGGTATGTCATTGTTCAGAATGAATTGGCGGGGGTTCTTGAGGATACCTCGGAAGGCTACATGTTTTGCTATGACGAAGAATACCTGCGTCATGAGGACGCAGCTGCGGTAAGCCTTACCTTACCGTTACGGTCGGAACCATATAGATCGAATGTATTTTTTCCGTTTTTTGATGGTCTTATACCAGAGGGGTGGCTTCTTGATGTTGTTGTTGATAATTGGAAGATAAATCCCAGAGACCGTTTTGGGCTTTTACTTGCAACAGCAAAGGATTGCATAGGGGATGTCCGTATTGAGGAGAAAATCATATGAAATGTTTGTGCTGCGGGAAAGAAATTGTCAAGCCTTCAGAATCCGAAGCAGCTTGCAGCTGGCATGCAAAATGTATAAAGAGTTTTTTTGGTACCGCTAAGATCCCTCAGATTGAGCTGACTGAAGAACAGCTGCTTTTTCTTGCGAAAACAACGGTCCGTCAGGGGTATACCGTACAGGGTGTGCAAAAGAAAATGTCACTTCACCTGACCAAAAGACCCGAGGCAAGATTAACGGTAGTAGATTATCCAAACGGGTATATCCTTAAGCCGCAGACAGAAGCTTATAAGAGCTTGCCGGAATATGAGCACGTTACCATGTTGATGGCAGAGTCCTGCGGAATCAAAACGGTTCCCCATGCTTTGATACAGGTATCTGATCAGTTTGCTTATATAACGAAAAGGGTAGATCGACACATAGGAGCTAAGAAAACAGATCAGTATGCCATGGAAGATTTCTGTCAGCTTTCTTTACGCCTGACAGAAGACAAATACAAGGGTTCTTATGAACAGTGTGGAAAAATCATTCAAATGTATTCTGTGATTCCGAAATTGGATATGTCGGAATTGTTTTTGCGTTTGCTGTTTTGTTTTGTAACAGGTAATTCCGACATGCATCTTAAGAACTTTTCTTTGAGAGAACGAAATAGCGGAAAGCGTAATTTTATGCTTGCAGAGGCGTATGACTTATTGCCTGTAAATATTGTGAATCCAAGAGATAAGGACGAAACTGCATTGGCGTTAAATGGAAAGAAACGAAATCTGAGAAGGAAAGATTTCGTTATTCTTGGAAAGCAGCTTGGTGTTGAAGATGCAGCAGTAAACAGTATGATACGTCTGATGCTCAGAAAAAAAGAGAAAATGTTTGAGATCTGTGACCATTCGATATTAAGTAAGGCTCAGTCAGAAGAGCTGAAAGCATTCATGGAAAGCAGAATGCAGCGACTGATCTGAATGAAATATAAATAGAGAATGCGCAGGCGAGCTGCACGTGATACGTGGGATTTCCATGAAAATAGACAGGCTGGGGTACAACACCCCAGCCTGTTCTTTCACCTCTTCATCTCAGAAGAGGTACTATACGTTCATTTTCCCCCGGAGCGCTGCTTCAGCTTCCGCCATCGCCGGAAGTGTTTTCTCCAGCAGCGGATCCGGCTTCCGGTCTAATATATCCGCCCCTTTTTTAACGACATCACGGTCACAGCCGGCTTGATTCCCGGTATTGCTTTGGTGTCTGGTTTTCCCGTTCCCGGAAAATTTTCGTGAAATAAGCGGAATAGTTATAACCTACTTCAATGCTGATCTGTGTGATGGACAGTTCTGTCTCTGCAAGAAGCTCCTTGGCTTTCTGTATCCGGAGGCTGGTAATATAATCAACCAGGGAGCTTCCGGTTTCTTTTACAAAATAGTGGGACAAGGTACTCTCGCTTGTAAACAATGCTTTTGCAATGCCTTCCCGTGAAAGGGGGGAAGAAAGATTTTCTTCAATATAAGAAATTGCGGAAGCAACGAGGGGCGATAATGCGGAGGAGGAAGGTTTGCCGTTTCTGTTGGAAAACTGCGCAAGGCATTTTCTCAGAATTTCTTCGAGGTGCGGTGCGGTTACAGGCTTGAGAAGGTATTCGAAAGCACCTACCGTTATGGCCTTTCTGGCGTATTCAAACTTGGCATGGTTGGTTAGAAAAATACATATTGTTTCAGGGCAATTGCTCTTCGACCATTCTACAAGCGAAAATCCATCTTCCCCCAGCATTTCAATATCTGTGATCAGAACGTGAATTTTCTGGCTGGAAAGTATCATTTTGGCATTTTTCACATTATAGGACAGAAATGGTTCATGAAACTGGAACTGACTCCAGTCCAGCAAGGAGCGGATACTGTCCGTAATCCATTTATCATCATCTACAAACAGCAGATTATACATGCGCATCTTCTCCTTCTTCATCTGTCTCAATGAATGGAAGCCAGATTGTTACCAGGGCTCCCCCTTCAGGGCGGTTCTGGAACTGGATTTCAGCGTTATTCTCATATAACAGATTTATCCGGCTGATCACATTCCGGATGCCGATACCGTGTATTTTGCCGGAAGTATAGTCCGGTTCTGCGGGTGAAGTGATTTCTGCAAGCTCTTCTTCTGAAAATCCTTTTCCATTATCCTCAATCATGAACAAAATACCAGGGGCCGCCTCATGGGCCTCATAATGAGCGGAAATAAGAAGTTCATTGTGTTTATCCAGGCTGAAACCATGATCAATGGAGTTCTCCATAAAGGTCTGCAGAATCAAGGGCGGAATCTGTGCGTCATAGAGTTCCAGGGAGATATTTTCCGTATAGGTAAACAATTCCGGGTACCGCAGTTTCTGGATCCGGGCATAGCTTCTTACGTGTTCCATTTCTTTTTCCAGTGAAACAAAACGTTCCGCATCCGAATCGATAAACCGCATGTATTCGATCAATGATTCCGTAAGTTCTTGTATGAGGTCGGTCTGCCCCATTCTTGCCATGGCATGAATCAGGCTGAGGTTGTTCAGGTAGAAATGAACCTTAAGCCTTATTTTGAGATACTGAAGCTGGATATCTCTGGATTTTATACGGCTTTCATAGGCATTCTGTTTCAGATTGGAAATCTCATCCATCATTCGGTTGATGGAGTGGCTCAGCACTGCAATGTCTGTGAAAGAGCTGCTTTCACGTAACCGTTCTTCCGGATTGTAATGACGGATCCGGTACATCTCCGTAAGGAGATTTTGAAATGGCCGGTAAATCAGCAGTTGACACAGGACAAAGGCTGCCATTACAAAGAAAATCACAACTAAAAAGACAGACAGAAGACCTTTCTCTGTAACGATGTTTCCGGACAAGACACCGGAATCTACAATTTTCAAAAAGAAAATATCCATGGAATCCGGAAATGCCCATATTCGGAGATTCCCGTCGTTATCCTTTTCCCAAAAAGCAGTATCATTCTTTGGACCGGGCTTATAGGAGCCTTGTTGGATCAGACTTTCTCCATCTGAATTACAGATTATAAGATCAATGCAGCTGCTGTCGGAGGAATGACCGATCAGCTGCTCATACAGATGTGAAATGCTGATCCAGGCTCCTGTATAAGAGGAGCCGCTTTGGGAGACCCAAAGAAGATATGAATTGTGCTGCTCGTCGGATACCAGCTGCCATCCTTTTTCCTGGATAAACAAGCTGTTTTTTGGATTGACCAGATCGGTAATGATGCGTTTTTTCAGGAACTGGATTTCACTAAGTGTAATACCGGTATAGTTGTTTCTGGCAAGAAAGAGTCCCTGTTCCTCCAGAGCGTCGGAATACCATTGTATAGACGGATCATAGAACCAGGCGACTTCGATAAAATCGTTTAACTGGACCACCTGGCTAAGCATACTTGCAATCGATTCTCTTGCACGGTAACGTTCCAGGTCATTGGTGCTGTGCCCCAGCGTCTGCACATCCGGGTTACTGTAAAACGCATTGTAGAGAAAGGTTTCCACCTGTTTCATACTATCCGACATGGTATCTTTAAAGGACTGCAGCAATGCAGACTGAGAGTCTGCAGTATGTTCCAGCATTTCTGTTTTTTTTGCAGAATAAAAAAAGATCGTGCACATAAGAGTTACAATTACAAGAATTGTAATTACGACGGATAACAGAACTCTCATGGAATAATGGAAATGTGGTTTTCGGGTTTTCATTTCTCCTGTTCCTTCCATAAATCCAGCTGACGCTGCTTTTCTTCAATGATCAGGTCGATTCCTGCTTTATGAAGAGAATTGTTTAATTCCGACAGTAACATCTCCGTATCACCAAAGCCCTCTTCCAGAAGGGGGAGATAATAATTAACAGCTTGTGTACAGGCTGCCTGGGCTGTGGATACCGAAGAGGGATCAAAGATAAATCCGCAGGCATAGGAGCGCTCTATTGACTGGTTGTAGACAGTCTCCTGTTCCCACAGATCGATCGGATAACCTTCCCAGAGTTTACAGAGGTATTGGTTTCCGTAATAGTATCCCCGGAATTGATGGTAGCTGCCTGTTCCATCGACAGAGTCATCCTGAAAGCTGATGGTCTGCAGTTTTTCATCAATGACCTGATAGTGGACTCCTTCAACTCCGTATGTGAGAAGATTGACCAGGGTCGCATCTGTAAAAAGAAGCTTCAGAAACTGCATGGCATATGCGGGATTCTGGCATTGGGAAGAAATGCCATATTGGAAGGTCTGATAATCGTCTGTTGAAACAAAGGAATCATACAGCGTAACCGTACGGAGCTCTTCTTCTGCTGCAGCCCCGTCAACACTTACCAGTGCCGGATGATAATTGGAAAATTTTCCGAAGATTTCCGGAGATGCGACAAAACGATTGATCGAGTTATATCCAAGGTTGTCATCGAGAAGGTACCCCTTCTTTCTCCAGTCGGAAATCAGAAAAACATAATTCCGAAACGCCTCTGTTTCATAGAGGTTTACAATCCGATCAGAGCGCCCGCAATCCATCAGAACTCCAAGGCTGTCGCCCAGTGCGTCATAGTATCCAAGGGTAAGGGGATCGCAGCACACAACGTCCGGCGATGCCTCATGAAGCTTTGCAAAAATATCCGAAAGATCATTGATGGAACGCACGCTATCCATATCCAACTGATACTTATCTGCTATAGATGCACGATATTCAAAACAGCTGATGTTTTCACGATCCAGTTTATTCGGAAGCACATAAATGGAATCATATCCCGCATTTGTTATGGATAATTCTTCACCGAAGAAGGAGATCAGGTCTGTTCCGTAATCATTCAGCAGATTTTCCAAAGGCGCAAGCTGATTCTTTTGTATCAGAGCTGCAGCCATAGAACGATCCCAGATAAAAAAAGCATCGGGGAGGTTTTCCAAAAGAGAAGCGTGCGTGATTTCGCGTTCATAATTGTCCATGACGACGAAATCCAGTTCTACGTGGAACCCAAATTCGGAATATACATATTCATCGACAGCCGCTGCAATCTGCAGTCCGTTAAAGCCTGCTTCTTCAACACGGGGCACTGTAACACGGATCGCAGGCTCTTCTGCCGCCTGTACCGGAGAAGTACAGAGGATAAAGAATAATAATAAAAGGATGATTTGCATGATTGGCTCTCTTTTCTTCTTTCTGATAGGATACGATAAGTATACATGTTTTTGACGAAAAAATATAGAATGAGCGTTTTAAATTGCACAATAATGATAAAAAGATACCCGATAATAATATTTTCGTTATGCAGAAAGCTTTATGATGATAGTATCACGTCTGAATGATTCAGACATAAGAGAACATGTAACAGCTACACTATAAAAGGAGGAAACAAATGAACAGAAAGAAAGCATTAGCAGCATTGATGGCAGTTTCCATGTTGTTTGGTTCTGTTCCGGCTGTGGCGGCAGACACCGCAGAAAAATCTGCATTTGCAAACGAACTTGAGAGCAGATTTGTTGATCCGGATCGTGTGTACAGCTCCGATACACGTTGGTGGCTTGGAGATGCTTCTGCAACAGACGAAACACTTCTGGAGGAAATTCAGAATCTATACGACAGTGGGTTCCGTGGCGTTGAACTTTGTATGCAGGAAGACAATGCGTCGGACAAGTCCTTGTACGCTTATGGATCAGAAATGTGGGCCCACAAATGGAAGCTGATGATGAACAAGCTTCTTGATCTTGGTATGGGTGTCTACCTTACATCCGGAACCAACTGGGCATCTTCCAATGTGCCGGAATCATATATGAGCCCGGACAGCCAGGAAGCCATGCAGATTCTTGCGACATCCTCTGCATGTACCGAAACTGCTGAGAAGGTCATTGCAGCGGGAGAAACTTATGATGAAGCTCTTGGACTTCCGGCAGAAGTTAGAGCAAATACGACCCTTGTTGGAGCGTATGCCTATGAATTGGACGCAGAAGGAAAGATCGTTTATGGTTCGGAAACCGATCTGATGGAATTTGTGACAATAGATGAAACCGATCCAACAAATTGTGTTCTTACATGGACAGCACCAGCCGAGAATGCAGATGCTACGTATATGATTTTCCCGATTTGGACACAGGGATCCTACGAATTATCCGCACCGGCTACCGAAAACTGCTATACAACCAACTATTTTGACAAACGTGGGGTAGAGGCGTTAAAACGTTTCTGGGAAGATAATTATCTGAACGATGAAGAATTGAATGCGAAGATCCTGGAAGGGGATGTAGAGCTTTTCATGGATTCTCTGGAAATTACGTATGGTGAGAATGAGGAAGGCTTTACCTACTGGTCTGAGGATGCGCGTCAGGAATTCATCAACCGGAAGGGTTACGATATTCTTCCGTATCTGGTTATTGTAAAAGGAATTGCAGCCGGATTCGACCTGGCCTACGACCCTTATTACCAGGAAAAAGGTGTCTACGAATTCTCCGGTGATAACAAAGAACTGGCAGAGAAGCTGATTAATGACTGGCAGGATGTATTGACACAGCTTTATGAAGAGAATATGCTGCTTCCATTAAAGGAATGGCTGAATTCTGTAGGAATCACCACACGTGCCCAGATTTCTTATGGACGGCCCATTGAGATCACGGAACCGTCTGCTTACGTTGATTATCCGGAGGCGGAAAACCTGAATCAGTATAACCAGGCGGACATTCTCAGACTTCACACAGCAGGTGCAAAGCTGCAGAACAAGGTTCTTTCTACGGAGACCGGTGGTACCGCACAGGTATATGCAACGTCTTTCCAGACACTGCTTCATGATATTTATTCACAGTATGCGGTTGGTTTCCAACGGGTTGTATGGCATATCTGGACTGCAAGCTATGGTTATGGCAACTGGGAATGGCCTGGATACATGTCCGGTTTTGGCGGCGGAACCGCTTTCTATCGTTGGGGTAACCGTGAACCTTCCTATGAGGATTATGATGAGTTCAACGCACACATCGGACGTATACAGACTCTGATGCAGACAGGAAAATCCCGTACAGATATCGCCTTTATCCATAACAGCTGGACACAGGGTATGAATACAAGCGGACAGGATACAACCGATCTTGCCAATATTGGTGATATGAATAACCAGTATGCACATATGGGAGTTCACTATCGTTCTACCGAGCTTCAGGATAATGGTTATACTTACGATTACGTTGCTCCGGATCTCCTCAGTGCAGAGGGTGTTACCTTTAACGAGGAGACGAAGACAATTGATAACGCCGGCTATCGTGCCCTGGTGATCTACCAGGATTGGCTGGATTATTCCGCAGCAGAAAAGATATATGAACTTGCTTCCAAGGGAATGCCGGTTGTAGTAATCGATGGAAAAGCAACTTATACAACCTTTAACGATGGTAAGGATGAAGAGCTTGCCGCATTAATGGCACAGCTGATCGAGCTGGATAATGTTCGTGTGGCAAAAGTGGCAGACCCGATCGACTATGATGATCCGGTGGCAGGCGGATATGACGATGAAGTATACGAAATGCTGCAGGAACTTGGTGTTCGTCCATATGCAGAATTCGACGGAGAGAATCACCAGCTTCTGACACAGACCAGAGAAGATGAAAATGGAAACCGTTATTTATATGCATTAAACTACTGCCCGAACGATTATCATCAGTACAGCTATAAAGAGGACGTTAAGACAGAAGATCATGGTCTGAATATCAAAACCAACATCAAGATGGAGGGCACCTATATTCCATACAGCATCGATCCATGGACAGGCGAGGTAAAAGAATTAGGTGAATACAGCTATGAAGATGGACAGACCATCATTCCGATCGACCTTGATTATGACAACATTGCATTGTTTGCTTTTGAGGCAACAGAAGAAACGAAGACATCTGTTGTTTCGACAAATGCAGACGCTGTTTATGTAGAGAATGGGAAATTAGTTGCACTTGCAACGACATCCGGCACAGTAGAGGCAACCTTAAGCAATGGAGAAAGTGTAACAGCAGAAGCAGCTGTTCCGGAATCCTATGATATTACCAACTGGGATGTAACCGTAAGCTCCTGGGATGCCAACGAAGAAAGCGGAGATCTGGTTCGTACGGAAACAATTGGAGATCTGACTACAGAAAACAGAAAAACATCAACCGCAATTACTGATATCGAGGTGAAACTGGACACGCTGACAACCTGGAACAACATTCCGGAGGTTGGTGAGGAAGTATCCGGAGAGGGCCATTACAAGGCTGTCTTTAACTGGGATGCATCCGCAGCGGATGGTGCATTTATTGACTTTGGTGAGCTGGATCAGTCCATGAAGGTATGGATCAACGGAACCAAAGTGGGCGGCGATGTCAGCACAAACCCGACAAAGGTTAAGAGAAGCGTTGAAGTTGAAATCGACGATGGAACCGGAAACAAAGCGGTTCCGGAAGGAAACGATCAGTATACAGGTGGTGTCAGCTGGACAAAACCGGTGGCAGATGTCAGTGAATATCTGGTAGACGGCGAAAATACCATTGAAATCGAATACAATTCCACTCTTACAAATGTACTTCTGAAGAGAGGGGTTATTCAGGAAAAGGATTTCGGCGGAGAAGGCTGGACGGCTGTTACATGGTGGGGCGTAGACGTTCATAACCGTATCAATGGCGTTGCGCAGGCCGTAATCAAACCTTATGTAAAAGTTGAACTGAATTAGTATTTACACGAAGACCCGGCAGATTTGCCGGGTCTTTTTTTTTGAAAAGTTCACAGAATTTTCAATTTATATGCCGTGGATTTTCAGCGCGTTTTCAGAAAAGGCTGATACGATAGGACAGGCGAAAAATGATAAGCAAAGGAGGAGTTACTTTGATAGAGGTGAAAAATCTCACAAAACGTTATGGGAATCATGAGGCAGTGAAGGACCTCAGCTTCCGGATAGAAGAAGGGAAAATATATGGTCTTCTGGGACCGAACGGTGCCGGAAAATCGACTACGATGAATATGATCACAGGGTATATTGCTGCGACCTCCGGAACGGTTCTGATCAACGGACATGATATTTTAGAGGAACCGGAGCAGGCTAAAAAGCAGATTGGATACCTTCCGGAGCTGCCGCCATTGTATCAGGATATGACCGTGCTGGAATATCTGGACTTCGCAGCGGATCTTAAGAAAGTGAAGCCCGGCGAGAAGAAGGAAATGCTGGAAGAGATCATGGCATTGGTTCAGATTAGCGATATGAAAGGGCGTCTCATTAAAAATCTGTCCAAAGGCTATAAGCAAAGGGTGGGACTTGCCCAGGCTTTGATGGGATATCCGCAGATCCTTATCCTGGATGAGCCTACCGTTGGCCTGGATCCGAAGCAGATCATAGAGATTCGAGACCTGATTAAGGGACTTGGGAAGAATCATACCGTTATATTGAGTTCTCATATTCTGTCAGAGGTCAGCGCGATCTGTGACGAGATCATGATCATTGCCAACGGGGAACTGGTAGCCAGCGATACACCGGAGAGTCTGGAGAAAAAAATGGCGGGGGAGAACACCCTGGACATGGTATTTGCCGCTTCTGATTCTGAAGTAAAGAAAATGCTGGAAGAGATCCCGGAGATTCAGGAGATGGAAATCGTCCCGGAAGAGGGAGAAACCAGAGCCATACTCCACACGGCATCCGACGTCGACATACGCAAAGAGCTGTTTCATGCTTGCGTGAGATACAATTGCCCGATTCTGCAAATGAGCAACCATCATGCTTCTTTGGAAGACATTTTCCTGGAGCTGACTGCACCGCGGGAGCCCGCTTCCCAGGGCAAGGAGAAGAAATCCCTTTTCCGAAAGAATAAGAAACAGGAACAAAAGCAGGATTGATTCAACCAGATGCAGAAAAATAAGCAGAGAAGCTTTTCTGCAGATCATCCGATACGACTGACTAAAGAAATTCTAATAGTTTAAGGAGATTGAAAATGTTAACGATATGTAAAAGAGAGTTTCGCTCTTATCTTACGTCTATGGCAGGTTATGTGTTTATTGCATTTGTTCTGCTGGTAATCGGCGTGTATTATACAGGCTATCATATGACCATGGGCTACCCGATCTTCGGCTATACCATGTCCTCTTCGAATTTTGTGTTTCTCATTGCAACACCGGTACTTACTATGCGGGCATTGGCGGAGGAACAGAGACAGAAAACAGACCAGCTGCTTTTGACAGCTCCGGTTTCCGTGACGGATATTGTAGTCGGAAAGTATCTGGGAATGCTGGGAATCTTTACGATCCTTGTGCTGATTCTGTGTTTTTATCCGGCAATATTAAGTGTATACGGGACGGTGTCGCTTCCGGCTGCGTATACCTCGATCCTGGGTTTTTTCCTACTGGGAATGGCAGATCTGGCAGTGGGGTTGTTCCTGTCTTCTCTGACAGAGAATTCTGTGATCGCTGCGGTTTCCACCGTTGGTGTATTGTTCCTGTGCTTTCTTATGGGAGGAATTACCAGTCTTCTTAGCGAGACAGCAGCAACCTCTTATCTGATCCTGTCACTATTGGTGATTCTTTTTGTAATCGTGGCTTATTTTTTCATCAAGAATAAAGTGCTGGCATTGGTGATCGGCGTAATGGGGGAAGGAGTTCTAAGCGCTCTTTATTTTCTGTCCTCAGATAAACTGGAGGGCGTCATTCAAAAAGTACTATACGTTTTCGACATGAGTGGACATTTTGATGATTTTGCAGAGGGAATCCTGAATTTATCGAATGTGGTCTATTTTCTTTCCATCACGGTAGTGTTTTTGTTCTTGACCATACAGATGATACAGAAGAGAAGATGGAGCTGACAGGGAGGATAAATGGTGATGAAGAAAAAAGATACAACCGCTATTTCACAATGGAAAAAAAGAAATCTGAAAAAGGGGTCCTATAGTCTTGCACTATCTGCTGTGGTGGTGGCCATCACGGTTCTGTGCAACCTGATCGTGGCAAATCTTCCCCTGAAATACCGGGAGATAGACTTAAGTGAGCAGAAGCTTTCCACGATTGGGGAGACTACAGAGGAATTGCTGAAAAGTCTGGAGCAGGATATTACAATCTATCAGATGGCAGAAAACGGAAAAGAAGATGAAAATGTCTCGAAGCTTCTGGAAAAATACAGTGAGCTGAGTTCCCGCATCAAAGTGGAACAGGTGGATCCTGTTACACATCCCGGTGCGGCGGCCCAGTACACGGATCAGGAGGTGACCGATAATTCCCTGATCGTGGTCAGTGAGGAGCGGAGTAAGGTTGTAAATTATGAAGATATTTACGAGTATAGTATGGATTATTACTCATACTCTTATAATACAACAGGATTCGATGGGGAAGGGCAGATTACAAGTGCCATTGCATACGTATCCTCCGATGCTTTGCCGATTATGTATGTGGTATCCGGCCATGGAGAAGGGGATTTCTCAGAGGAAATGAAGGATTCCGTTGAGAAGGGAAATATCGAAATGCAGGACCTGAATCTTGTAACGGTTGAGTCCATACCGGAGGATGCAGATTGCGTGATGCTGTTCGGACCTCAGAAGGATATTTCAGAAGAAGAAGCGGAGAAACTGATCGGTTATCTGGAGGAAGGCGGAAAGGTATTTCTGGTAACCAGCTATTCAGAGACCGATATGCCGAACATTCAGAAGGTTCTATCCAATTATGGGATGAAGACAAAAGAAGGTCTGGTCATCGAAGGAAATGCAAATTACTATGCGGCAGGAAATCCAACGTATCTGATTCCGGAGATCGGAACATCAGGAGCACTCAGCGGCATTACCTCACAGAACATGTTTGTGCTGATGCCATATGCACAGGCCATTGAGGAGACCGAAGATAAGAGAGATACCATTACGCTGGATTCGCTTTTGACAACCTCTTCGGATGCTTACGTGAAAACAGACCTGACAGGAACCATTGAAAAAAGCAGTGAAGACGATCAAGGTTCGTTTGCTGTTGCGATGGCGGCGACGGAAGCCATCGGGGATGAAGAGACCAGGCTCGTTTATATCTCCGGGGAAAGCTTTTTCGATGAACAGGTAAACGCAATGGTTTATGGAAATAATATATCCGTTTTTTCCGGCATGCTATCCTGGATGTGCGATTATGAACAGAGTGTATCCATACCGGTGAAAAGTCTTGAACTCTCCTATCTGACAGTAACCGCTGCAACGTCAAGACTTTGGGGTGTGGTAACTGTTGGGATCATACCGGGCGTGCTGATACTCTTTGGCGGTGTGATCTGGTTCAGAAGGAGGAAAGGATAATGAAGAAAAAGGGTCTTGTTTTTTCTCTTGCAGCGTTGGCTGCACTGACAGGTGCCTATCTTGGAACAAGGGACTTAGAGTCCGATATGGAGGATGCTGCAGAGGATACCGCCACGCCGGCTTCACTGTCACAGACGGTGTCGGATGAAGAAATGGCAGAAGTGACGATCCGAAAAGACGCAGAAGAGATGGTTTTCCAAAAATCCGGAGATAGCTGGGTTTATCCGGAAAATGCAGGTTTTCCTGTGGATGAGCAGCAGATCGACAGTATATTTGCGAAGCTTGCCGACGTAATACCGGAACGAGTCCTGGAGGAGCCGGGAGAATTGGAAGAGTACGGTCTTGATAATCCGGCACTGTCCATTACCTTGAAGAAGACGGATGAAACCTCTTTTACCTATCTGTTCGGAGATACCAACAGCAGTACCGGGGATGCTTACCTGCAGGTAGAAGGCGAAGATGCCATCTATACCGTTGATGGAGATATCCCGGAGAGCATGCAGTTCTCCCTTTATGACGTGGCAGAGATGGAAGAATTGCCCACCGTGGATTCCGGGAGTATTACAAAATTATCGGTGCAAAAGAATGGTGAGGATTTTGTAACATTCCAAAAAGACGAGGAAACAGGAATTGTCTGGAAAATGATCCTGGAGGACGGAACAGAAAGTGCCGTGGACAGTACGCAGTTAAACTCCCTGACCGCAACGGCGACAGGACTTTCTTATGCCAGCATGGCGGATTACCCGGATGATGATCTTGCAAAATACGGTCTGGAAGAGCCGGCAGCAGAAATCGTCCTGAATTATGAGGAAGAGGTGGAAATAGAGTCGGAAGAAGTAGAACCGGAGACACTGGAATTGGACGATGGAGAGCCGGAAGTCACGGAGGACATCGAAGAAGCGGAGCTGGAGATGACGGAATTGGACGTCGAAAGTCCGGAACTTGAAGAAGATCTGGAAGAATCAGATCTGGAAATGGACGGTGAGGATCTGGAACCTGTGGAGGATACAGAAGAAGCGACTGTGGAAACAGAATTCGGAATGGATGATGCAGATGAAGAGGATGCGGACACGGAAGAAACTGTAACGGTAGAATATGTTCCCAAGACGCTTCTTGTCAAAGTTGGAAGTACCGATGAAGACGGGAATTATTATGTACAGGGAAATGACTGCACCGGAATCTATACAATGGATGCGGATTCCATCGAGATGTTTCTGAATCTGGATGAAATGGATTATGTTGACAAAACAGTTCACACCATCAGCTTATCGAATCTTCAGAAACTGGAAGTGACCTATCAGGGTAAGACAAGTGAATTGTTCTACGCAGAGGAAGATGTGCTTCCGGAATCGGATGCGGAAGAACAAGAGGATACAACGGAGGAAGAACCTGTAGAAGAAATCATGGAGGAAGCAGCAGAGGGATCCGAAGAAGACGAAACGAGTGCAGCGGAGAGTCGCGTATCCGGAGAGGAAACGGCAGAAGCATTCGTGGGAGATGCTGAAGGAGAAGAAACGGAGGAAATCACTGAGGAGGCAACCCGGGAATCGGAGACCGTAACGAATTACTATGTGGATGACAACATCGTGGATGGAAACACCTTCCAGTCGTTTATTAATAAGCTGTCTGCATTAAGCGCACAAACCAAAGGAAATATTTCGGAGGGAGATTTCGACGCAGAAGAGCCGGTTATTGTCATAAAAGTAACGAAAAACGATGGAACAAGTGCGGAGTATAAGTATTATTCGGATGACAGCGGCTTATATACCGTGATTCCGGATAGCGGATTTGCATCAAAGGTAAACAAGATGAGTGTAACGGATATTTTGGAAGCCTACGAAGCGTTATTGCAATCCTCCTGATCAAAGTTCACAGATTGTTCAGAAAAGATTGCAGGCTTTTTCAGCTTCCTTTCAGTGAAAGCTGTTAGTATGACGCATGAGTTGATTTTTGAGGTATAGGAGTATGAATGATCATGAGAAAAAGGAAAATTGGAAAAAACAGACCTTTGATGCTGCTTTCGGCTGCTTTGCTGCCGGCGTCCCAGGTGTTGTCATGTTCAGCAGCTGTTTCCGGAGCAGCCTCAA
>JABUSW010000052.1 GCA_021443885.1 Blautia sp.
TCAAAACACGTTTCCCACGATGGGCTTGCACATGAGTGGGAGAATGTGTTATTGAAACGCCAATCTTTATTGGCCCAACAGATGCTCGCCGATCTCCACAACGTCACCGGCGCCCATGGTCAGAAGCAGATCTCCTGGTTCGCAATGCTCCAGAAGAAAGGCCTCAATTTCATCAAAGGTCTGGAAAAATGCACAATCGGTTCCAAGTTCCTGTATCTTCGCCTGCAGGTCAGCAGAAGAAATTCCAAGCGTGTTCACCTCTCTTGCGGCATAGATCTCTGCCAGGACAATCTGATCGGCAAGAGAAAGGGCTTCTGCAAATTCCGGGAGCAATGCATGTGTTCGGGTATACGTATGCGGCTGGAATACACACCACAGCTTTTTATGAGGATAATTTGCTGCTGCACGGAGAGTAGCAGCAATTTCTGTTGGATGGTGTGCATAATCATCTATAATGGTAACGTCTCCGATCCTGCCTTTGTATTGAAAACGTCGATTGGTTCCGGTGAATCCCTTGAGGCCGGCGGCGATCGTTTCGTAAGGCAGAGAGAGCCGTTCACCCAGAGCAATTGCGGACAATGCATTGGACACATTATGAATGCCCGGAACGGATAAAGAATAGATTCCCGTCGGAGTGCCGTTTCTAAGAGCAGTGAAGGTTGCATGTCCCAGCTCATTGTAAGAGATGTCAGCGGCCTGGTAATTGGCTTTCTGCGTAAGACCATATGTGATCACATTGCAGCTCAGATTCCGGGTTACGGTCTCGTATTCCGGTGTATCCGCATTGATGATCAAGGCCCCGTCAGAGGGGAGCAGCTCCGCAAATCTGCGGAAAGAATTGCGGATATCATCGATGTCCTTAAAGAAATCAAGATGATCTGCATCCATGTTCAGGATAATACTGATAGTTGGGAAAAAACTTAGAAAACTGTTGGTATACTCGCATGCCTCCGTGACAAAGGTTTCCGACTGACCGATGCGGATATTGCCTCCAATGGAGGGGAGGATCCCGCCTACACTGATAGTGGGATCACAGTTTCCTTCCATGAGAACGTGAGAGATCATGGAGGTGGTGGTGGTTTTTCCGTGTGTTCCGGAAACGGCGATAGCGGTCCGGTAATTACGCATGATCTGCCCCAAAAGCTCAGCCCGGGTCAGCATAGGGATTCCTTTTGCTGCGGCGCAGGCAAATTCCGGATTGTCCGGATGAATCGCGGCGGTGTAAACTACAACTTCAATACCATCGATTATGTTGGCAGCATTCTGGCCGTAAAAGATCCGAGCGCCTCTTGCCTCCAGTGATTTTGTCAGATCACTTTCCTTGGAGTCGGAACCGGAAACAGGAAAACCGCGGTCCATCAGGACTTCGGCCAGACCGCTCATGCTGATTCCGCCAATTCCGATAAAGTGAACATGCTGGGGTTTCTTGAAATCTATCTGATACATTTATTTATCTCCTGCTTCTTCTTTTTGTGCGTATAGCTTTGTTCATTATACGCTTTTTACCTGAAAATGAAAAGGGTGCAAATCCCGGACCAATGCCGCAAGTCGGTGCATTGTGGAAAGTGATCAGGAATCTTGCGAATTATTGCAAAATATATACTAAAACGACAATTATATTTTCCCTAAAAGACGGATAACAGGAAACGGGTTGTATAATAGCATAAAAACAGAAGCAAACACACAATTATTGTTGTGATAAATGTTCACTATTCTATCCCGCTGTGTTATAATAAACTAACGTTCTATAATTATTATCAACAAGAGGTGAGCACATGATTAAGAAAGAAATGATTGCTATGCTGCTGGCTGGAGGGCAGGGAAGCAGACTTGGTGTACTGACAGAGAAGGTTGCGAAGCCGGCTGTTGCTTTTGGCGGCAAATATCGTATTATCGATTTCCCCCTTAGCAATTGTATTAATTCGAATATTGATACAGTGGGTGTGCTGACACAGTATCAGCCGCTCCGGCTGAATACACATATTGGTATTGGCATCCCATGGGATCTCGACCGTGAAGAAGGCGGCGTTACGGTTCTTCCTCCCTATGAGAAGAGCACGAACAGCGAGTGGTATACCGGAACAGCGAATGCGATTTTTCAGAACCTGGATTATATGCAGCAATATAACCCGGATTATGTGTTGATTCTTTCGGGAGACCATATCTATAAAATGGATTACGAGGTTATGCTGAATTTCCACAAAGCGAATAAGGCAGATGTAACCATTGCATGCATGCCGGTGCCGCTTGAGGAAGCAAGCCGGTTTGGCATTATGGTTACCGATGAAACGAGCCGGATTACGGAATTTGAAGAGAAACCGGAACATCCCGGCAGCAATCTGGCATCCATGGGAATTTATATTTTCAGCTGGCCTGTTTTGAAAAATGCATTGATCGCATTGAAAGATCAGCAAAGCTGCGATTTTGGAAAGCATATTCTTCCTTATTGCAAAGAGCTGGGACAGAAGCTTTATGCTTACGAATACAACGGATATTGGAAGGACGTCGGCACCCTGGGATCCTATTGGGAAGCCAATATGGAATTGATCGACATCGTTCCGGTTTTCAATCTCTATGAGGAATTCTGGAAAATCTACACAAAAGGGGATATTATTCCACCGCAGTACATAGCAGAGAATGCCGTTGTGAACCGCTGCCTTTTGGGAGAGGGCTCTGAAGTGTACGGTGAAATACACAACTCTGTGATCGGACCAAATGTTATCATCGGAAAGGGATCCGTTATACGGGATTCCATTATTATGCGAAATACCACAATTGGTGATTACGTGCAGATGGATAAGGCAATTGTTGCAGAAGATGTTGTTATTGGCGATCATGTAGTGATTGGCTGCGGAGAAGAAACACCAAATGTTTTGAAACCGGATGTGTATTCCTTTGGAATTGCTACGATTGGGGAGCGCAGTGTGATTCCGGATAACGTGAAGATCGGAAAGAACACGGCAATCTCCGGGGTTACCCAGACAGCAGACTATCCGGATGGAATTCTGGAAAGCGGACAAGTGATAGAGATAAAGGAGGTTGATCTGTTATGAGAGCAATCGGAATTATCCTGGCAGGCGGAAATAATAATCGAATGAGAGAGCTTTCTGATAAAAGAGCAATTGCAGCTATGCCTATTGGAGGAAGTTACAGAGCGATCGACTTTGCGTTAAGTAATATGACAAATTCACATATTCAGAAGGTTGCGGTATTGACCCAGTTTAACTCCCGTTCCCTGCATGAACATCTCAGCTCTTCAAAATGGTGGAATTTTGGACGCAAACAGGGGGGCCTTTATACCTTCACACCAACAATGACCAAGGAAAACGGATTCTGGTATCAAGGTACGGCAGATGCGATTTATCAGAATATCGAATTTTTAAAAAACAGTCATGAACCATATGTGGTAATCGCGTCCGGTGATGGGGTCTACAAAATTGATTATGCAAAAGTTCTGGAATTCCACATTGCAAAGAGAGCGGATATCACGGTTGTATGCACATCCTGTGAAGACCCTGCAGAAGTAGAACGTTTTGGTGTTCTTCGTATGAATGAGGACTGCAGGATCGAGGAATTCGAAGAGAAACCTATGGTTTCGCAGTATCATACCATCTCAACCGGTATTTATGTCATTCGCCGCCGCCAGCTGATCGAGATGATCGAAAGAGCGAACCAGGATGGACGCCATGATTTTGTAAAAGATATTCTGATTCGTTACAAAAATCTGAAACGAATCTATGGATATAAAATTGATTCGTATTGGAATAATATATCTACGGTGGAAGCTTATTATAAAACAAATATGGATTTCCTGAAGCCGGATATCCGCAGATATTTCTTCAAACAGGCACCTGCTATCAAGACAAAGATTGACGATCTCCCTCCTGCAAAATACAATGCAGGTGCAAAGGTGACCAACAGTCTTGTTTCCAGTGGTTGTATCATTAACGGAACGGTTGAGAATTCCGTGATATTTAAAAATGTTTATGTGGGAAATAACTGTGTGATTAAGAATTCTGTGATTCTGAATGACGTATATCTGGGGGATAATACGCATATTGAGAATTGCGTTGTGGAAAGCAGAGATACGATTAAGGCAAACTCTTATTATTGCGGAGAAAATGGTGTTAAGGTTGTAGTAGAGGAACACACACGAATTGGTATTTGAGAATGGTAAGAAAGGAGATGCAAAATGACGATTACAGATGTACGGGTAAGAAAGGTTGCCAAAGAGGGAAAGATGAAGGCGGTTGTTTCGATCACCATTGACGAGGAGTTTGTTGTACATGATATCAAGGTGATTGAAGGTGAAAAAGGTCTTTTCATTGCGATGCCGAGCCGCAAAGCAACAGATGGAGAATATCGTGATATCGCGCATCCCATCAACTCTTCCACAAGGGAGAGGATACAGAGTCTGATCCTGGAGAAATACCAGATTGCTATGACAGAAGAAGGGTTTGACGAGTAGGAAAAGCTGCCGGGTATGAATGGGAATAACCAGCATATCCGGTTTCTTTTTTGCTTAATATTACAAATTTGTTACAAAAATTAAAATAAAGTGTTGATTTTCGGATAAAATATGTTATACTAACATTGCTGATTAAAGGAGAGGTGTAATATAAATGAGAAAATCAAGACTTTATTCCGCAGTGCTGGCGGGTTTACTTGTACTAAATGTACCATGCAGTGTATTTGCAAAATCGGAAACGGATCTGCTGATCGAAAGAGCCTTTGCAGAGGTGCAGCTGTCTGTAACAGAAAGCAGGAAAACAGACATTGCAGCAAAGAAGCAGAAGCTGAAAGCTGGAATCGTAGAACTGCAAAAACAATATAAAGAATTGGAAAGCAGTGTGACGGAGCTATCTCAAAAGGCAGAAGATACCGTATTATCTGTTAAGGAGAGAGAGGAGATTCAGGAGGATATTGAGACAAAGACAGCGAAGATGCAGGAATTGAAAGCCCTGGCAAAGAAAGCAGGGAAAAAGGTTGCATCCTGTGAGGAACTGCTGAATTCTCATGAGTCCGATGCGGACAAGATTCGTCAGATAATCAATGAGGTTGACAGCAATATTGCCGAACTTTCCAGACAGACGGTAACGGCAGCTGTGAATATTGCGAAATTCAATCCGTCTGATGGCGCAGACAACTCTGCTGCTGAAAGTGCAGATACAGGAGTTCAGGAAGATGCGGCTTTGGCAGCTGATGACTTCAATGATGACGCTGGCTCATCTTATACCGAAGAAGCTTATTCTGAAGGTGGTTACGCAGAAACGGCTTCTTATGATTATGCTGAAGTATCTGATTATGATTATAGTTACGATTATGATCAGGGTGCTGGTGACAGCGATCTTTACAATTCGGATTATAACGACAGTTATGCTGACAGTTACGATTATGACTATAATGGTGATACGGAGAACAGTTCCGGATACAGCTATGACGATTACTACAGCGAAGAAGCTTATAACAGCGAAGCCAATTACACGGATAGCGCTGCAGAAAGCGACAGCTATGAAGCTTCGGGTGACTATGACAGCTACAGTACTTCGGCAGGTAATGACTATGACGACAGCTACGATGATGGATATGATGACAGCTATACGGAAGAAACGTCTTCTTCATCTTCATCCGGCAGCGGAACCTATCTTGGCAACTTTAAACTGACAGCATATTGTAATTGTGCATCCTGCTGCGGTACGGCAGGGAATGCAACCGCCAGCGGCGTGTATCCGACATCCGGACACACCGTTGCCATGGCAGGCGTTCCGTTTGGAACCCGGCTTCTGATCAACGGAAACGTATATACCGTTGAAGACTTAGGTACGCCTTATGGACATGTCGATATCTATTTTGACAGTCACAGCGAAGCGTTGGCCTTCGGCCTGCAGTATGCAGATGTATACCAGTTGGATTAAGAAATTTCTCTCACCGGCAGGCCCCTTTGTGGGTCTGCCGGTTTTCTATGCAATAAAGCCGCCCGGTGGCTGTCAATCCTGCTTGCGCAGCATTTTGAAAGCAATCGTTGGCTCGGGTGTGGCGGAAAACCCGGAAATGCAATTTAAAAGCTCCAAATGCCGAAGGTATCCCGTAAGAAAACATTGGAAATCGACGGAGCTTCACAAGTTTTTCGCTCGCAGGAGGAGCAAACGCTTCTATCGCGAAGGACTGCGAGCGAATAAAACCGCAGTGAAGCGAGGGAAGATGACACGTTTTCTGAGGGATACCCTGGCATCGGAGCTATTTTTAAATTCTTCCGGGTATTGGGAAAGCTATCTCTCGTGACGTTCCCGTCCTTTGTTTACCTGCTTTACAACCGTTGGCTTTGCGGTAATCTCACCAGCTTTGGTCAGGGAGATCTTTGTGAGAAGCGGGCCAATCATTTCGTAGATCAAAACAGCAAACAGTGTAATGTTTCTTACCAGCAATCCGGCTTCCCCCATGGTCTGCGTTGCCTGCAGCGACATACCTAGAGCAACCCCTGCCTGCGGGAACAGTGTAACGCCGAGGTATTTTACGATGTTGGCATCGCAGTGGGTCAGACGGGAACCAATGGAGGCACCAATATATTTTCCGGCACACCTTGTAAGGATATAGATGATGCCGGCGCCTACGATCGCGATATCAGTGAAAACATTAAATTCCAGCTCCGCACCACTGAATACGAAAAACAAAATAAAGATCGGTGCAGTCCAGGAATCTGTTTTCGCCATCAGTTCTTCCGAGAAATTACAGGTATTGCAGAAGACGGTACCAAGCATCATGCATACCAGTAGGCTTGAGAACTCCAGTTCCATATTGCCAAGCTTTATGGTATTCATGGCAAACGCAGTAGCAAGAATGACAAAGGTCAGGCAGATGGAAAGCCGCTTGCTGTTGGAGAAGAAGAACTTCTCACCAAGGGTCAGCAGAAGCCCCAGGAGTGCGCCAAGCACCAGTGACAGAATGATTTCCAGAGCTGGTTCCAGAATGACGGAACCAAGGCTGAAATTTCCTTGTTTCATAGTATTCACGATGGAGCTGAAGATGGCGAATACGGCTAAAGCGATGGCGTCATCCAATGCAACAACAGGCAGCAGAATATCCGTCAATCTCCCCTTTGCCTTGTACTGGCGGACGACCATCAGCGTTGCGGCAGGAGCTGTGGCGGTAGCAATGGCGCCCAGGAGAATGGCTACCTCCAGGGGGAATTTTTCTCCCAGAATAAAGTGAAGAATGATCATGACGATGGTTACAAGAAAGGTAGCAGTCAATGCCTCGAAGAAGGCGGTTACCACTGCCTGGTGACCGGTCTTCTTCAATTGGCTGAGACGGAATTCATTTCCAATGGAAAAGGCAATGAAGCCCAGTGCCACATCTGAAATCAACTTATATTGCACGACACTTTCGTGGGTGGGGAACCCAAGTCCTTGTATTCCAAGACGTCCGAGACAATAAGGACCGATGAGAATACCGCCGATCAGATAGGCGGTAACGGCCGGAAGCTTGAGCTGTTTGATAAGTCTGGACATAAAGAGACCTGCCAGCAGGCAGACTGCGATCGCATATAGTGTTTCCATTTTCTTTCCTCCCGGTGAACCTCTGTACATCGTTATTTAAACGAACGGTTCAAATGATTTTATGATTCATTTTACACCTGTTTTTTCAAAAATCAAGCAAGATTGCCTACTTTACACCTGCATAAAGAATGTGGGATAATAGAAACGGATTCTTTAACAGACAGGATTTTTCGTGAACAAGGATCGGGGAATTGTATCTACATGACAAAAGAAGAATATAGCGTTACCGGGATGACATGCTCTGCCTGTTCATCCCGGGTGGAAAAATGTATTGCAAAATTAAATGGTATTGAAAAGGTAAGCGTGAATCTGCTCACAAACAGCATGCGCGTGGAGTATGATGAGTCTTTGCTCACAGGGCAGCAGATCGTGGATGCAGTGGTAAAAGCAGGGTATGGCGCAGCCTCGAAAACGGCGCATGCAGAAACAGCACGGGGCATGAAGCCGGTGGAAGAGGAACAGCGTCATATGAAGGAACGCTTGATTATTTCCTTTTTCTTTTTGATTCCGCTGATGTATATCAGCATGGGTCACATGATAGGATTACCTATGCCGGGATTTCTAAGCGGTATCGAGAATGGGGTGAGCTTTGCGTTTACCCAGTTGTTGCTCTGCATACCGGTAATCCTTGTGAATCGAAAGTATTATACAAAAGGTTTTCAGACATTGGCACATCTGGCTCCAAATATGGATAGTCTGATTGCAGTAGGTTCTTCGGCTTCTTTGATCTACGGGATTTTTGCAATTTATCGGATGAGTTATGGGCTGGGGCATGGAAATACAGAGCTGGTGGAACGCTATTATCATGATCTGTATTTTGAATCTGCAGCTATGATCCTGACACTTATTACCCTGGGAAAGTTTCTGGAAGCCAGGTCGAAGGGCAAGACCGGTGAAGCTATTAAAAAACTGATGGATCTGGCTCCGAAGACAGCTTGTGTGGAAAGGGATGGACAGGAGGTTCCGGTTCCGGTGGAGCAGGTAGTCACAGGAGACGTGATCATAGTACGCCCGGGAGAGGCAATACCGGCAGACGGGTATATTCTGGAAGGAAGTGCCGGGATCGACGAATCTGCAATCACCGGAGAGAGCATACCGGTACAGAAGCAGGCGGGCGAAAAGGTGATTGCGGCCACAATCAACAAGACGGGATACATCCGAATCAAAGCTACCGGGGTCGGAGAGGAAACCACCTTTTCCAGAATCATAAAACTGGTTGAGGAGGCTTCGTCCAGCAAAGCTCCTATTGCGAAAATGGCGGACAGGATCGCAGGGTTCTTCGTGCCTGCTGTAATGGGGATTGCACTGCTTACTATGGGCGTCTGGCTCCTTTGCGGAGCAGATTTTGAGTTTGCCTTGTCCTGCGGGATCTGTGTACTGGTCATTTCCTGCCCTTGTGCATTGGGCCTGGCCACGCCGGTGGCAATTATGGCGGGTACCGGAAAAGGGGCAGAGAACGGAATTCTGATTAAATCCGGAGAAGCTTTGGAAACTGCCCACAATATTCAATGTGTGGTACTGGATAAAACGGGAACGATTACAGAAGGCCGACCAACCGTAACGGATGTCGTGATGACAGATCCGGCCATTGCCAGACAGGAGCTTCTGGAGATTGCATTCGGATTGGAAGAAAAAAGTGAACATCCTTTGGCAGAGGCGATCATTGCATTTGCAAAAGAAAACCGTGTACGACCGGCCCTGGTGCAAAGCTTCGAGGCGATTCCGGGAAAGGGTGTCAAGGGAACAGTCAAAGGAAACGTTTATCTTGCCGGCAATCTTAGAATGATGGAAGAAGCAAATATCTCCACATCGGGAGTCGAATCCGTATTGGATCATCTGGCAGATGACGGGAAGACAACGATGCTTTTTGCTGATGATACCCACGTTTTTGGAATCATAGGGGTTGCAGATGTGATAAAACCAACCAGTGCAGAAGCGGTTCGTCAGTTAAAAAAGCAGGGAATTGATGTGATTATGCTGACCGGGGATCGTTACCGTACTGCCCGGGCGATCCAGAGAGAAACGCAGATCGATTCCGTAATTGCAGAAGTCCTTCCCCGGGATAAGGAGATTGAAATTGCAAAGCTGCAGGAACAGGGCAAAGTGGTTGCAATGATCGGAGATGGAATCAATGATGCCCCGGCCCTTGCCCGGGCAGATGTGGGAATCGCTATTGGTGCCGGGACGGATGTGGCCATCGAAAGTGCGGATATTGTCTTATTGAAGAACGATTTACAGGATGCGGTTACTGCAATTGGTCTTAGCAAGGCAGTCATTCGCAATATAAAACAGAATCTGTTCTGGGCGTTTTTTTATAACACCTTGGGAATCCCGGTGGCGGCCGGTGTATTGTATCCGACCTTGGGACTAAAGCTGAATCCCATGATCAGTGCGGCAGCCATGAGTATGAGCAGTATCTTTGTGGTCACCAATGCCCTGCGGCTTCGGAATTTTAAGGCACCCGGGACACAGACGAAGGTTACAGGTACACAGCCGTTTTCCTCGCAAACAGAGGATCGTGAGCAGAATTGCGATGATATGACAGAGAAAAAAGATAACACCATAAAAGCAAAGGAGAATACAACTATGATTACCATGAAGATCAACGGGATGATGTGTCCCCATTGCCAGGCGGCAGTGAAAAAAGCATTAGAGGCATTTCCGGGAGTGACGGCAGACGTCAATCTGGAAGAAAAGGCGGCCTATATTACCGGAGATGCAGACAAGGATGCCCTGGTGAAGGCAGTTATGGATGCAGGCTATGAGGTGACTGCTGTAGAATAATACCGGCAGAGATTTGCTGTGAGTTTGAAACAACAGTTGCTTTCCCGATCATTCAGTGATGTACGGATACAATAAACCAGATGAAATTGCAGAAATATAGTGGTATAATCATATCAGCAAAAACGGAAATACTTAACAAACACAGGGAGGTTGAAGAAAATGGGTATTATAAGATCAGTGATTGGCGCGGCATCAGGTTCCGTTTCTTCTATGTTGAACGATCAGTTTCTGGAAGTGATCGAACCATATGAAATGGGTGAAGGAACCGTCATGACAAAAGGCGTGGCTGTCCGTAAGAATTCTAACAAAGGCACAAAAGACGTAATTTCCAATGGATCCACGATCCATGTATATGATAACCAGTTTATGATGCTGGTTGACGGTGGAAAGGTTGTAGACTACACGGCTGAACCGGGATATTATACTGTCAGTGATTCATCACAGCCATCCATGTTCAACGGTCAGTTTGGGGAAGCTCTGAAAGATACGTTTACAAGGTTTAAATATGGCGGTACTACGCCGACAAGCCAGAAGGTATACTATATCAATCTTCAGGAAATCAAAGGAATCCGTTTTGGAACCAGAAATGCAGTGAACTATTTTGATACATTTTATAATGCAGAGCTTTTCCTGAGAGCACACGGAACTTATTCCATTAAGATTACAGATCCGATCAAATTCTATATGGAAGCATGCCCTCGAAATGCGGCACAGGTTGAAATTACAGAAATCAACGAACAATACCTTTCTGAATTTATGGAAGCTTTGCAGGCAGCAATCAATCAGATGTCTGCAGATGGAACACGTATTTCTTTTGTAACATCCAAGGCACGTGAACTGGGAAAATATATGGCAGATATTCTGGACGATGACTGGACACAGATGCGCGGAATGCAGGTACAGTCTGTAGGTATTGCCAGCATTTCTTACGATGAAGAATCCCAGAAGCTCATCAATATGCGGAATCAGGGCGCAATGATGGGAGATCCGTCGATTCGCGAAGGTTATGTACAGTCTGCGATTGCGCAAGGACTTCAGAATGCCGGGTCCAATGCAAATGGCTCTATGGCAGGATTTATGGGCATGGGTATGGGAATGAATGCGGCCGGGGGCTTTATGAACCAGGCTTCCCAGACCAACATGATGCAGATGCAGATGAATCAACAGACAGCAGCGAGCCAGCCGCAGCAGGCAGCAGCGGGCTGGACATGTTCCTGCGGTACAGTGAATACAGGAAAATTCTGTCTGGAATGTGGAAAAGCAAAACCGGCAGCAGCGGGCTGGACATGTTCCTGCGGAGCTGTGAACAAAGGAAAGTTCTGTTCTGAATGCGGCAAGGCAAAACCGGCAGGTGAGCCGCTGTACAAATGTGATAAGTGTGGATGGGAGCCGGAAGACCCGCATCATCCGCCAAAATTCTGCCCGGAATGCGGTGACGTTTTTGATGATCAGGATGTCATTGGATAAGATAGGAGAGTGCGTAGATGGCAGATACGATTGAATACAAGTGTCCTGCCTGTGGCGGTACGCTGGAATTTGATGGAAAAACCCAGAAACTAAAATGTATCTATTGCGGTACGGAGGTGGATCCGGAAGAATTTGAGTCACAGCATGGCTCCGGAGTCTCCGCTGGTTTTGATAACGGTGTAAACGGTGACGCAGCACAATCGGATTCGGGGACTCCTTCTTTTGGCGGAACCGATGAATCCGGCACGCAGTGGCAGTCTATGAGTCAGGATGGATGGAGCCCCTCGGAAGTGGAAGGCATGAAGGTATATTCCTGCCAGTCCTGCGGAGCACAGATCGTGGCAGAGGAATCCACCGGTGCCACCCAATGTCCATACTGTGGAAATAATGTAGTCATGACCGGGGCATTTGCAGGAGATTTGAAGCCGGATTTCATAATTCCGTTTCAGAAAGATAAAAAAGCTGCCAAAGAGGCATATTTGCAGCATCTGGAAGGGAAGTCTTTCCTTCCGGGGATTTTCCGCAATGAGAACCATATTGATGAAATCAAAGGAGTATATGTTCCCTTCTGGCTGTTTAGCGGGGATGCACAGGTAAACTATAACGGTGTTGGAAGAAGGATTAAAACCTGGAGACAGGGAAATACAGAATATACTGCTACAGAACTCTGGCAGGTTGAAAGACAGGGAGAGGCAGCCTTCGAATACGTGCCGGTAAATGCTTCCAGCAAAATGGACGACGCACTGATGGAATCCATAGAACCGTATGATACAAAAGATATGGTCCCTTTCAAGAAAGCCTACTTGTCCGGGTATCTGGCAGACCGGTACGATGTGGACAGGAATGTATCCTGTCAGACGGCATATTCCCGAATGAAAAACAGCACCATGAGCGAATTGCATAATACCATGGCTGGCTATGCAGGAATGGAGCGGGAGGCTCACAACATTGCGATAAAGAATTCAAAGTACTGGTATGTCCTGTATCCGGTATGGATCCTGAACACCACCTGGAGAGGGGAACATTATATTTTTGCCATGAATGGACAGACCGGAAAACTGGTCGGAGATCTTCCGGCGGACAGCGGAAGCTTCTGGAAGTATGTGGGAACCAGAGGCGCAGTTCTGGCAGCAATCGCTGCTGCAGTGATCGGATTCTTTTTCTAGAAGGAGGGGCGAAGCATGAAGAAGAGTAAATGGATTGCAGGCGCTATCCTTTTGATGAGCGTCCTGGGAATCGGGATAACAGCTAAGCTTCCTGGATTTATGGCAGAAGATGTCTGTGCGCAATCCTTACAACCGAGAGTTGTAGATGAAGCGGATGTGCTGACCGATCAGGAGGAATCCCTGCTTTTGGAAAAACTGGATGAGATCAGTGAACGCCAGCAGCTGGATGTTGTGGTGGCAACTGTGAGATCATTGAATGGTCTCAGTGTCCAGCAACGAGCGGATGATTTTTATTATTATAATGGCTATGGTTACGGGGATTTCCGTGATGGGATTCTCCTGCTTCAGTGTCCGCAGGAGAGGGATCTGTGGATTTCCACCAATGGATATGGAATTGACGCGTTTACGGATGCGGGACAGGAATATATATGGAATGAGATCCTTCCGGATTTCCGTAATGATAATTATGCGAAAGGATATATGCGATTTGCAGAGCTGTGCGATGATTTTATCTCCCGGGCAAGATCAGGGAATCGTTATGATCTCGGCAATATGCCGGCGAAAAAGAAAAGCCCGCTGCGGTTTCTCTGGGCACTTGTAATTGGTGCCGCCGGCTCCTTTACAATGGGACAAAGCAAAAAAGCAAAGCTGAAATCTGTTCACCGAAAATACACGGCGGATCGCTATACGCCAAACGGCGGACTGCAGCTGTTTGTGAAAGAGGACCGTCTGATCGACCGCCGTGTGGTGACCAGACGGATACAACAGCCGAGACCAAGCGGCGGAGGCGGAGGCGGAAGCAGTACCCATATGGGCTCGTCCGGAAGCATGCACGGTGGCAGTGGCCGGAAATACTGACTTATAAACGGATATGAAATGAAATCGAACAGGAGGGGGATTTCCCTCCTGTTTGATTGATACTGTGATTAGAAACTGGAGGGTTATAAATTGGAAAAATCGGGAAGGTTTTGTTTAGAATCAAGCACAAATGAAATTCTGGATGCAGTCGGAGCAAGTCCATATCTGGGATTTTACTTTGAGACAATGTTCCTGGATCTTTTAAATGATGAGCTGAAAGCAATGCCGCTTGCGCAGGTAAAAGATCTGGTTAAAATGCCCTGGGGTGATCCTTTTCTGGCAGAAAATCTGGTGGATGCCGGAAATACGGTCTACGAGATTATGGAGAATCAGGCGGTGCTGTTTTTTCCTTTGTGGGAAAAGGAATCCGATTCGTATGTACCCGAAAGCTATGACGGCGATAAAGGAAAAGTATGTCTCTACATCAACAGGGATATGCTGGAATCCGATCATAGAAAACCGGTGATCGTATGTCCGGGAGGCGGTTATAATGTCTGTGCTTCCATGGTGGAGGGATTTCCTGTTGCAGAAGAATTATTCCGGCGCGGCTATAAACCGTTTATTCTGAATTATCGGGTGAATCCATATGCGGCTTATCCAAATCCCCAGATGGATCTGATGCTGGCAGTGAAATTTCTGCGCCTCAACGCTGACCGTTTTGGAATCGATCCGCAGGATCTTCTTGTGGTGGGCTTTTCGGCAGCCGGTCATCTCACAGGCAGTGAGGCAGGGAAAGCACAGGAACTTGAAGAGATGCTTCTGCGGGAATTGTCGGTAAAGGAACCGGATTTGGCAAAGCGTTATGCAGGCGTTTCGGCGATACCGGATAAAATCTGTCTGAGTTATCCTGTGATTACCTTTACCGGTCCGACGCATCAGGATACAGCGGAGAACAATACAGGTGGAGATCCAAAGAAACGGGCAGAGCTTTCTATAGAGAACATGGTTAAAGATAGCTATCCCCCCACCTTCCTTTGGGTCTGTGAAGACGACCAGACAGTGCCTTATACCAATACGATTGCCATGAAGGAAGCGTTGGAGAAAGCGGGGGTCCGGCACCAATGCTTTGTTTATCCCCAGGGAGATCATGGAATCGCAGCAGGTATCGGTACTTCGGCAGAGGGCTGGATCGACGAGATGTGCAGCTTTTTCAAGTGAATTAAATCATGAAGCGCGAAGAGAATTCGCATCAATTATCGTGTGCAAAGCACCAGAAAGGCAGTCGGGTAAATGATACAGGATATCGCACCAAGGAAACTAAACAATCAATATGATCCTTCCGCAGTTGTGGATGCGGCTGACCGGATCGTCTGTCTGTATGAAGATGCAGTACTGATAAAGCGGGGGAATGAACTGGATTTTCCACGGTATCGGGAATTGCCGGATAGTGCAGATAAGAAGGATTTTACCTATTTGTTTTCCGTAGATACGGAACGTTATTTTCTCTATCGAAAGGGAAAGGCGAATGCAGCAGAGGATTGCAGGTATCTTTCATTGAAGGATTTCCGCAACATTTCCATGGAGCCGCAGTACCGTGTTTACGCATTATACAC
>JABUSW010000034.1 GCA_021443885.1 Blautia sp.
CTGAAGCCCGCAGCTTACGCGCAGATTGAGGAAAGCATTCGCAGGGTATGCTGCAGAATCACGGAGGAAAAGAGGAAGCAGGATATTGTAGAAGTATTTCAAAAAAACAGTCAGGACAAGCAGCCGGATAATATGCAGGCCTCTTCTTATGAAATTGTGAAACAAATTGAAGATATTCTGACGGAAAACATATCAAACTGTGAGTTTCAGGTGTCCAATGTTGCGGACCGGCTTATGATGAATAAAGATTATCTGAATCGCGTTTTTAAGAAAAACAAAGGGCTGGCAATCAGTCATTATCTGATTAACGAGCGCATGACTTTAGCCGGAAAGCTTTTAAAGAATCCAAAGTATAGCGTGAATGATGTTGCAGAAATGGTAGGATATAATAATTATCCGTACTTTGCTTCTTCGTTTAAACGATTTCATGGGTGTCCTCCGCTGCAATACAAAAAAGAAAATGAAATAACCAATATGTGATATTTTGAAAAAACGACTTCTTAGGTCGTTTTTTTATTTTGGCGGACATGTTTTTTATACATCCGGACTATATTACCCTGTTCTTTTATGAACAATGCGTTCTTAATTGTAACAACGGATGCCGGCTGCATGGAATAGTCGGATTTGTGAAAAAAACAACGTCGTAAATCTGTAACCGGATAAGTCGTAAATCTGAAAAAAACGGTCTGTTCTGTTCGTTGTTGAAAGGGAACGATTAAGCTATGATAAATCTATCTTAAAACAAAACGAAATGACTTTTAAAGAGATGCAAAGGGAGGAAACAAAATGAAGTTAAAGAGAACAGCTATGCTGACTATGGCAGCAGCAATGACTACCGGAATGCTTACTGCAGTACCGGCAGCAGCAGAAGATTTGTATGAAGTAGTGATCCAGTTCCCGACATTGGGAACAACACCGGCAGATCTTCAGATGGTGGAAGATAAACTGAATGAGAGAACAGAATCTGAGATTGGTGTTCATGTAACTTTTTCACCGGTTAGTGCTTTTGAAACGAACAATATCACAAGTCTTGCAGTATCCTCCGGAGAAAAGCTGGATCTTGCCATCAGTATTTTCGAAGGTGGTGTTGCTAACTATGTTAACAAAGGAATGCTTCTGGAGCTCGATGATCTTGTTGCAGAATATGGACAGGATATTCTGGAAGCAGAGGGTCCGGCTATGGCAGGCGGCTATTTTGACGGCGTTTTATATGGTATTCCTACAGAAGAAAAGATGGGACGTGTAAAAGCCTTTGAGGCAAGAGCAGACCTTCTCGAAAAATACGGCATTGAAGTAGATCCGGAACATGTATATACGCCGGAAGAGCTTACCGAAATCTTTAAGGTGGTTCAGGAAGGTGAGCAGGCAGAAAATCCTGCATTCCACTGTATCGCAGCAAACGGAAATGAAGATCCGTTGTATTCTTATTTTGATCATACAGACCAGCTTGGAACAAGCTATGCATCCGGTGTTCTTATGAACTATGGTGTTGAGAATACAGATATTGTGAACTATTTTGAAACAGAAGAATTTGAAAGCTTCTGCAGCACAGCAAGAACATGGTTTGAAGAAGGATATCTCTCAGCAGACTGCAATACCGTAACAGATTCTGCACTGGTGCAGTTCCAGACCGGTAATTTCTTTGGGCAGTTTTCCAATGCAGAGCCGGATATGATTGCAGGACACAGCGCATCCATGCAGTCTTATGTTGGAACCGATGTTGTTCCGCTTTACACATCTGCCCCGTCATCCATGACACAGAACTATCAGGTTACAGAGTGGATGATTCCGATTACCTGTGATAATCCGGAAAAGACCATGGAGTTCCTGAACCTTACTTACAAAGATAAGGACATTGTGAATCTGATCTACAGAGGTATCGAAGGTGTTCATTGGAATTTTGCAGAAGGCAGCGATTGTCTCGTTGAGTTTCCGGAAGGAATTGATCAGAGCAATACACCATACGTTGCGATCCTGAATGTATGGGGTGACAAGATGAAAGATTATGTTATGGCTCCAAATGATGAAACATACTATGAAAAAATGAAAGCCTTCAATGATGGAATTGAACTGAAATCTTTGACTCTTGGATATTGCTTCAACAGTGAACCGGTAAGAACACAGTACGCAGCAGTAAACGATGTTATTACACAGTACAAAGCAATCCTTGGAATGGGCGTTGTAGATCCGGCATCGGAGATGGAAAACTTCAGAAGCGCTCTGGAAGCAGCCGGAATCAACGACTGCATCGAAGAAAATAAAGCACAGCTGGCCAAGTGGCAGGCAGCACAGGAATAATCAGATCGGATTATCAAAGGTGAAGAAGCGGGAGGGCCCTGGGATCATCCCAGGGTCCTCCCTTTTAGCAAAAAAGCGTATGGAATACGCAAGAGTACGATAAAAAAAGCTTTTTGATATCCGGCTTTGACCATATTCGAAAGGGGGAGGACAAATGTCCGTAGGAAAGAATACTCCTGTAAAAAAGAAAAGAAAGAACTGGAAGGAATACTGGCCTTATTATTTGCTGGCTCTTCCTGGTTTGATCTATATGATCATAAACAACTATATGCCAATGTTTGGTATTATCATTGCATTTAAGCGATTGAATTTCCGGAAAGGAATTTTTGGAAGCGATTGGTGTGGGTTTGAGAATTTCAAATTCCTGTTCTCTTCCAAAGATGCTTTTACCATAACCAGAAATACACTGCTTTATAACATTGCTTTTATTATTCTTACAACATTTTTTGCAATCGTGATTGCGATTCTTTTGAACGAGATCCAGAATAAATTTGCAAGTCGTGTATATCAGAGTCTGGTTCTGCTTCCGTATCTGATGAGTTGGGTTATCGTAAGTTACCTTGCATATGCATTGTTATCCTCCGAAACCGGTCTGATTAACAACGGGATTCTTGAAAAGATAGGAATTGCAGGAATATCCTGGTACAACAGCCCGAAATACTGGCCTTTTATTCTGACATTTGTACATCTTTGGAAGAGTGTGGGATATGCCATGATCATCTATTACAGCAGTATCGTAGGAATCAGTCAGGATTATTATGAAGCAGCAACTCTGGATGGTGCTTCCAAATGGCAGCAGATTAAATCTATTACAATACCGCTTTTGAAGCCGACCATCATTACCATGTTCATTCTCCAGATCGGTCGTATTTTCTACTCTGATTTCGGCCTTTTCTATCAGATCCCAATGAACAGCGGTACTCTGTATTCTGCAACAAGAACCATTGATGTGTATGTGTATAATGCATTGATGAAGAGCAGTGATTTCGGCATGTCCAGTGCAGCAAGTGTATATCAGTCTATCGTAGGGTTTGTTTTCATTCTGGCTGCAAATGGTATTATTCGTAAGATCAGCAAAGAAAATGCATTGTTCTAGGAGGGATGGTCATGAAAGAAAAGTATATTAAAGAAAGTACAGTATGGCAGATTATCTCTCATGGAGTACTGATCATAGGATGTTTACTGGCATTGATTCCCTTCGTGCTTCTGGTGATTGCATCTTTTACGGATAATCAGACTGCACTTGTAAACGGATATTCCTTTGCCCCTGCAAAATGGAGCCTGGAAGCATACCAGTATATCGCAACAGAATGGGCAACCATTGGACGCGCTTATCTGATGACGATTCTTGTAACCGTGTTAGGAACGGTGATCAGTCTGATCATTACCACAACATTTGCATTTGCAGTAAGCAACGATAAGCTTCCGGGACATAAGATCCTGATGTTTATGTGTATTTTCACGATGTTGTTCAATGGTGGTATCGTAGCCAGCTATTATGTTTATTCAAATGTATTCCATATTAAGAATACCATATGGGCATTGATCGTTCCTGGCCTTTTGATGAGTCCTTTCAATGTTGTACTGGTAAAAAATTACTTTACCAACAGCATCAGTCCAAGCATACTGGAAGCGGCCCGCATTGACGGGGCATCGGTATTTCAGATTTTTGTAAAGGTTGTGGTACCGCTTTCCGTTCCGATTCTGGCAACGGTCGGTCTTATGACTGCAATTACATACTGGAATGACTGGACAAATGGTCTTTATTACCTGAATGACAACGGGGGGGCTAAGCTTTATACGGTTCAGATCGTGCTGAATAAGATCAATGAAAACATCAATTTCCTGGCGAATAATTCGGATCTTGCAGCAAAAGCAACCCAATCCCTGCCGTCTACGACCATGCGAATGGCAGTGGCTGTAATCGGTATTTTGCCAATTATGTGTGCATATCCCTTCTTCCAGAAATATTTCGTGAAAGGCATTACCTTGGGTGGTGTAAAAGAATAAGCTTATGGAGGACTCTATGCAGACTGCGTAGAGTCCTTTATGGTAATTCTATGAAAGTATTTTCAAAATGAGCAGATCTTGCGAGAGAACAGAAAAGAGGTTTGTATGAGTTGTTTTAAAGAGATTATAGAAGAAATACCGATTCCCCAGTATGAGAAAGAAGGATGGGGAATGAAACTGGTAAGACCGGTAAAAAACAGGTCAATCCTACCAATGGTATTGATATTACACGACTTTCTGAATCAGGAGCAGGGAGCTCTGGCGAAAAGGTTTTCAGAAACACTTGCTGTTCAGGGGATTGCAAGCATACGAATGACAGCAGCTGGATCGGAATGCAGATGCAGCGTTCATACGGCACAGGATGCAAGAGACACCCTGTACAGGCAAATCGATTATGGGGAACGAATTCTGGATTATGTAAGAGAACAGAAATATATTGATTCTGGAAAAATCGGCTTTATTGGAGTCGGTGAGATGGCCCCGGCAGGGAGCTTGTTCTGTGGGAAGCATGCAGATGAAATCGCAGCATTGTGCCTGGTCTCTCCTTCGGGAAGAGTGATGTCAGATCCGGGTGCCACTGAGGAGGTATTTCAATACGCCGGATTATATCAGAATAAGGCTTTGCTGATATCCGAAGAGACAGACGAGTGCATAAGCATTGAGCATATAGAGCGTTTTTTTGATATCTATAAACATAGCGAAATACGTACGGTTTCGAATTCTGAAAAGAAAAGCAATCAAAAAGAACACGATGCAATATGTAGGCTTATCAAGGCGTTTTTCGCAAAAGACCTGCAGTATCAACATTTGTTTAGCCCTTTGAAGGCGGGAAGCCTGATACTAAAGAATCGAATCGTGGCTGCGCCTATTACAAAATATGGGCATTTTCCGTCGGACGCTGATGAAATTGAATTCATTGCATCCCGTGCCAGGGGTGGTGCCGGACTCGTTATACTTGGCAGTGTAGCAGTTGATGATGAAAACTCATTGATCTATTATGAAGGAAGCAGTTTGAACGGACCAAAACAAATGATCTATCAGGAAGAGTTAAGCATGCTGCACCAGTATGGAGCCAAGGTTTCCGTGCAGCTTCTTCATTGCGGAATGTTTGCTGATCTTCGCAATCGTAAGGCTGATCCGGTTGGCCCGTATACATTTGTGAGATCCGGTGAATATGAAGGGCTGGAAGGAATTGAGAATAACCAGATTATGGACGGAAGGACCGTACAGGGTCTCACAAGAGAGGATATGGATCGAATCGTAGAGCAATACGTTCATTCTGCTTTAACTGCAAAAAGAATGGGATTTGATATGGTCATGCTGCATTTTGCGCATGGATGGCTGATGGCCGAGTTTTTATCTCCATTTTTTAATAAACGTACGGACGAATACGGAGGAAATTTTGAAAACAGAATTCGCTTTCCGATGGAAATCGTGAAGAAGGTTCGGGAGGCTGTTGGAAAAGACTACCCTCTGGATATGCGTATTGCCGCAGATGAGTATGTAGAGGGCGGACTGAAACCGGATGAAGTGATAGAGTTTATCAGAAGGGTGGAGGACCAGCTCGATATGGTCCATATCTCTTCCGGTCTGGATAAATTCGCAGAACAGACGACGTATATTGAGTCTCCCAGTCTTTATCCGCATCAGATCAACGTTCCTTTTGCTGAGATGGCGAAGAAGGTATTGCACATACCGGTGGTTACGGTAGGCGGGATCAATATGCCGGATGAAGCAGAGGAGATTCTATGCGAAGGAAAGGCCGATGCAATTGCTATGGCCCGTGCATTTATCGCAGACCCGCAATGGCCTGATAAAGCCAGGACCGGAAACACGGGGGATATCACGCCATGTATCCGCTGTGTTTCCTGTTATGGGGTTGCTACAGAAGGGATCGGTCTCGGCTGTGCTGTAAATCCCTGTTATGCACGAGAATTAAGACTTCAGACGGAACGGGACCTTTGGAACAGAGAGAAAACAGCAGGATTGATCAGAAGGAAAAATGTAGTGGTGATTGGTGGAGGACCGGCCGGAATGCAGGCTGCGGTAACAGCATCGGAATGCGGGAATCATGTAATACTGCTAGAGAAAAGCAACCGCCTTGGTGGTCTTCTGAACATCTCCAACACAGATGATTTAAAAATTGATATGCGTCAGTATAAGGAACATCTGATCTATAAGGTTTTGCATGCAGAGATCGATCTTCGTTTGAATTGTGAGGCAACGCCGGAAATGGTGCGGAAGCTGCGTCCGGATAAGATCATTGTCGCAGTGGGATCAGAGCCAAAGAAAATACCGATTCCCGGGATCGATCAACAGCACGTTCTGGATGTGGTAACTGCTCATGAAAAAGAAGAACTTTCAGGAGAGAACGTGGTTGTAATCGGAGCCGGTCCATCCGGATGCGAGTGTGCGTTGTCACTTGCAGGACAAGGAAAGAAGGTTACATTGGTTGAGTTCACAGACAAACCTGCGGCAGCAGGAAATCTTATTTATCAGTGGGCACTGCGTAAGCTGTTTCGGGAAGAGAAGAACCTTACATGTATGTACAATGCTGCCGTTATGGAAATCAGGGAAGACAATGTACTGGTAAAGCACCGCAATGGTGCAGAACAAGTTATTCCGGCTGACGTAGTTGTGTATTCTGTCGGAATGAAGGCAAGAAGAGAACTGGCGGAATCCTTTATGGGGATTACCTATGATGTAAGAATAATCGGAGACTGTGCATCTCCAAGAAGAATAAACGAAGCTGCACAGGAAGGTTATTTTGCAGGGCTGTGGTAAGAATGAGAGAGGTTGCTTATGTTTAAAAGTTTAGGAATCGATAAAGCATATATCTGGTTTCCGGATGGTATGGTGAAGGCAGGAGAGGCTGTTATGGCGCTGTTTCGAAAAGAGATTTATCTTTCGGAGATACCTGCGAAGGTAATGGTAAGGGTATCAGCGGATGCCAGATACCGTCTTCGTGTAAATGGGCAGGATGTATGCTGCGGACCTTGTAAGGGAGACCGGTTTGTCCGTTATTATGAAAGAGTTGATCTGTCTTCTTATCTGAAACCCGGCAGCAACGTGATCTCAGCCAGGGTGATACGATATGAGGCAGAACCTGGGAAAAACAACACTTCCGTTTTTCAGGGTATGAAGCCCTTCTTTATGTTGGAAGAGGAGGCAAAAGAGAATGAGCGTATAGGAATACGAGCGGATGAAACCTGGAAAGTTAAAAAAGTGGAAGATTTTGCGTTTCTTCCGGAGTTTGACCGACAGGTATTTCTATATAGCTGTGAGAAAATGAATGGCGCAAAATTTCCGCATGGCTGGGATAGTGCAGGATTTGATGATTCCTCCTGGGTGAATGCCCGGGCCTTCCGGGACTGGGATGCTGTTGGCTGGATTTTTCTCCAGACAATGGAAGAACGCCCGATTCCGTTGCTTCCGGAGATTCCGTCCCGATTTGTCGGAATAAAGAGAATAGAAGAATCCTGCTATACAAAAGATAAATGGGAGGAACTGGTTGGCGGAACACTGCCTGAGGGATTGCTGCTGAAGCCCGGTTCAACACATATTGTAGAGATAACGGCTGGCGTTGAGGAAACCGGTTACTATACCGTTTCTTTTGCAGAAGGATCCGGCAGTAAAGTCAGGATACTCTGTGCAGAGACCTATTGGAAAAAGAGAGAAGATGGTACCTTGTATCATGATGATCGGGAAGACAGCGAAAACGGTTTTCTGGATGGCTACTCTGATGAGTACGTTGTCGGAGGAAAAGGATGCGCAGAGATCCTGGAAATCTATTCGCCTTTCTGGCTTCGCACCTTCCGATTCATCCGTCTGGAAATACAGGTTGGGGAAGTCCCGCTTAAGTTACTGGATTTTTCTTACCGGGAGACGGGCTATCCTTTGGAGGTTAAAACAGAAATTGCAACTTCAGACCCTGCAATCAACCGGATATATGAATTATGCCTTCGAACGCTGAAACGGTGTATGCTGGAAACCTATGTAGACTGCCCTTATTATGAACAGCTTCAGTATGCAATGGATACAAGAGCGCAGATGCTGTTTACGTATTCTGTATCGGCAGATGACCGGATGGCCAGAAGAACTCTGGATGATTTTCACCGCTCCTTGCGCCCGGACGGGACATTGGAGTGCAGCTGTCCGACAATCAAGTCCAATGTGATCCCGGGATTCTCCTGTTTTTACATTTATATGCTTTATGATCATATGATGTATTTTGGAGATAAGGAATTGTTGAAACGCTATCTTCCTACCGTGGAAAGTGTTCTTGCTTATTTTGACCGAAACAGACTGGAGAATGGTCTGGTTGGCAAAACAGGCGGATACCTTTTCGAAGAACAGTACTGGTCTTTTATTGACTGGGCTCCGGAATGGCGCATTGGTGTACCAAATGCGATTGAGACAGGTGCACTGACCATGGAAAGCCTTTTGTATCTGCTTGCTTTGCAGTATACAGAGAAAATCACGTCCTATATAGGCCGTACAGATCTGAAGAAATATTACCACGAAAAAGAACTGCTGCTTTCCAACTCTATTCGGAGATGCTGTTTTGATGAAGAGAAGCAGTTGTTTACAGACGGGCCCGGCTATACGAAGGATTACAGTGAACAAACGCAGGTTTTCGCAATCCTGACAGGACTTGCTGATCAGGAAAAGGCGGCAGACCTTCTGCAAAGAACTTCTTTTGTAGATGGAGTGGCCCAATGCACGGTAGCAATGTCGCTTTATCGATTTGAAGCATATCGGATCGCCGGTCTTTACGATACGCATTCGGAAAAGCTATGGGAACCATGGAAGCTGATGCTGAAGAATAATATGACGACTTGCCAGGAGAATCCGGGAGATGAGAGCAGAAGTGAGTGCCACGCATGGGGAGCAACTGCATTGTACGAGATTCCTTCGGTTATTCTTGGGCTTCGCCCAACATCCCCTGGTTATCAAACGGCGGAAATCGATGTAAATCCTGCCTTCCTGGAGTGGGCAAAAGGAACTATGGTTACGCCGAAAGGCCCCGTAAAGATATCAGTTCAAAGAAATGGGGATGATACGCAGATCGCAGTAGATTCGGAAGGGTTTCAGGGGCTGCTTACTGTGAATCAAAGATAATGCTGTTATGAGTTGAAGGTAATCTTTTGGCATTCGTGAACTACTGCATATTGGCAAAGGAGATCATATATAATGGAAAAAATAGAATTGTTCCGTCTGATGGGCGATCAGGATTTTGATTATGATCGCTATTATCATAGTGAAACAGGGCAGGTTGTACTTGGTCTGGAATCTCCGTTTTCCGGTACCGGAGAGTATTCGACACCGGAGAATCAGAAATACTGGAAAAGCCTCGGACTGCTCAAAGAAGTGCATAACGAAGGGGACATTACAAAGCATTGGTATTCTTTTCTTCCCATCCACGCAGAGGGGCAGGGAGAGAAACTTCCGTTGGTATTTGTAATGCATGGGCATGCGAATATACTACCGGTGACAGAAACTTATGGCTATACGCATCTTGCAGCAAAATATGGCTTCATCGTGGTGATGTCGAAAGACGAACATCCGGAAGTAATCGACGAAATGTATGCATATGCATTGGAAAACTTTCCTGTGGATACTTCCAGGGTGTATATGGTGGGTTATTCTTTTGGGGGATTCATGACATCCTGGCATACGCTTCATTTTCCTCGGCGATATGCCGCGGCGGGAATCGGCGGAATGTTTGCGGCAGGCTATGGAATCGATTCAGATGATTTTGACGATACGGACAATCCAATCTGGTATCACATTCCGGCAGCAACGGAAGAAGAACTGAAAACAGCAGAAGCGCTGAAAATGCCGGTTATGATCACCGTTGGAGAACGGGAAATCCTGCAGCATCTTCCAATATGGCGGGAAGAGAAGGATGAACCGGTGATCGATCATCCCAAAGGAGCCATTGACTTAAGCGTTGAAAACAAATTGCGCGGGCTGAATATCTGGCGAAGGGTAAACGGAATTTCTCCCATCACCCGAGAAGAGCTTGGTGAAAGAATCAAGGCATCTGCCGATGAGACGGAAAAGCATATCGGGTACAGCTTTGACAAAACCAATGTGGAAAAAATCATTGACAGGAATTATTATATAGGGGAATTGAGAAACAGTGCCGGTATACCCATGATAAGAATTGCCGGTATTGAAGAGGCACCGCACTGGCCGACGCTTGCACAATGTGAACTGACATGGAATTTTGTAAGTCAGTTCCGTAGGGATCCGGAAACCGGCAGGCTTGAAATTATCGGAGAGGGTATTCCTGCAAATCGTTAGAGAGACGAGCCTCCGGCAGATATCGGAGCTTATTCAAAGAAGGCAGCAAGACAGCTGTGCAGTGTGCCCGATAAGCACTTCGAAATTTAATTTGTAAAGGAGAAGAATAATGGATGTAAGAACAACGACAGGAATCGTACGAGGATATCAAAGGAATAATATGATGTGTTTTCTGGGAATTCCATACGCAGAAGCTCCTTTGGGAGAATTGCGTTTTAAGAGGGCTGTACCGAAAAAACCATGGGACGGGGTATACGAAGCAAACCGGATCGTAAACAGAAGTCTTCAGGTTTTTATGGGACAGGTGATGGGTTCCGAGGATTGTCTGTATATGAATATTAAATGTCCATTGTCAGTAGAAGCAGATGGGACAGACCGGAAACTGCCCGTGCTTTTCTGGATCCATGGAGGCGGATACAATACAGGGGGCATGGAAGATGAAACCACCAATGGTGCATGTTTTGTACGAGACGGGATTGTTTTTGTAGAGATTCAATACCGGTTAAATCTTGCAGGATTCTTTGATTTTGGCGTTCTTCCGGGATGCGAATTTGTGGAATCAAACCGTGGCTTGTCCGATATGATCACGGCAATTCAGTGGATGCATGAAAATATAGCGGCTTTCGGCGGGGATCCTGATCGTGTAACCATTATGGGGGAAAGTGCCGGGGGTGCAGCAGTGACAACCTTGATGGCTGTGCCTTCTGTAAAGGGGATGTTCTCGCAGGTGATCGCGGAGAGTTCTCTTCCGAATTGTGTGCAAAGCCATGAGGTTGCGAAAACACTGCTGTATGCCTGGATGAAGGAGAATAACTGGAAAGAAGCGGATATGCCGGACCTGATTCAAGGGGACCTGGTTCCACTGGTGCTTTCGGCGGAATATATCCAGCACCAGAGCCAGGATATTGATCCGGGCACCTTGCTTCCGTGCCCCTGCATAGATGATCTTCTTCCGGAATACCCAATCGACGCTATTGCAAATGGATGTGCCAGGGATGTACGACTGATTCTGGGAACGAATCTTCACGAGGGGACGATGTTTGTGAATCCATTTATGCACGTATTCCCTAATTCCTGGGAAATGATTCAGGAAATGTTCCAAAAAGCCGGATATGAAGAACGTTTTGAAGGAGTAAAAGCATATTATGACAGACCGGATGTACGTTATCCGGAAGAAATCTCTCCGTTTGTGAATTTCGCAACGGATTATGCTTTTAAGGTACCGGGGACAGAACTCGCCAATGCACAATCGAAATACGGTGATACCTGGCTTTTCCACTATGAATTTGTGGCAGAGGGAGCGTTAAGACAGCATATGCTGGCATCTCACGCATTCGAGCTGGCTTTTGTTTATGAAACATATGATGCGAGCATGCCCTGGGGATCTCTGTATGACACACCGGTAGAAATCAAGGAGAACCTTGCAGATGCGATGCATGGTTCCTGGGTGAATTTTATCAAAAGCGGAGCCCCGTCTGATAACTGGCCAAAGATGACGGGATATAATACACCGATCCGAATCTTTGACAAGGATACTACTACAAGACAGGAGGATCGTTCAGAGCTCATGAAGCTTTGGGAGGGAATGCGATTCTTTCGATAATCCGGTGTTCGAAAAGATAGAGATGGTTTGGAATTAAATTAAGTAATACGGAAAAGCATACTATGGAGGGCATGCCAATGAGTACAAAACCAATTATGACCTTTATCATTAAAGTAAATCCGGAGGATGTAACGGAATTTATGGCACCAATGGGAGGCGGCGCTTGTTTCATTCCTTTTGGCGGATGGGCGGAGTCGGAATTGTTTTCCGGAAAGATCCGGCCGGGTGCCTGTGACGTGCAGACGGTGAATAAAGCTGGTTTTCGAAAAATGTTTGCGCAGTATATTTTTGAGGGAGTAGACCAGGCAGGGCAGAATTGCCATATTTACGTGAAGAATGAGACCTATTTCGACCCGGCAGCGCAGCCCGGGGATGCGTTTTATGCAGAACCGACCTTTATCACAGACAGCCAAGCTCTGGCACCGTATCTCCACACGGCACGATTCAAAAGCAAGGGACATGGGGTGGATCCGGAAACGGTATGTATTGAGATCTTCGATCTCTGGGATACTGAGCAGGACAGGATAGAAAGAAAGGACAATATAGAAAAATGAAACGTGCGATCAGAGGATACAGCGGAACAAAATCAAGTGAAGTAAGTCCAAGAGAAACGCAGAATCGAGAGGTTGCTCTAAAAGCAGCTGAAGAAGGAATCGTCCTGTTGAAAAATGACGGAACACTGCCTTTATTTGCAGGAGAAAAGGTTGCTTTGTTTGGCGTGGGGGCCGCACACACCATCAAAGGTGGTACCGGTTCCGGAGATGTTAATGAACGTGAAGTCGTGAGTATCTACCAGGGATTCTTAAATGCCGGCGTTTCGTTGGTAAATAAGGAATGGCTGGACGAGAGTGTGCAGATTTATGAAGATTCCAGAATTGCATGGCGCGATCAGATCCTGCAGCTGATGGAAGAAGAACCGGAGCACAACCTTTTTAATGTGTATTCGTCCAACGTCTATACAATGCCGGAAGGAAAGGAAATCCGGGAGTCGGATATTGCAGACGCAGGGATCACGTTTTACGTTATCAGCCGTACTGCAGGAGAGGCTGCAGACCGGTTTAATGAAGAAGGAGACTACTATCTGACCAAAAGGGAAATTCGGGATCTGAAGTTCTTATCGGATCACAGTGAAAAGGTGGTTGTGATACTGAATACAGGCGGACAGATTGATGTCAAGGAGATCCTGGCTCTTCCAAACCTGGGAGCACTCCTTTCTGTAAGTCAGCCGGGAATGGAAGGCGGGAATGCTCTGGCGAAAGCAGTCACAGGAGAAATTACACCGTCCGGAAAGCTAACCGATACGTGGGCAATAAACTATGAAGATTTTCCCAATGCCGAAACCTTCAGTCATATGAATGGGGATGTCACAAATGAGCTTTATGAGGAAGGGATCTTTGTAGGGTATCGTTATTTTGACAGCTTTGAGAAACCAGTAGAATTTCCTTTTGGATATGGACTTTCTTATACAAGCTTTGAAATAAAGACAAAAACAATCGCCTTTGCAGAGAATCAAGGCAGTATTACGGTGCAGGTGAAAAATACCGGGAACCGCTTAAGCGGAAAAGAGGTTGTTCAGATATATATATCGTGTCCGCAGAAGCATATACAGAAAGAATACAGACGTCTTGTGGGATTTGCAAAAACAGATCTTCTGCACCCTGGCGAGACGACAGAATTGAAGATTCATTTTCCTGCGAAGAGCCTTGCATATTTTGATGAGAGGGAATCTGCGTGGATGGTGGAAAAAGGAAGATATGGCGTATGGATCGGGAATTCCCTAAGCAATCTTTCTCTGGAAGGCGTGCTTGAAGCAGAGGAAAACTTTGTTCTGGAAAAAGTACAGCATATCTGTCCTCTTCAAAAGGAATTAGAGGAGCTGCAGGTACCTTCAGAATTGATGGAATCAAGGAAAGCAGAAGAGGAACAATGGATCGTTGAACATCAGCTGCCAATTACGCAGATCGTAATTCAAGAGGAATATGCGAAGCATTATGTGAACCAGAAGTATCATGATCTGGCAGAAGAGCTGACAGAGAAATTAACAGAAGAGCAGCTGATCTCCATGGTGGTCGGAGAAGTAAATGCCAGTCAGAGCAATGCACTGGGGGCTGCCGGAATCAAAGTGCCGGGTGCAGCAGGCGAAACCAGCAGTATTCTGGAAAAGGATTATGATGTGCCGGGAGTTGCCATGGCAGACGGACCTGCCGGTGTACGCATCATGAAATCCTATCAGGTAGATAAAACGACAGGGCATATTCACAGCCAGGGAATACGAGGAGCCATCGAGGGCGGACTTTTTGCCGTTCCCATGGAATATGAAAATACCGATACCTACTATCAATACTGTACTGCGATTCCGGTAGGTACGCTTCTGGCCCAGACCTGGAACATCGGGCTTTTGGAAGAAGTCGGCATTGCTGTTGCGAAAGAACTGGAAGAGTTTGGGATTTCCTGGTGGCTTGCGCCGGGAATGTCATTGCATAGAAATCCTTTGTGCGGAAGAAACTTTGAATACTACAGTGAAGATCCTATGCTCAGCGGTACCATGGCAGCAGCCATTACCCGGGGAGTACAGTCAGTACCGGGTGTGGGAACTACCATTAAGCATTTTGCCTGCAACAACCAGGAAGACAATCGTATGGGCTCCAACAGTGTTTTGTCTGAGAGAGCATTGAGAGAAATCTATCTGAGAAGCTTTGAGATTGCCGTGAAAACATCTCAACCCATGGCGATTATGACATCCTACAATCTGATCAATGGTGTTCATGCCGCAAATAACAAAGATCTTTGTACAACCGTTGTCCGGGAAGAGTGGGGATTCTCCGGAATCATTATGACAGACTGGACGACTACAGAAAAACGGGGCGGCAGTACAGCCTGGAAATGTGCAGAAGCAGGTAATGACCTGATCATGCCCGGTACGTTGGGAGATATGGAGAATATAAGGCAAGCTTTGTCTGAAGGAGAACTTAATGTGGAAGATCTGAAGTCCTGTGTTGTACGCCTGCTGACGATTATATTCCAGACGTTGGGATATGAGGATCCGGCTTCTTATAATCGTCAGTTTAATGTGTGATTCAATTTGCAGTTTCTCTTTATTAATCACAAGATA
>JABUSW010000169.1 GCA_021443885.1 Blautia sp.
TTCATATCCAGTGCCACCTGGTCATTACGGCTTCTTCCGGTATGCAGCTTCTTGCCTGCCTCTCCGATCCGGTCAATCAGATTCGCCTCCACAAAGCTGTGGATGTCTTCGTATTCTGACGTGATCTCCAGCTTTCCTTCCTTCACATCCTGCAGGATTCCCTCCAGTCCCCTGGTAATCTCTTCTTTTTCCTCTTCCGTCAGGATCCCCTGCTTCGCCAGCATGGCTACATGTGCCTTGCTTCCACGGATATCCTGCTCATAAAACTTCCGGTCAAAGGAAATCGAAGCGTTAAAATTATAAACCAGCTGGTCCGTTTCCTTCGTGAAACGACCGCCCCATAACTGTGCCATAATCTGTCCTTTCTTTATTTAACATATCTATTAATGGATTTAAGTATCAAAGGTGCTTACGGATTGTTTCGCTGCGTTGCAGTTCTCACAATCCTGCCCACAACTTGGATTTCATGGGGCTTATTTTATCATATCTTTTGCAAATTGCAAGGTTTGTTTGCGGTGTCGGAATTGCTTACGTATCACTGGATATGTATTTTGACACGGTACGCAAAGCTTTTGAAAAAACGCATCCGCAATAATTCTGCCGGTACAGTTCATGCTCTTTTGACAATTCCACCGAGCGTTTGTATCCGTTTTTCTTCTTAAAATCCGATGGCAGATGAGAAACCTGGTAGATATCCTGCAGCTCCTCTCCGATCTCGTTGATCTTTGCCGCATTTTTCAAAGGACTGATGCTTAGGGTTGTGGTAAAATACTCGCAATTATACTGCTTAGCCAGCCGGGCAGTCTCTTCCATCCGCATGCGGTAACAGCGAAAACAACGCTCGCCCCCCTCCGGAACCGTTTCCAGTCCCCTGGCGATTTCGAAAAATGCTTCCGGATGATATTCCCCTTCTACGAACCGTACCGGATGTTTATAGTCCGGTCCCATCTCCTGCAAAAGCCTCTTCATCTCCTCCACACGTTTTTGATACTCTTCCTTTGGTGAAATATTGGGATTGTAGAAAAAATCGATGATCTCAAAATCCTGTGAAAGCGCTTCCAGCACTGCACTGCTGCAGGGTGCACAGCAGCTATGGAGAAACAGCCTGGGGACTTTGTTTCCTTTACGATTGTTTTCGATGAGTTTGTCCAGTTCTTTCTGATAATTTCGATTGTTCACGTTTCGTTACCCTTATTCTTCAACCTTACAATACTCCTGAATCCATCGGACCGCATTGTCCATACGCTGCGAGTTCGCCATGACAGCCACACAAATGGGCTCATAAGAAACCCCATACATATCCGAAAGCTCTCTATTTTTAAGAAGCAGATGATCCTCTTGATATGCTTCGCCGTACTGGCCGATGATATCTGCATCCATGATGCGGCTGAGATCCTCAAAGTACCCATACTCTTTCCAGGATTTGTAAAGATTCTCCGGCAGCACCACAACATCGTAATAACTCGTACCTACCTTCGTGGAAAAAACCATCTGGCTGTTGTATTCCAGTTCATCCCCGCTGGTGTACACATTGGCTTCCACGCTGACTGTCTGGTACTTGTCCGTAAAGCCCAGAGCTTCTTTTACCGACTCGTTGGTCTCCTGCTGGTTTGGTATGCTGGAATCGATCACCACAACATTTAACTCTGTCACCAGTTTGGAATTCTTGTAGATGGAAACGCCCTGGTTGATCGCAATGGGTATCAGAATCAATACCAGCAGCCAGAATTTATAATACATCCAGATGTATTGCAGCTTCCCCGTAAAGCCCATGCTTTTCAGCTTCTCCTTCTCCATCTGCCGCTTCTCTTTCTTCGTCAGATCCGACTCATGTATGATGGGCTCCTGTACGATCTCTTCCTGCTCTCCCTCCGGTTTCCACTCGATGCGCATCTCATCAAATCCTTTCTTTTGTCGTGTCAATAAGAAATCTGCCACCAGAAACCTGATGGCAGAGAATGTATTTTCTCATATAAATATAGCACTATATATAGCGAACTAAAATTTAACTATGGAAGTAAACGCCAAATACTGTTCCATTTGGAGTGGAAGAAGTATACCTCGTACCGTTAATGGTTTTATAAGAACGTACCGCATAATAATATATATTGTTCATGCCTAAATTACCTGTGATGAAATACGTGCCTCTTGTATTGGCAACTTTCTTCCAGGTCTTGCCGTCACGGCTCTGGTACACATAGTATCCATCTGCTCCCTGTGTCTTCTTCCATGCGATCCTTGCTTTATTGTATGCTTTGCTGTAGACCGTCGCCGAAAGCTTTGGCGCTTTTGCGGTATAGTAAGTTTTCTTATAATTCTTATTGCCATACTTGTCATAGCTCTGTGCTACGATCTTCATCCACGCATTTTCAAATGCATACTTTGTAATATTATAAAGGCCAAATTCATTTGGTTTTGTAGCACACGATCTTTTATTCCCGGAATAAAGGTTCGTTGTTGTAATCCCGACTACATAATCTCCGGACTGCTTTGCCACTTTCACCTGAAAGTATCTCTCATTCTGCGGATTGGTTGTTACAAAGCCGGAAAGCTTCGCTGCATATATAAGACTGCTGCTCCCCAGAACCATTACCAGTGTCAAAGACAAAGCGATGATACGTTTCATCATTTTATTCATTTCTTTTCCCTCCTTGACATACTCCTGTCACGTCTTTCCATAAGCAAATTATAATAAATCACGATGGATACGTCAATCATTTATACACAATTCCGTTCACAAATAATACACCAATTTCGTATATATATTACAAATCGGATAGTTGTTCTGTAGAGAATCTTATTGCTCCGTCGCCCTCTTTTCTATATAATACGGGTATGATTACAGAAATATAAATTGCACAACAGCAAATCGAGATTCTTAATCACTTTTGAAATAAAACATTTCAAAACAATACGATATCTTTCCACGGAGCAGCATATGAAAAAACAAGGTTATTATTCTTCCGGTGAGTTTTCCCGGATGGCGCACGTCACCCTGCGGACCATCCGCTATTACGATAAACAGAATATCTTAAAACCCTCTTACGTCTCGGAATCCGGTGCCCGCTTCTATACCGAAGACGACCTGGCCCGTCTCCAGCAGATCCTTCTGTTGAAATATCTTGGGTTTTCTCTGGATGATATCCGGGAGATGACCATTGACGATACGGATTACCGTTTTATGCTGAATTCTCTGAATATTCAGCTGAAGCTGGTCCGGGAACGTATCGAGCAGATGCAGCTGGTGGAAAATGCCATTACGGACACCGCCAAAGCCATTGAAGATCACCACACCATCGACTGGAGCCAGATGCTGAATCTGATTCATCTCACCGGTATGGAAAGCAGTCTGAAAAACCAGTATCAGAATGCCAGCAATATTTCTGCCCGCATTCATCTGCACCAGTTGTATTCCCAGAATCCCAAGGGATGGTTTCCCTGGATCTATGAGAACTGCGGGATTCAGGATGGTATGCGTATCCTGGAGATCGGCTGCGGAGATGGAACACTATGGACTTCCAACGCCTGGAAGCTTCCACGGAATGTTTCCATCACCTTATCTGATATCTCGGAAGGGATGCTAAGAGATGCAAGACGGGCCATCGGGTCCGAGGATTCCCGCTTTTCCTATCTGTCCTTTGACTGCCACCAGATGCCATTTCCCGACCGGTCCTTTGATCTGGTTATCGCCAATCACGTACTGTTCTACTGTGAGGATATCCCACAGGTATGCCGGGAAGTTTCCCGGGTATTAAAAGATGATGGCTATTTTCTGTGCAGTGCCTATGGAAAACAGCATATGAAGGAAGTCAATCAGCTGGTACAGGATTATGATCCCGCCATCCGTCTATCTGCAGAAGCCTTATACGAACGTTTTGGAAAAGAGAACGGCGCCTCGATTCTATCACCATATTATAACTTTGTTCAGTGGATTCCTTACGGAGATTATCTGCTGGTACCGGAAGCAGAGCCTTTGATCTCCTACATTTTGTCCTGCCATGGCAATCAAAACCAGTACATCCTGGACCGCTACAAGGATTTCCGGTCCTTCGTGTCACAGAAAACGGAAAAGGGATTCCATATTACCAAGGATGCCGGAATTTTTCTTTGTGAAAAAGTAACAAATTTGTAAAAAATAGATATTTCCCAGCAAAAAAAGCTTGAAGGTGACCTTGGGTCACCTTTTATAATGTCGTTTATGATAGCAGGATCTTAAGAGCCATATTGCAGCGAATCGATCCGTAAGCACATTTATAAGCAACAATCGTAAAACAACATAAGGAGAACAATATGAAAGGTATCATTTTAGCCGGCGGTTCCGGTACCCGCCTCTACCCTCTTACCATGGTAACCTCCAAGCAGCTTTTGCCCATCTATGATAAACCCATGATCTATTACCCTCTGGCCGTTCTGATGAAGGCCGGGATTCGCGAGATCCTTATTATCTCCACCCCTGCAGATACGCCGCGTTTTGAAGAACTTCTGGGCGACGGACACCAGTTTGGCGTAGAGATTTCCTATGCCGTACAGCCAAGTCCGGATGGTCTGGCGCAGGCCTTTATTATTGGCGCAGAATTCATCGGAAGCGACACCGTATGCATGATCCTGGGAGACAATATTTTCACAGGACACGGCATTGCCAAACGCCTGACAGCCGCTGTGGAAAATGCAGAAAGCGGCAAAGGCGCCACCGTATTCGGTTACTATGTGGATGATCCGGAACGCTTCGGCATCGTGGAATTTGATGCAGAGGGCAAAGCCATTTCCATTGAGGAAAAACCACAGCATCCTAAGAGCAACTATTGCGTCACCGGACTTTACTTCTATGACAACCGTGTTGTGGAATATGCAAAAAATCTGAAGCCCAGCGCCCGGGGCGAGCTGGAGATCACCGATCTGAACCGTATCTATCTGGAGAACGACGAATTAAACGTGGAACTTCTTGGACAGGGCTTTACCTGGCTGGATACCGGTACTCATGAAAGCCTTGTGGAAGCCACTAATTTTGTAAAAACCGTAGAAGATCATCAGCATCGCAAGATTGCATGCCTGGAAGAGATCGCATACCTCAACGGCTGGATCACGAAAGAAGATGTTCTTGCTGTTTACGAAATCCTGAAGAAAAACCAATACGGACAGTATCTGAAGGATGTACTGGACGGAAAATACATCGACAAGCTTCACTGATTTATTAATGACACAAGTTCAATAAGATTCTAATGGTCTTTATGGGAAGTGTAATATAGGAAAACGACATTCACAAAAAAGTAAGGAGATCATGATATGACAATTATCGTAACCGGCGGTGCCGGATTCATCGGAAGCAATTTTGTATTTCACATGTTAAATAAATACCCGGATTATCGGATCGTATGTCTGGACTGTCTGACCTATGCCGGAAATCTTTCCACTCTGGCACCGGTGATGGACAACCCGCATTTTCGATTTGTAAAAGAGTCCATTACAGATCGGGAAGCAGTTTATAAACTGTTTGAAGAAGAGCATCCGGACATCGTTGTAAACTTTGCAGCAGAAAGCCACGTGGACCGTTCCATTGAAAACCCGGAGGTTTTCCTGGATACCAATATCAAGGGCACGGCTGTCCTGATGGATGCCTGCAGAAAATATGGAATCACCCGTTACCATCAGGTTTCTACCGATGAGGTATATGGGGACCTCCCTCTGGATCGACCGGATCTCTTTTTCACAGAAGAAACCCCCATCCATACCAGCAGCCCCTACAGTTCTTCCAAAGCCGGTGCGGACCTCCTGGTGCTGGCATATCACAGAACCTATGGTCTTCCGGTCACCATCAGCCGTTGTTCCAACAACTACGGCCCTTACCACTTTCCGGAGAAGCTGATCCCGCTGATGATCGCCAATGCGCTGAATGACAAACCGCTTCCTGTATATGGAGAAGGTCTGAATGTACGTGACTGGCTGTATGTAGAGGATCACTGCAAAGCCATCGATCTGATCATCCATAATGGACGCGTGGGAGAAGTATACAACATCGGCGGACACAACGAAATGAAAAATATCGATATCGTGAAGATCATCTGCAAGGAGCTGGGAAAACCGGAAAGCCTGATCACCTATGTGACAGATCGGAAAGGACATGATATGCGTTATGCCATCGATCCCACCAAGATCCATGCCGAGCTGGGATGGCTTCCGGAAACCATGTTTGCCGACGGCATTAAGAAAACCATTCAGTGGTATCTGGACAACAAGGAATGGTGGGAAACCATTATTTCCGGTGAATACCAGAACTATTATGAGAAAATGTATGGAAACCGCTAAGAATTGTCAAAGGAGATCAAAAGCATGAAAGTGTTTGTTACAGGCGTTGCCGGTCAGCTTGGACATGACGTTATGAACGAATTAAATCTGCGGGGCATGGAAGGCGTCGGGAGCGACCTGGCAGCCGAGTATGCAGGCATTCAGGATGGTTCTCCGGTTACAGCCATGCCCTACGTTTCTATGGATATCACTGATGCAGAATCTGTCCGCAATACAATTCAGACAGCCGGAGCTGACGCAGTAATCCACTGTGCAGCCTGGACTGCAGTGGATGCTGCAGAAGATGCGGAAAACCATGCAAAGGTCCGTAAAATCAATGTGGATGGTACACAGAATATCGCAAATGTATGCAAGGAAATGAATATCCCGATGCTGTATCTTTCGACAGACTATGTATTTGACGGACAGGGGACGACCCCGTGGGAACCGGACTGCAAAGAATATGCTCCCTTGAACGTTTATGGTCAGACAAAGCTGGAGGGCGAACTGGCTGTTTCCACCACCCTTGATAAATATTTCATCGTACGGATCGCATGGGTTTTCGGCAAAAACGGAAAAAACTTTATCAAAACCATGCTGAACCTGGGAAAGAAATACGATTCTCTCCGTGTTGTATGCGACCAGATCGGTACGCCGACTTATACCTATGACCTATCGAAGCTTCTCTGCGACATGATCGTAACCGATCGTTACGGCTACTATCATGCCACCAACGAAGGCGGGTACATCAGCTGGTTTGATTTCACCAATGAAATCTTCCGTCAGGCCCGGGAGCTTGGCTTTTCGGAATACGCCAACTGTCTGGTAACGCCGGTTACCACAGCAGAATATGGAATCTCCAAAGCCGCCCGGCCATTTAACAGCCGGCTTGGCAAAAGCAAACTGACCGAAAACGGGTTTGCGCTGCTTCCCACATGGCAGGATGCTCTGTCCCGTTACCTTCAGGAAATCGAATTTTGATGACACCAGAGTCAAAAGTATAAAGGCTCGTCGATAATGAGAGTGTCATGACACACGAAAAAGACCTTGCAGAACAACGATAAATTCTCTGCAAGGTCTTTTATTTTTCCGGATTACTTGTTACTCATCTGCATTCACAGACTTTAAAAACTGCAGCATATCCCGGCTTCCCATGTTAATACAGCTGATATCATCCGTACAGCTGATCAGAGAAACCCCTCTTTGGATCCATTCCGTTATAAATTCTTTATTGCCTGGTCCCAGCGAAACCCCAAAGGGCATATTTCCCTTCTTGCATATGTATGCGATCCGATCATAGATCTCCTGCATTTCCGGATTTGTCACATCCCCAAGGTGGCCATAAGAAGCAGACAGATCATTGGGGCCGACAATAACTGCATCGATTCCCTCCACCTGAATGATTTCCTCCAGGTTCTCCACTGCCTTTGCATGTTCGATCTGCAATATCCGTAAAAAGGATCGTTCCACATTTTCCAGATACACATCGTTGGACAATGCTCCATATTGATTGGATCTTCTTGGTCCGAATCCTCTGACGCCCCCCAAAGGATAACGGCAGGCTTTAACGAAGGCAATGGCCTCTTCCCTGGTGCAGACCATAGGAACCAGTATTGCATCGATCCCCATCTCCAGTATCGGTTTGATCAACACCGGATCATTCCATTCCACCCGGACAAGCGAGGCCGTTCCTCCCGCATACGCTCCCACGACATGATTCAGCAGGCTTTGCTTATCAAACGCACAATGCTCGCCATCGATCCACACATAGTCAAATCCCATATATCCAAAGGTTTCTGTAATGGCGGGATCATTGTAGAAAACGTGTGCTCCCATCACCAGTTCATGATTCCGGAATTTCTGCCGGATCAATTCTGCTTTGTTTTGTATCTCATTCATCCTGCATGCCTCTTCTTCATTAGATCAGATACTTCTTTTTCAGATCCTCCACACTTTTCGCAGAGAGATATAAGCCCTTTTTCAAGAAATTGCTCATACTTCCGTACTGCAGGTCAACTGTTCGGAATACTCTATTCAGATACGTTTCCTGCACTTTGTACAATGTTCGGATCCGCTCCAACGTCAGTGCATCCACGATCATGTTGGTCTCTTTGTAACGAATCATGTAATCCATATCCTCATTTAAAAACCGATTTGTTTTCATAAAATCTTCCCGGATGGATTTCCGCTGCACACCAAGAATGCTGAGCAATATCGCCGTCACTACCCCGGTTCTGTCCTTTCCGAAGCTGCCATGCCACAGAACGGCGCCCTGTTCATGGTGCAGCAGTATATCATAAAACTTTGCCAGCTGCTGAACGCTGTACGGATCCGACACCAGTTTCTCATAAAAACGCATCCTGTTCTCAAAAGGATCCTGCCCCAGCATTTTCATCTGGTGATCGACGGAGGCAAAGCTTTCCACTCTGCCGAATTCCTCATCTTCAAAAAGGGGAACGTGATAATATTCCACCCCTTTTAAGATCGAATCCGGTCGTTCCTCTTTTTCTTTTGAACATCGAAGATCGATGACGGTCTTAACACGGTATTCATCCAGAAGAATGTCTCTGTCCAGCTGGGATAAATGATACAGATCTCCGCTGCGCAAAAGCTTCTGGGGCAGTATATGCCGGTCATCCTTTGTAAGGATCGCCCCCAGATCTCTGGTATTATTCAGCCCCTGAAGACCGATTCTGTCTCCCGCCGGAAAGCCAACCATCATCTCCGGATTCAACGTCTTTAATATATTGATACAGTCATCCACCTCGCGTTCAGTCATATCAAACTTGTATTGCTTCTGCCTTCTCGTATAGATTACAAGATAATTCGTGATCACCTGCCGGAAGGATGCATCATCCGACTCTCCCTCCTCCGGACTCTCTCTTCTTTTATAAGCCCAGACAATATCACAGCAAGGAAGCGTGTTTACCATCATTCTTTTAAAAAAGTAAAAATTTCCGTTTTCAACCCGGATCTTTCCGTATTTCATCCAGCGCCTCCTTAAGCTCCTCTGTTTTTCTTTGTCTTAGTAAAGCTGTTCGAAAGTATTGTAATGGTCGTTTGTATAGAAGATCAGACCATCGTTGGAGAAAACGATACGTTCTCCTCCCCGGAATCCTCCATCAAAATTGATGTCACATTCTGTATATTTCCTTCCTTTTGCTTCCGGAAGATTCTTATCGTAATTCCCGAAATAATCTCCGCCGATGCTTTTTCCGGGAGCAACTTCATCCAGATTGCCTTCTTTGCTGTTCCAGCCAAGCTTCTGTGCTTCCTTTTTGGTTATAAAATTGGAAGGAAGCTCATTATATTTATGAATATAGGCCGCCACTTCTTCTTTTGTGGTATAAGTGCCGTCTTTATCTACTTCTACCGCAGAATCCTCTTTTGTATCCGAATCCTTCGATTCCTTTTTCTGCCCGGATTTTCCGGTATCCTTTGACGGGCGCTTTACAGACTCCAGGGAAGCTTCGGTATTCACAGAAGTCGTTGTTTCAGTGCTGCTAAATGGATTGATCCCTGTGATTGCAAATACAACCAGCAAAACAAGCGCTGCCAGAAGACTGGTTGTTTTCTTCTTTGATCCTGTTGGTTTCTGATTCATTTCCGGTATTCCTCTCTTAACAAAGCTATTTCACGTGTCCAGCCTTCATCGTCGTTTGGTGTCTCAAGAATAAAAGGTATTCCCTGCAACAAAGGATGCCGGATGACCCGGCTCAGTGCTTCCAGACCGATTTTCCCTTCTCCGATAGGTGCGTGACGATCCTTGTGGCTTCCCCTGTCATTCATGCTGTCATTCAGATGAATGGCCTTCAAACGATCAAGACCAATGATCTGATCAAACTCTTCCAGCACTTCATCCAGATGCTCCACAATGTCATATCCCCCGTCCCAGATATGACAGGTATCCAGACATACTCCCATCTTCTCCTTCAGCTGCACCAGATCCAGGATCTGCCTGATCTCCTGAAAGGTTGCTCCCACTTCCGAACCTTTTCCTGCCATGGTTTCCAGCAATACCGTTGTATGCTGCTCTTCCCATAGCACTTTGTTCAGAATTTCCGCGATCATCTGAATACCGGTCTCCGTCCCCTGCCCTACGTGGCTGCCGGGATGGAAATTATAATAATTTCCGGGCGTCATTTCCATTCTCTTAAGATCGTCGGCCATGGTATTCTCTGCAAATACACGCAGCTCCGGTTTCGCTGCACAGGCATTTAAGGTATATGGTGCATGGGCAACGATTTTTCCAAATTCATGTTCTTCTGCCAGAGCGAGAAATGCCCGGACATCTTCCAGGTCAATTTCCTTGGCTTTTCCTCCTCTGGGATTTCTTGTAAAAAATGCAAAGGTGTTACCACCGTTCCTGATCATCTGTTTCCCCATCGCTTCATACCCCTTCGATGAGCTGGTGTGATTCCCGATATAAAACATCTTTTCCTCCTATGTATCCTGCGATGCGATATCCCTCGCAATCAGGCATCCGCAATCCTTTCGGCCGCAAACCCGAAGCAGTTTCGCAGTCGAACCCCGCGGCAGCTTTTCTGTTCTCTAATAGTATAACAGAATCCGGTATCACTTCGCAATTGGTTTTCAATTCTCTTGACGAACACATCGCTGCAACCTATACTGATATTGAGTTTTGCTGACAGATCGTGAAAACTGCTTTGCAGGAAGAATCTGCAGGAATATACAGGGAGGTTTTTATGGATAATAAAACCCGTAGAAAGGGACACAAAAGGCGCAGATGGTCAAAACGGGCCAGCAGAAAACGAATGAAACTATATATCAATATTTCCTGTCTGGTTGTCGTACTTCTGATCCTGTTTGTCCTTACATTCAGTATCAAAAGCTGCCTTATTACAAAGCCTTCCGATACGGAAGATATCGCAAAGCAGGAAATTGAATCTGCAGAGTTTGCCGCGCAGGCTGGCACTCTGACAGACGGAATATCTGATCCTGTAGAAACCGATGATCGTGACTCTCTTGATACTGTACGGATATCTTCCGACGAAACGGAGCAAGCCTCCTCCGTCAATTCCGATTTGACCGGCACGGACGCTTCTGCTGCAAAAAACACAGATTATACCGCATCAGAGCTCCCTGCTGCACCCATCACCCTCACTGTCAGCGTTGTGGGGGACTGCACCATCGGCACAGACGAAAACTTTGATTACAGCCAAAGCCCCAATGCTTTCTTTGAATACTATGGTGCAGATTACTTTTTCCAGAACGTAAAAAGCATCTTTGCCGCAGATGATCTTACCATCGCAAACTTCGAAGGCACCTTAACAAACTCCTATAACCGGCAGGACAAGCAATTTGCCTTTAAGGCGCCGCCGGAGTGCGCTTCGATCCTGACCGCAGGCGCCATTGAAGCTGTCAATACCGCCAACAATCACAGTCACGATTACGGTGAGGAAAGCTTTACCGACACTATGCAGGCACTGGATGCGGAGGGCATCGTGCACTTTGGTTACGACGAAACTGCCGTTATGGATGTAAAAGGCGTGAAAATTGGTCTGGTAGGTATTTACGAATTAAATGACCATATGGGTATTGCACAGCAGATGAAGGATAATATCGCGCGTGTGAAATCACAGGGTGCCAATCTTGTCATCGTGATCCTGCACTGGGGAAATGAAAAAGAAGAGATGCCGGATGAAAACCAGACAACGCTTGGAAGAATGGCCATCGATGAGGGTGCGGACCTGGTATGCGGTCACCACTCCCATGTTTTGCAGGGTATTGAGAATTACAAAGGGAAAAACATCGTGTACAGCCTTGGAAACTTCTGTTTTGGCGGAAACCAGTATCCCAGCGATATGGATTCCATGATTTTCCAGCAGACCTTTACCATTGGTCCGGAGGGTGTGGTTTCAGACAATGTAACCAATATCATTCCGGTCAGCATATCCTCGGAAGCATATTTTAACAATTATCAGCCTACCCCTGCGGAAGGCTCTGAAGCCACACGTATCCTGAATAAAATCGCGGAGCGGACATCTTACATTCCGCTCCCTTAGATGAGCAGCATGGCATCTCCGAAAGAGAAAAAGCGATACCGTTCTTTCACGGCTTCTTCATATGCAGCCATTACTGTTTCTTTTCCGGCCAGGGCGGACACCAGCATCAAAAGCGTTGATTCCGGCAAATGAAAATTCGTGATCAGAGCATCGATCATTTTAAATTGATAACCCGGATAAATGAAGATCTCTGTCCACCCGCTGCCGGCTTTCAGCATTCCATCTTCCCCGGTGGCAGATTCCAGTGTTCTGCAGCTTGTTGTCCCTACCGAGATGACTCTTCCGCCTTTCTTTTTCGTATCATTGATCAGGGCGGCCTGTTCTGCTTCCACCACATAAAACTCCGAATGCATATGATGATCCTTTACATCGTCCACCTTTACCGGCCGAAATGTTCCAAGTCCCACATGCAGCGTAACATGTGCGATCTGAACACCCTTTTCCTGAACCTTTTCCAAAAGCTCTTTGGTAAAATGCAGACCTGCCGTGGGTGCTGCCGCCGACCCGTCATTTTTTGCATACACCGTCTGGTATCGATTCTTGTCCTGCAGCTTATGTGTGATATAAGGGGGCAAAGGCATTTCTCCCAGCCGGTCCAGGATTTCCTCCCAGATGCCTTCATACCGAAACTGAATCAGACGGTTCCCTTCTTCCACCACATCCATGATCTCCCCTTCCAGTATTCCATCCCCAAAGGTGATCACGGCTCCGGGTCTTGCCTTTTTTCCAGGCTTCACAAGACATTCCCACACATCCTTTTCCTGTCTTTTCAGAAGGAGGATCTCGATCATAGCTCCGGTATCTTTCTTATGTCCATAGAGTCTGGCCGGTATGACCTTTGTATCATTTACCACCAGACAGTCTCCTTCCCGCAGATAATCCAATATATCGGTAAAGACTCTATGCTCAACGGTTCCATCTTCCAGGGACAGGTGCATCATCCTGGAAGCACTTCTGTCCTCCAGCGGATCCTGAGCAATCAGTTCCTGAGGCAGATCATAATAAAAATCAGCTGTTCTCATCGGTTTCTCTCTCTTTCTGCATCGCTTCCTGCTGCTCTGATAGCTGCGCTTTTAATCGTTCTTTGGACTGCTTTTTCCATTGGCGTACCATATTCCATTCCTGATTCGTCAGGTCCGCCTTTTTCAGCAGATCCGGGCGTCTTAAGAAGGTTCTGCAGATGGATTGTTCTCTCCTCCATTTTTCTACATTTCCATGATGGCCCGACAGCAGAACATCCGGAACCTTTTTGCCATGCCATATCTCCGGGCGGCTGTATTGCGGATACTCCAGAAGATTTCCTGCAAAGGATTCCGTTTCTCCGGACGCCTGGTTGTTCAATACCCCGGGAACCATCCGGGAGATGGAATCCATCATAACCATCGCCGGAAGCTCACCTCCGGTCAGAACATAATCGCCGATGGATACGTAATCCGTTACGATCTCTTCCAGCACACGTTCATCGATTCCTTCATAATGTCCGCAAAGGAAGACCAGATCCTGTTCCCGGGCTAATTCCCGAGCCATACTCTGGTGGAATACCTGCCCCTGTGGTGTCAGGTATACGACCCTGGGACGGTATCCGATCCGTTTTTCAACAGATTCGTATGCCAGGTACACCGGTTCCGCCTGCATCAGCATACCGGCACCCCCTCCATAGGTATAATCGTCCACCTTATTATGTTTATTATATGCAAAATCCCGGATGTTGATGGCCTCCAGCGTTAGCAGACCACTTCCTATAGCACGTCCGGTAATACTTGTATTCATTCCGTTTTCTATCATTTCCGGAAATAAGGTAAGCACGTGAAAATTCATGATGATCCTTTCGCCTTGTTAATCGATAAGCCCTTTCATCAGATGTACCGTCATACGGTTATTCTCCACATCAATATCGGTGATACAGTCATAGATCGCCGGCAGCAGAACTTCTCTTCCGTCATCCTGCTCTACGATATAAACATCATTTGCGCCTGTCTCCATGACATCCTTCAGGATTCCAAAATGTGTTCCATCCTCCAGAATCACTTCCATGTCAATGAGATCGCCAATGTAGTACTCATCTTCCTCTAATTCCTGTGCATCTTCCCGAAGTATCCAAAGATCTCTTCCTTTGTATTTCTCAATATCATTGATATTGTCAATTCCCTTGAATTTTAAAATTGCAAGATTCTTATAAAACTTTACGCCTGCAATTTCCAGCCTGCGAAGACCTTCTTTTCCGGTATCCAGCAAAACATACTCCAGATCCAGAAACCGTTCTGCTCCGTCTGTTGTTGGAAAAACCTTCACTTCCCCGCGTACGCCATGGGTAGTTGTGATCACACCGACCTTTAACTTATCTTCCAATTCGATTCCTCCTGAATCTCTTCCTGAAAAAAGCCGAGGGAACATTTCCAGTTTCCCCCGGCGTCACTCTTTTCTCAGCTCATCTGCTGATCTACTGCAGAATATCTACGATCACCTTTTTGTCGCATTTTGATGAAGCTGCTTTCACAACGGTACGGATTGCTTTTGCGATCCTGCCCTGACGACCAATAACCTTGCCCATATCAGACTGTCCGACCTTCAGTTCCAGAATAATCGCATCTTCCTTTTCCGTTTCGGTAACAACCACTTCTTCCGGATTCTCGACAAGAGATTTTGCAATTACTTCTACTAATTTCTTCACTACAGACCTCCCTGCCTATTGTCGGCATTCTTATTTCTCGATACCTGCAATTTTGAAGATCTTAGCTACAACTTCTGTTGGCTGCGCGCCTGCTGCAAGCCATTTCTTTGCTGCTTCTTCATCTACTTTATATACGCTTGGATCACATGTTGGATCGTATGTTCCGATTTCTTCAATGCATCTTCCATCACGTCTTGCACGGGAATCTGCAACTACGATTCTATAAAAAGGTGCTTTCTTCTGTCCCATTCTT
>JABUSW010000195.1 GCA_021443885.1 Blautia sp.
AAGAAAAGAAGGGATCCCTATCAACATCCGAAACACCAATCGCCCGGAAGATCCAGGAACATTCATTGTGGAAAGTACTTGTAAAAAACCGAAATATACGATTACAGGAATTGCAGGTAAAAAAGGATTCTGTTCTATAAACATCGAGAAATCCTTGATGAACAGTGAGATTGGATTTGGAAGGAGAGTCCTGCAGGTTTTTGAAGATCAGGGCATCAGCTTTGAGCACGTTCCTTCCGGCATTGATACAATGACCATTTATGTGCATCAGGATGAATTTGAAGATAAGGAACAGCAGGTAATTGCAGGGATACATAGAGCGGTACAACCGGATTATGTTGAGATGGAATCCGAGCTGGCATTAATCGCTGTTGTCGGACGCGGTATGAAATCCACGAGAGGGACGGCAGGACGTATCTTCTCCGCACTGGCGCATGCAAATGTTAACGTTAAGATGATCGACCAGGGCTCCAGCGAGCTGAATATTATCATTGGTGTGGAAAATCGTGATTTCGAGGTGGCCGTCAAAGCAATCTATGACATTTTTGTAATGACAAAACTATAATGTGATAACACAACAAAACGGCAGCATTCCCATGAAGAGTGCTGCCGCTTTGCTGCTTTTATTATCCCATATATACGGTTACATGATATTTTGTTTTGCCTTCTGTCATCGGGATGAGATTTCCGGCAGTTTCGGTTCCGTCAACATTCATTTTAATGACGCCTTTTTGTACCTTTGGCGGAACTTTGACATCAATATAGTAGTCTGCGCCGCGAAAATGACGTACGAGAGAAAAATCACCAAAGTTTTCCGGAACACATGGATCGATGCGAAGTCCGTCATAGGATGGCTGGACTCCCAGGATCGCCTGTGACAGATTATAAAAGGTCCAGGCAGCTGTTCCGGTAAGCCAGCTGTTTTTTGCCTCACCGTGATAAACTGCATCGGCACCGGCAATCATCTGTGAGTATACATATGGCTCTGTCCGATGAATATCGCTGATGTTTTCCGTGTACGACGGGCATGTTTTTTTGTAGATCTCAAAAGCTCTTGTACCGTGGCCGATCACGGTTTCAGCAATGGAAACCCATGGATTATTGTGGCAAAAAATGCCGGCATTCTCTTTGTATCCGGGGGGATAGGAAGAGATTTCTCCCAGGTTCAGATAGTATTTTGTATAAGCCGGCTGCAGGATCATAATACCATATTTCGTGTCGAGCTGTTCTTTAACTGAATTCAGTGCTTTTTCAGCAAGTCCTTCTTCTACGCCGATTCCGGCCATTACGCAGAAACCCTGCGGTTCAATGAAAATCTTTCCTTCCTCACATTGACTGGATCCGACTTTTTTCGACTCTGCATCGTAAGCGCGGATAAACCATTCACCATCCCATCCGTCCTTTAAAACGGCCTGGTACATCTTGGCGACTTCCTGTTCTGCGCTTGCGGCTTCCTCGGGTTTTCCATAATGACGGCTGATCTCCGCAAATTCTTTTCCATATTTTACGTACATGCCTGCAATGAATACAGATTCTGCCACGGGTCCCTCGGATGGACCGGTGGTCTGGAAGGATTCTCCGGGTTCTCTGGAGAAGCAGTTCAGGTTCAGGCAGTCATTCCAGTCCGCGCGTCCGATGAGCGGAAGACCATGCGGTCCTTTGTGGGTTGTGATATATGCTAAGGAGCGGCGCAGATGTTCGTACAGGGTTCGGGCCTTTTCCGGCTGGTTATCAAAAGGTACCATTTCATCCAAAATAGAGAAATCGCCGGTTTCCTTCAGATATGCAGATGTTGCTGCGATCAGCCATAACGGGTCATCGTTAAAGCCGCTTCCGATATCCAGATTCCCTTTTTTGGTAAGAGGCTGATATTGATGATATGCACTTCCGTCTTCAAACTGTGTGGCGGCAATGTCAAGAATCCGCTCTCTTGCACGCTCCGGAATCAGATGTACAAAACCAAGGAGATCCTGACAGGAATCCCGGAAGCCCATACCGCGACCGGTTCCGGATTCGTAGTAGGAAGCGGAACGGGAGAGGTTAAAGGTGATCATACACTGATACTGATTCCAGATATTGGCCATACGGTTTACGTGTTCATTTTCGCTCTCCACATGGTAACGAGCCAGAAGGCCATGCCAGTACTCTTTCAGCCTGTCGTAAGCAGCCTGTACCTGTCCGGATGTGCGGAATTGTTTCATAAGAGCGATAGCAGGTGCCTTGTTGATGACGTTCGGTGCTTCCCATTTTTCCTCATAGGGGTTTTCGCAATATCCCAGAACAAAGATCAGCTCACGGGATTCGCCCGGATTCAATGTGATAGAAAGCTGATGACTGGCAATGGGATACCAGCCGCTTGCAACGGAATTGCGTGCCTGCTTTTCCTTTACGGCATCCGGAAATGCATTTGCATTGCCATGCCCAAGAAATGCATCCCGGCTTGTGTCATATCCCTGAATGTCAGTGTTAACCGTGAAAAAACTGTAATGATTCCGACGTTCTCTGTATTCCGTTTTGTGATAGATCGTGCTTCCGGAGATCTCGACCTCTCCAATGCTTAAGTTCCGCTGGAAATTTGCATTGTCATCCACAGCATTCCAAAGGCAGAATTCAACATAAGAGAACAATTGGAAGGTTTTGACTTTTTCACTGTTATTCGTAAGAGTGAGACGATTGACCTCACAGGAGGCATTTATCGGTACAAAGGCAAGGAGAACGGCCTGCAGACCATTCTTTACGGTTTTAAACTGACTATAGCCAAGTCCGTGACGGCACTCATAGGAGTCGACGGGGGTTTTGGAAGGCATGGTACCAGGATTCCAGATTACACCGTCGTCATGAATGTAATAGTATTTCCCGTTCGAATCTGCCGGGATGTTATTGTATCGATATCGGGTTATACGAAGAAGCTTAGCGTCTTTGAAAAAACTGTAACCGCCGCAGGTATTTGAAATCAAAGAGAAGAAATCCTGCGATCCCAGATAATTGATCCATGGAAGAGGAGTGTCAGGGGTGGTGATAACGTATTCTTTTGCTTTGTCATCAAAGTAACCGTAGTTCATTTAAAATCCTCCTGTTTTTGTAAATTACTGTTTCGGTTTCAGTATAACGTAAATAAATCAGGGAGGCAATAAAATAACTTTCGTGAAAAGGCATAAAAAATCCTTGAAAACGAAAAGTTTCGTTAAGTAAAGGCAAGGAAAACGACATTTTTAATGAAGGAAAGGAATGAGAATTCTGTATACTATTGACTTTGCAGATGCGTTGCGATAAAGTGATAATACGAAAACGATTTAGCAAATAACAGGCGACGTACCGGACGTGCATTATTTGATATGGTGCAGAAAGAAGGGGTTTCTTATGGTATCAATGAAAGAGATTGCAAATAAGTGCAATGTATCCATTGCAAGTGTCAGCAAGGCTTTAAATGGTTATTCCGATATTGGTGAGGAAACACGAAATCTGATCGTAAAGACGGCTGCCGAAATGGGATATTTGCCGAATTCTTCCGCCAGAACACTGAAAACAAAAAGAAGCTACAACCTGGGGGTCCTGTTTGTAGATGATGCGCAAAGCGGGTTGACCCATGATTATTTCAACCATGTGTTGGAAAGCTTTAAAAGAACGGCAGAAGCGAAAGGATATGATATCACTTTTACCAGCGGAAATGTCAGCGGCCAGAAAACGAATTATTATGAGCATTGTAAGTACCGCGGTGTAGATGGAGTTGTCATTGCATGCATTGATTTCTATGCACCGGAAGTACAGGAGCTTATACGGTCAGATATTCCGGTGGTTACCATTGATCACGTATGTGATGGACGGATTGCGATCGTATCGAATAATTCCCAGGGGATGGAAGAACTTGTGAATTATGTTTACGGCAAAGGGCATCGGAGAATCGCCTATATACATGGAGAAGACTCTTCGGTTACCAGGGTCCGTCTTGCATGTTTTCACAGAACTTTGCAGAAATATGGAGTCAGCGTGCCGGACTATTATCTGAAGGCTGTTTCATATCGCGATGCAGATCAGGCTGCAATTGCGACCGGACAACTGTTAAACTTAAAGGAACCTCCTACATGTATTCTATATCCGGATGATGTGTCGGCTATCGGAGGAATCAATGAAATCAGAGAAAGATGCCTTCGGATTCCCGAAGATATTTCCATTGCGGGATATGATGGAATCTCAATAGCAAAGATCATAGAGCCAAAGCTTACTACTTTGTGTCAGGATACGCAGACCATTGGAAGGATGGCCGCAGAGAAACTCATCGATCTCATTGAACAGCCAAAAACAACATTGATTGATAAATACACGGTGGATGGAACATTGTTCCAGGGAGGTTCTGTAAAGGAACTGAGGTGCCGTTAACCGGAGGTGATAAGAGTGGATATCAAGATAAAAACGGTTATTACCGGAGAAGAAAGCTTTTTTGGCCCCGGTGTTTATGAACTATTGAAAGGGATTGAGGATACCGGTTCCATCCAGGCTGCGTCCGCAGAAATGAGAATGTCCTATACAAAGTGCTGGAGGATCATCAAACGTGCAGAGAGAGAGACCGGTTTTGCTTTTCTGACCAGAAAAAAGGGTGGTAAAGATGGCGGTAAATCGGAACTGACAGAGGAAGGAAGAGTATTTATGCAAAAGTATATTGCAATGGATGCGGATATTAAAGCGTATGCGGATAAGACATTTAAAAAATATTTCTGATTTACGGAAACCTTTATGAAACAGATTGTTGACTGTCGTTGACAGTCTGTTTTTCTTTTACTATAATGGTTTTACCGATATTTATCAGAAAAAATATCGAAACAGAAGGGAAGGTGACTGAAATGAAAAGAACAATGTGTGCAACAATGTTAACCGCCGTACTGATCAGTGCGGGAATGACCACGAGTGTATTTGCAGGAGAAACTACAGAGCTTCATGTATATGCGGCTGCCTCCATGACCGAAACACTGACGGAGATCGGCAGCATGTATCAGGAAGAAAATCCGGATATCAAAGTTATTTTTACCTTTGATTCTTCCGGTACTTTGAAAACACAGATTCAGGAAGAAGTAAGCCCGGAGGGAATCACCGAATGTGATCTCTTTATTTCTGCGGCACTAAAGCAGATGAATCAGCTGGATATTACGGCAGATCCGGAAACAAATGAGGAAGGGCTTGATTTCGTATTGGAAGGCAGTCGGAAGAACATCCTGGAGAACAAGGTAGTGCTATCTGTTCCGGAAGACAATCCGGCAGGAATCGAATCCTTCGAAGACCTGGGCACCGACAAGCTGGCATTGCTTGCCCTGGGAAACGAAGATGTTCCCGTAGGCGCGTATTCCATTGAGATCCTTGAGAACCTTGGAATTCTGGAAGACCTGGAATCCGGTAAGAAGATAACATACGGATCCAATGTAAAAGAAGTGACAACACAGGTTTCAGAGGGAACCGTTGATGCAGGAATCATTTATGCAACAGATGCATTTTCCGCAGCGCTTACGGTTGTGGCAGAGGCGGATGCAACACTATGCAGGCAGGTCATCTATCCGGCAGCAGTATTAAAGACATCTGCGAAACAGGAGGAAGCACAGGCTTTTCTTGACTTTCTTGGAAGAGAAGAATGTGGTAAAATCTTTGAAAATGTGGGATTTACCGTATTGGAGGAGTGATACACAGGCGGAGCCGATAATCTAATATTACCACTTCCGGTGCAGGCGGAGAAACCACTTGAAGATATAGGGGAGGAAGGAGCAATGGATTGGTTTCCTTTATATAATTCCATTCGGATCGCCCTGATTTCCAGCGCGATCGTGTTCTTTGCCGGAATATTTGCGGCATATTATATCGCAAAACTGAATCCGGTCCTGAAGGGACTTCTCGATGTGTTCCTGACACTTCCGATGGTTCTGCCTCCAACAGTGTGCGGCTATTTTCTCCTGGTTTTGTTAGGGCCGAAAAGACTTTTGGGAAGCTGGATAATGGATACTTTTCAGATCAAACTGGTAATGACCTGGTATTCCGGTGTTTTTGCGGCCTCCGTGGTGGCTTTTCCGTTGATGTATCGAACGGCCAGAGGCGCCTTTGAGAGCTTCGACCGTAATCTTTCCGATGCCGGGAAGACGCTGGGGCTGTCCAACGCCTATATTTTCTGGAGGATACGTATGCCTGCATGTAAAAAAGGAATATCGGCTGGCCTTGTTCTTGCTTTTGCCAGAGCGTTAGGTGAATATGGAGCTACCAGTATGGTGGCCGGCTATACACCGGGCAGAACTGCGACGATCTCTACTACCGTGTACCAGCTGTGGAGAACCAACGATGAAGCATTGGCATTTCGTTGGGTAATGGTGAATCTGGTTATTTCGGCGGTGGTTTTATCAGCAGTGAATCTTTTGGAACGAAACTATTACGATCGAAAGAGATGAACGGAGGAGTTATGCATTTATATGTAGACATTAAGAAGAAAGCAGGATCCTTCGTTCTTCAGGCAAAATTTGAAACGGAAGGACCTGTTCTGGGAATTCTGGGGGAATCCGGATGTGGAAAAAGCATGACACTTCGGTGTATTGCAGGCGTGGATACTCCGGATGAAGGAATCATACGGCTCGGGGATCAGGTTTTTTTTGATTCTCAGAGAAGAATCAATCGCAGACCGCAGGAACGGCATGTGGGATTTTTATTCCAGAATTATGCACTTTTTCCCAACATGACAGTCCGGCAGAATATTTATATGGGAATCCGGCGATTCCGGAAAGAGAAAGCGAAAGCTTATGAACGGGTTGATAAGATCATTCAGGATTTCTATCTGACAGGATTGGAAAATCATTATCCGGATCAATTGTCCGGAGGTCAGCAGCAAAGAACGGCTTTGGCCAGAATCCTGATATCGGAACCGGAACTGTTAATGCTGGATGAACCGTTCTCTGCATTGGATGAATTTCTGAGATGGAAGCTGGAGCTTGAACTGAAATCGATACTGGATAATTATCACAATCCGGTTCTTTTTGTCTCTCACGACAGGGGAGAGATTTACAGGATCTGTGATGAAGTTGCTGCCATGCAGCAGGGCTGTACCGGAGATACCTTGCCGGTTAAAGAAATGTTTTATCATCCGGCCAGCAAGGCACAGGCATATATTTCCGGATGTAAGAACATTTCGGAGGCGGAAGTGCGCAGTGATGAGGAGGTCTATGCAAAGGACTGGGGGATTTCTTTAAAATGCAGCACAAAGAATTGTGAGGGGGTTCATTTTGTCGGAGTCCGAAGTCATTTCATTTTTCCTGTTTTATATGAAGAAACCGGGCTGGACAGCAGGGCGGTCGGAAGAATCACCTATGTGAAATGCATTCTTGATACAATAGTGGAAGATGTCTTTGGGATGATCGTGATGATAAAGATCGGACCTGGGGCAAAGGCTTCTGTTCGGATGGAGATTTCGAAAACAGTCTGGGAGGCCTATTGCAGATCGGCGTACGGGAAAATACCGGTGTCTATGACCGAATATAAAGGGAAACCGATTACTGTCGGGATCCGGGGAGAGGATGTCATGCTGCTGAACTGAAAACAAGTCTTGCCATATAAGGGAATCATGCATATAATGTTGCATTATGCGAACAGTATATGCATGAGAGGAGATTATTATGGAAAAGATCAAAATGACAACCCCATTGGTTGAGATGGATGGAGACGAAATGACACGAATCCTCTGGGCCATCATCAAAGAAGAATTACTTCTTCCCTTCATTGATCTGAACACCGAGTATTATGACCTGGGACTGATTCATCGTAACGATACGGATGACCAGGTAACCATCGCTGCAGCACAAGCTGCGAAGAAATACGGCGTAGCTGTAAAATGCGCTACGATCACACCAAACCATGCCCGTATGTCGGAATATGACCTGAAAAAAATGTATAAAAGTCCAAACGGAACGATTCGTGCAATTCTGGATGGAACCGTGTTCAGAGCGCCTATCGTTGTCAAAGGCATTGAACCCTGCGTTCGCAACTGGAAGAAGCCTATTACCATCGCACGTCATGCCTATGGTGATATTTATAAGAATACAGAGTTGTCCATAGAGAAGCCTGGTAAGGTTGAACTTGTTTATACGGCAGAAAATGGCGAAGAAACAAGAGCTTTGATACAGGAATATGAGCAGCCGGGTATTGCAATGGGTATGCATAATATGCAGGCTTCCATCGAAAGCTTTGCAAGAAGCTGCTTCAATTATGCATTGGATACAAAGCAGGATATCTGGTTTGGAGCAAAGGATACGATTTCCAAAACATACGATGCGGAATTTAAACGGGTGTTCCAGGAGATTTTCGAGAAAGAATTCAAAGAGAAGTTTGAGCAGGCCGGGATCACTTATTTTTACAGCCTGATTGATGATATCGTTGCAAGAGTGATGAAAGCGGAAGGCGGTTTTATCTGGGCCTGTAAAAATTACGACGGAGACGTCATGAGTGACATGGTATCTTCTGCTTTTGGGTCACTTGCCATGATGACATCCGTTCTGGTTTCTCCGGATGGTTATTATGAATATGAAGCAGCACACGGAACGGTGCAGAGACATTATTATCGTCACCTGAAAGGGGAGGAAACATCTACCAATTCGGTTGCAACCATTTTTGCCTGGACCGGGGCTCTCCGTAAGCGCGGCGAATTCGATGGAAATCCGGAACTGATGAAGTTTGCAGATAAACTGGAAAAGGCTACAGTAGATGTCATTGAAAGCGGAAAGATGACGAAAGATCTTGCGCTTATTACTTCTTTGGAAAATCCGGTGGTATTAAACAGCAGGGAGTTCATTACTGCGATCCGGGAGAAACTGGAGAAATTGTTATAAGTTCATGTCGTAAATCTCAAAGAGGTTTGCGGGCGGGTGAAAAGCAGCACGGCATACCGGAAGGTATGCTGGTGCTGCTTTTTGAATTGACATACCAGATATGAGTAGGTATGATGTTAATTGGGGAAAAGCTATAGGGACAGGGAGATTATAAGATGTCTATTTCCATGATTGGAATCGATCACAATGCAGCGCTGCTGGATATCCGCGCATTATACTCTTTTACGAAAAAAGAAGCCGGGGAAGCAATGCTGCAATTAAAGAAAATGCAGGGAATCCAGGGGTGTCTGATTCTGTCGACCTGTAATCGCACAGAAATCTGGATAAGCAAAGATGATACGGAGATTTCTTTATATGAACTGTTATGCCAGGTTAAAAATATCCGGAAGCCGGAGTATCGCAGGTTATTTGTTGAGAGGCGGGACCGGGATGCGGTAGAGCATCTTTTTTGTCTGACAGGGGGATTGAAATCGCAGATACTGGGAGAAGACCAGATACTGAAACAGGTGAAGGATGCTTTGAGCCTGGCGAGAGAGAACTTTGTCACAGACAATGTGATCGAAGTGTTGTTTCGGATGGCCGTTACCGTGGGCAAGAGGATCAAAACAGAAGTTTCGGTTCCTCATGGAAATGTCTCTGTGATCCATGAAGTGATAAAGAGGCTGGAAAGGGATGATTACCGGATCCGGGGAAAAAAATGTCTGGTGATCGGAAACGGAGAAATGGGTAAAATTGCAGCGCAGACACTTCAGGAACAGGGTGCCGATGTTACCGTTACGGTGCGGCAGTATCATAGCGGTGTTATTCATATTCCTACGGGATGCAGGCGAATTGATTATGGAGAAAGATGGAATCTGCTGCCGGATTGCGACCTGGTGGTCAGTGCAACTGCAAGCCCGAACTATACATTGACGAAAAGTGCATTTCGGAATCTGCAGCTGCAGAAACCATTGCTGCTGATAGACCTTGCGGTTCCAAGAGATATAGAACCGGATCTTTGCGATGCTTTTTCAGGGACTTCATACGCCTGGGATAAGAATGTACCTTTTATTACGCTGCTTGATATGGACAGCTTCCGCATAGAGGGGCAGGACGAGCTGGTATTGGAATGCATAGAGAATGCGAAGTATATCATTGAGGAACAGATGCAGGCGTTCTATGATTGGATGGATTGTCGTGATGTGGTTCCGAGAATTCAGTGGATTCAAGAAGAGGCAGTCCGGGATCTGAATGCACGTCTGGAAAAGGTTTTTCGAAAAATGCCTTTGGATGAGCATGACCGCGATGTTTTGAGCGATGCTGTAAACACTGCAGCCGGAAAGGTGATAAATAAACTGCTGTTTGGATTAAGGGACAGCTTGAATACACACACATTTCAGGAATGTGTGACCGGATTGGAGAAATTGTATGAAGAATAAATCCTATTTTCCGATGTATGTTGATATATCAAATCGTAACGTTGTGGTTGTAGGCGGAGGAAAGGTTGGGACTCGCCGTGTGAAAACGCTTTTGCACTTTACAAGGAATATTACGGTAATTGCTCCGAAAATGACAGCAGAGATGATCGAGCTTGTAAAGCTGGGGAAAATACATGCAGAATTCAGAACGGTAAAGCGCTCTGACCTGAAAGATGCATATATCGTGATCGCAGCTACGGATGACTGGAAAGTAAACTATGAGATTTCGAAAATCTGTAAAGAGGAAGGAATTTATTCCAACAATGCAACAGACCATGAAAACTGCGATTTTTATTTCCCCGGAGTTGTGATTCAGGATGAAGTAGTGGTTGGTGTTACTGCCAGCGGGTTGAATCACCGGAAGGCGAAGGAAGTACGACAGGAAATAGAGAAAACACTGAAGAGGTTTTCCGGGGATCAGAAAGATGAATAAGAAGATCATAATTGGAAGCAGAGATAGCAGACTTGCAGTTTTGCAAAGCGGGATCGTAAAATCGTACATTGAGGAAAACCATCCGGAACTCCATGTGGAGATTCTTACCATGAAGACAACGGGAGATGTGATACTGGATCGCCCTTTGAATGAGGTTGGCGGAAAGGGACTCTTTGTAAAAGAACTGGATTGGGCTTTGCTGGAAAACAGGTGCCATCTGGCTGTTCACAGTCTGAAAGATGTGCCGATGGAGATTGCAGAAAATCTTCCTTTGATCGCATTTTCCAGAAGGGAAGATTCCAGAGATGTTCTGGTTCTTCCGAAAGGAATTACGAAACTGGATCCCGGAAAGCCTTTGGGATGTTCCAGCAAAAGACGAACTCTGCAGCTGCGCAGATTATATCCCGACATGAAAGTGGAAAACATCCGGGGGAACATTCAGACGAGACTGCGCAAACTGGATGAAGGCCGGTACAGCGGGTTGATACTGGCAGCAGCAGGACTTATAAGGCTTGGGTTGGAAAGTCGCATTGCCAGATACTTTACGACCGAGGAAATGCTGCCGGCAGCAGGACAGGGGATTCTGGCTGTACAGGGAAGACGGGATGAAGATTATTCGTATCTGAAGGGGTTCGAGGACCCGAAGGCAAAGGCATGTGCGATGGCAGAACGGGCATTTATCAGAGCTTTGAATGGCGGATGTACTTCGCCTGCTGCCGCTTATGCGAAAGTACAGGAAGAGGAACTGTGGTTAAAAGGATTATACTATGATGAGGAGACGGATGATTATTGCACGGGGGAGATTCGGGGGACGCTTTGTGAGGCTATACAGATGGGCGTACAGCTTGCAGAACAGTTGAAGGAGCAGATGGATCAACGGAAAACCGGAAAGGTATGGCTGGTGGGCGCCGGTCCGGGTGATGTGGGTTTATTCACTTTGAAAGGAATGGAAGTGCTGAAGGAGGCAGATGTTGTTGTATACGACCGGCTGATCGGACAGGGAGTCCTGATGCTGATTCCTGAGACGGCACGTCTGATCGACGTGGGCAAAAGAGCAGATCATCATACCATGCCGCAGAGGGATATCAATGAAATTCTTCTTAAGGAAGCAAAGAAGGGAAGGAAGGTGGTTCGCCTGAAGGGAGGCGACCCGTTTTTATTCGGCCGCGGAGGAGAGGAACTGGAATTGCTGGTAAAGAATGATATCCCCTACGAGATCGTTCCGGGGGTGACATCTGCCATTGCGGTTCCTTCCTACAATGGGATTCCGGTAACGCATCGTGATTTTTGCTCTTCGGTCCATATTGTTACGGGACATAAGCGTTCCGGAGAAAAGCGGTATATCCCGTTTCATGCATTGGTTGAAGTCGGCGGAACACTGGTGTTTCTGATGGGTGCTGGCGCACTTCCGGAGATTCTGGCAGGACTTAGAGAGGCCGGTATGGATCCGGATATGCCTGCCTGCGTGTTGCAGAAAGGAACGACAGCCGGACAAAAACGTATAGTGGCAACCATTTCCACACTGGAAGAGCAGGTGAATCAGCACGGGGTTGAAACACCTGCCATTATTGTGGTAGGAAGTGTGTGTTCCATGGCAGAAGAATTCTCATGGTATGAAAAACTGCCCTTGTCCGGATGGAGAGTTCTTGTGACCAGACCAAAGGACTATAATTCGCAAACGGCACAAAAGCTGCGGGAGAAAGGAGCAGAAGTGCTGGAACTGCCGTCGATTCGCACGATGCCTGTTGAGAACAATACCAGACTTGACGGGGTGATCCGCAGGATGGAAGGATCCCGGGCGTATTACCAATGGATTGTTTTCACCAGTCCCACCGGAGTAGATGTATTCTTTGACGAGCTTTCGAAACGGCAAAAAGACATCCGGCTGTTGGGAGATGTGCGGATTGCCGTGCTGGGAGAGGGGACAAAGAAGAAGCTGGAAGCGAAGGGAATCTTTGCGGATATGATACCTTCCGTTTATGATGGTGATACATTGGGAAAAGAGCTTTCGGAACGTGTATTGTCGGGAGAACGCATTTTGATTGCGAGGGCAGAAGCCGGGAATCAGAATCTTGTTCATTTTCTGGAGGGGGCAGGTGCGATCGTAGAAGATGTACCTACCTATCGCACGGAATATGCGAACGATCAACGGATAGACCTGAAAGCAGAGTTTGACAGTGATTCTGTGGATTGTGTTGTGTTTACCAGTGCATCAACTGTAATGGGGTTTGCACAGCGCACAGAAGGGATTAACTATTCCAAAGTAAAAGCTGCCTGTATTGGAAAACAGACAAAAGCAGCAGCAGATGCTTTGGGAATGAAGACATATATGGCAAAAAAAGCAACCATTGACAGTCTGATAGAACTGGTCGTAGAAATGAGAGGAAGAAACGAATGGACTTAATACAAAGACCAAGAAGACTCCGGGGAGGAGAAGTACTACGAAAGATGGTGCGGGAAACCAGAATGGATAAAGCGTCTCTGATCTACCCTTTGTTTGTCAAAGAAGGCGTTGGGATTGAAGAAGAGATCCCATCCATGGAGGGACAGTTTCGGTATAGTGTGGACCGGCTGCCCTATGAACTGGAGAGATTGCAGCATGCCGGTGTAGGAAGCGTAATGCTTTTCGGGATTCCGGATCACAAGGACGAATGCGGGAGTGGTGCCTATGCGCAGGATGGCATTGTTCAGAAGGCGTTGGTCTGTGCAAAAGAGCGCTTCCCGGATCTGTATTACATTACCGATGTGTGTATGTGTGAGTATACCTCCCATGGACATTGCGGGGTTCTTTGCGGGCATGAGGTTGAGAATGATGCTACTTTGGAGCTTTTGGCGAAAACGGCATTGTCCCACGTTCAGGCTGGTGCAGACATGGTGGCACCTTCGGATATGATGGATGGAAGAGTCCGTGCGATCAGGGAAAAACTGGATTTCGGCGGTTTTAAGGATAAGCCTATCATGTCTTATGCTGTAAAATACGCTTCTGCATTTTATGGACCCTTTCGTGAAGCGGCAGGTTCTGCTCCGGCTTTCGGTGACAGGAAAAGCTATCAGATGGATTTTCACAATAGAAGGGAGGGCATAAAAGAGGCTTTACTTGATATTGAGGAGGGGGCGGATATCGTGATGGTAAAACCGGCAATGTCTTATCTGGATGTGGTTTCGGAAGTATCAAAGGCAGTGCATGTGCCGGTGGCAGCGTATAGTGTAAGCGGAGAATATGCCATGGTAAAAGCGGCTGCAAGGAACGGCTGGATCGATGAGGAACGTATTATTTCGGAAATGGCGGTGGGAGCTTACCGGGCGGGTGCACAGATTTATATTTCATATTTTGCCAAAGAGCTGGCCCGTCTGATGGACGAAGGGAGAATTGGATAATGGGAAGATCGGAAGAATTCTTTGAAAGGGCTTTGCGACGTATTCCGGGAGGTGTAAACAGTCCGGTTCGGGCATTTGGCGCCATTGGGCAGCCCCCGCGCTTTATCGATCATGCAGACGGATGCTGTGTTTACGATGCGGATGGAAGAGAATATATTGATTATATCGGTTCCTGGGGACCAATGATTCTCGGTCATAATTTTCCTGAGATCCGGGAAAGCGTTATAAAGGCATCGGAAAAAGGACTGAGCTTTGGCTGCGCCACCGGAATAGAAGTTGAAATGGCGGAATTCATCTGTGAAAGAATTCCTCATGTGGATATGATCCGGATGGTGAATTCCGGAACCGAAGCAGTGATGAGCGCCATTCGTGCAGCCAGGGGTTATACCGGAAAGGATAAAATCATTAAGTTTGCAGGCTGTTATCATGGACATACTGATGCGATGCTGGTAAGTGCAGGGTCCGGTGCGATGACAAGCGGCATACCGGACAGCGCAGGAGTGCCAGAGGGATGCGCCGGAGATACAATGACAGCCCTGTATAATGACCTGGAAAGTGTACGTGTTTTGTTTGAACAGATGGATCATCAGGTGGCGGCAGTCATCGTGGAACCCGTGGCAGCAAATATGGGTGTAGTGCTTCCGGAAGAAGGATTTCTGCAGGGACTGCGGAAGCTCTGTGATGAGAACGGGGCTCTGCTGATTTTTGATGAAGTGATCACCGGATTTCGACTGGCATTCGGAGGAGCGGCTTCGTATTTTCATGTCTGTCCGGATATTGTAACGTATGGTAAAATAATAGGGGCCGGGATGCCGGTAGGGGCTTACGGCGGAAGAGAAGAAATCATGCGAATGATTGCTCCGGTGGGAAAAGTATATCAGGCCGGGACCTTAAGCGGAAATCCGGTAGCAATGGCAGCGGGACTGACACAATTGAAATATCTTTCCGGGCATCCGGAAGTTTATACAGGTCTTGAAAAAAAAGGACAGCAGCTTTACGGTGGAATTCGAAAACTGCTTGACCGTTATGGCTGTGCATATCAGCTGAATGCGATATCAAGTCT
>JABUSW010000083.1 GCA_021443885.1 Blautia sp.
CTACTTCCCTGCCTTCGTAGACGATGCTTCCCTCATCCTTGGTATAGATACCTGTGAGAACTTTCATCAGCGTGGACTTTCCGGCTCCGTTTTCACCCATCAGGGCATGTACCTCACCTTTGCGTATCTCCAGATTTACATGATCCAAAGCATGTACGCCGGGGAAGGCCTTGTCGATGCCATTCATGGTTAAGATAACTTCTCCCACTCTTTTCCCTCCGTTCCTATCGTATTATAATAACTCATACTAACCAAAGTCATTATATTCCCTATGGCGGCAAATGATAATGGAAAATCTTATATAAAAAGGTTAAAAATTTACGGTGCCGTAAATTTTTAACCTTTTATCGTATACTCAATCCACTTCAAAGGGGAACAACAACTTTTCAATTTCACTGTCATACATGTTATCCGGTGTAATCAGTTCGCACCCGGAATTCACACTGTCTTCTGTCATCTCTCCCTGCAGGCGCTTTACGGTTTCCCGGACACCTGCATACCCCATTTTAAAGGCTTTTTGTACCACCATTCCCTGGAAAACTCCTTGTTCCATCATGGAAACGGCTTCCTGAGAGCTGTCAACGCCAACGATGACGATCTTATCCTGTACTCCTTTGTCCCGAACAGCCCTGGCCGCTCCTACTGCAGAATACTCATTCAGACCGGCGATCACCTTCAGCTCCGGATATCGTTCCATCAGATCGCAGGCCAGCTCATAAGCCTTATCAAAATTCGAATCACAGAAAACCACATCCACCAGATTTCCTTCGAATTCTCCCAGTCCCTCCCGAAAGCCTTCTTCTCGCTCCATGGCTGTAGACACGCCTTTTACGTGTCCGATGATAGCAATCTGTGAACCTTTCTCCAGAAACGTTTTGGTATACTCTCCCAGTTTTCTGCCGGCTTCCAGGTTATCCGTCGCCACGATCAGATCCTGAATGTGTTCCTGGGTATAGGAATCGATGTACGTCACCATGATTCCTTTTTCCTTTGCCTGCTTCAACAGCTCCTGTGACTCTGTAAAGCTGCTGGGTGAAATCAGGATCGCATTTGGTACTTTATCGATGCTTTCCTGCAGGATCTCATTTTGACGCAAATAGTTCAGTTCGCTTTCCGGAGCGATCACTTCCAGCTCCACATTGCATTCCTTGGCAGCACTTTTGGTTCCTTCGATCAAGGAGGTCCAGAAATCATTGGTTGCATCTTCTGTCTTTGGAATGTATATGAATTTATAGTCATTTGCATCCGTCTTTTTATTGGCATCCGCGAACCATACCACCACAGCGATAAGCGACACACCGCACAGCATTGCCAATATCATTTTTACGCTAAACCGTTTCACGTTTTTCCTCCTGTCCGGATGGATTTGCCGGAATCCTGATGATTGCTGTTGTTCCCATTTGCGGTTCACTGCGATAGGTAATTCCGTATTCATTTCCGTAATACAGCTGTAAGCGCTTCTGCACATTATACACGCCCACACCATTGGAACGGTAATTGACCTTATGCCGTTCATAAATATTTTTCAGCACTTCTTCACGAATCCCAATACCATCATCGGAGATTTCAATGATAATGCATTCTTTTTCCCGGTAGCCGCGAATCTCAAGCAGCCCCCTGCTTTCCTTATATTTGATTCCATGATAAATGGCATTCTCCACGATAGGCTGAAGCACCAGCTTGATAATATTCCTGCTGAGGATCTCCGGCGATACATCGATCTGAAACTCCAGTTTATCCTTGTATCGCATTTTCTGAATGGTCAGGTAACTGCGCACATATTCAATTTCCTGCTGTATCGGCACAACCTCATTCTCATTACCAATGCTCTGGCGAAGCAATCTTGCCAAAGAAGCCGTCATGATCACTACCTCCTCATTCTTTTTGCCCTCCGCCATCCAGATAATGGAGTCCAATGTATTGTACAGAAAATGCGGATTGATCTGAGACTGCAAAGCATGAAGCTCGATTTTTCTCTTTTCCTTTTGTTCCCGGACATTCTGTTCCATCAGATCCGAGATACGATGCTTCATTACATTGAAAGAATTTGTAAGACTCCCGATTTCATTCTTTGCCGGTACTTCCAGATCCGAACCGCTGAAATCCCCCTGCTGCACCCGCACCATAGAATCTCTCAGCTTCTGAATCGGCAGTGTGATCTGGCGGGATATATATCCGGAAAGGATCAACGCCGCTGCTACCAGAAGCACCGCTGTGAGCACATAGCTTTTCTGAGCATCCCGACTGTTTCTTAAGAGTTCCGACAGGTTCAGACAGCCTACAACAGACCAGTCGGTAGTATTGGAATGTGAAATCATATACTCCTTCTTATTCTTTCCGATTCCCACCGTAACACTTTCGTCCGCAGAATTCTGCACCAATTCTGTGTTTTCCGTCTGTAATTCATTGTACAGCTGATTCTGCTGGGGATGGTAGACGATTCCTCCGGTTTGATCCAGTATATAAATATAGCCCTTTTCACCAATGTTGTTCTGTGCACACAGCTCCTTGATAACACGGTAATTCAGGTCGATAAATACAACTCCCAACGCCTTGTTATCATCACCGCTGATTCTCTGACTTACGGTGATTACCCAGGGGCGTTCTCCTTCTACGATATGCTGCACATGAGATGAAGTCAGCACCGTCCCCTCCGTGGACAAAGCATTCCGATACCAGTCCTGACTTTCCAGCTGCAGCCAGGAATTCTGTGACTGTTCAGAAGAATTGATGTAGGAGCAGCCATTCGTTCCCACAATACCCACGTTGCGGATATCTTCCCTGCTTTTCAGGAAGGCTTCAAACATATCCTGCAGCCTTTGTCTGCATTCTTCGTCGACTTCTCCGCTGCTTTCCAGATACCGCTGCGCATCGGTGTTCTGGGAAATCACCGTTGCCCATGTATTCATGTAGTTAATGTATGAATCGATACTGTCATTCATCTGCCGTATGATCTTTTGGGTATATTCTGTAGAATTGTCGATGATCGCCTTATCGGTAGAACGCACGGAAACCGTGGTGCTGATGAGAACAGTTAACAAAACGATGGTAGACAGTGCAAAAAAAATGACGCTTTGGATGCTGTTAAATCGATTGATAAAGCTTTTATTCTTACTATCGGACACTTCTGATCTCCACCTCCGTTTATCACCAGCGTTAATGGTCCATCAAAGCACAGATGTACCTGATAAACCTCAGTATACAGGGAAATTCGAGATTTGACAAACGCAACTTTGATCACAGTGTCAAAACACGTTTCCCACGATGTGCTTGCACATGAGTGGGAGAATGTGTTATTGACACGTCCCACAATGAGGATGAAGTGGGGAAGGGCCCCCATGAAATCCGTAAGCACTTTTGACACCCTGGCCAACTTTGCAACTATCTGTTATGCAGATAACCTGAAGCGGATAATGCTCCATCTCTATAATCCAGTGTCACGGCCCCGTCCCGGTCAGTACGATAAACAGATGTGCCTGTCTGTTCCAGGCGGTCCAGAGTTTCCTGATGAGGGTGTCCGTAGCGATTCACGGAAGAGCAGGAGATCACCGCTGCCATTGGTTTGATTTTTTCCAGAAAGGCCTCACCAGAGGAGTATTTGGAGCCATGGTGTCCCACTTTCAGAAAATCCACCCGGGAAAGCAATGGCATCAGAGTTTCCTCCAGCTCCATAGAAGCATCTCCCATAAACAGTCCCGTGAAATTCTGATATATCAATTGGCAGACAAGGCTGGCGTCGTTGGCAGTTTCCGCTGCGCCGGATATTACATCGGTTTTTTTCTCCGGTGACAGTACGTGGAGATGAAGTTCCTGCTGTCGACCGATCCGAAGGGTATCACCTTGCTTTACGTATACCACCGGTATGCTGCATTGTTTTGCCAGTTCCAGCAGTTCCTGCCCTGTCTCCGGCAATCCGGCAAGATCCGGTAGAATAATTCGTTCGACTCGTATGGAAGTCAGGTGTCTGGATATATAGTACAATAGTTCCAGAATACCGCTGATATGGTCGCTGTCGAAGTGGGAGAGCACGATTCCATGAATCCTGTGAATCCCCTGATTCTTCAGAAAGGGCAGGAGACGATAACGTCCCAGTTCCTTTTGATCGGAGCTTCCTCCATCTATCAATATGCAGCTTCCTTCTGCAGTCTGGACCACTGCTCCGTCTCCCTGCCCCACATCCATGCAGGTGATGCGCAGCTCCGGTTTCAGTCGGATTCCCAACACTGCAATGCCCAGTATCCACCCCAGAAATAGTATCCAGGGGGTTATCTTTTTTACTGCAACGGACTTCCATCTTCCTCCACCTCTTCTTCGCAGGCAAACACCTCCGATAATGACCAGTGCCGCCATAACGTAGTAAAAAACGATCTGCCAGAGTTTTGGTGCCCCGGGAATCCAATTGAAAAAGGGAATCTGCGCAAATAATTCGCCCAGCCACATATAAATATGAAGAAGTATTCTGCCGGGATACATGAATATCCTTTTCAAAGGAATCGTTTCCGGAACTATTTCCAGGAAACCGATCAATGCGCCGGCCACTCCGCTGCCCAGTACGCATCCCGCTGTGGGAATTACCAGCAGATTCAGAAAAATACCGGATATCGATATTTCTCCATAGAAATACAACTGGACCGGCAGCATGAATCCTTGTATTGCCGCTGTAGATACGAAGGTTTTCGCAATACACTTCCGAAAGCCGGACATCTTCTGAACATCCATGATTTCTTCCAGGACGGGTGCAATTACACTGATTCCGAAGACAGCTCCAAAGGAAAGCAGAAATCCGGCATTAAAAAGATTTGCCGGCGCTTCCATCAGAATCAATATGGCAGAGAAAGCCATTGCCGTCTGCAGGTCATAGATCCTTCCCAGAACCTTGGACGCCAGCAAGAGAAGCACCATACTCATGGACCGCAGAACAGAAACAGAACTCCCTGTCATGATTCCATACGGCAAAAGAACCAGAAGTGTCAGAATGACCGCTCCCCAGGTTCCGATTCTGCATTTCTTCAGGAAATTGTAAAGCCCCAGGGCGATAAGACTCATATGAAGGCCGGAGATCGACAGAAGATGCAGAATCCCCGCCATCTGGAAGCGCAGAGTATCTTCCGTCTCCATGTTTTGTTTGGAACCTAACACCATTGCTTCAAAGAAACCCGCATCCGTCCCTGCATTTTCCTCGTAATAGGATATGACACGATCTTTGAGCTGATAGATCCACGTCCGGATCCGGCTGTAAGATGCACTTTGCTTTTCGATAGCAGCATCCCGCATCTGGTAGTAAACATGACGGCTGGCCTGGTACTGTCGGTAATCAAACTGCCCCGGATTTCCCGGTACAGGAATCTTTTCCAGTTTTCCGGACACACAAATAAGAGTTCCTGACGGAACTTTCGTATCATTCTTTAAATATACAATTACATTTTTCACGGAAACGGGTTTTGATCGATAGATCAGATATGCGTGATTCAGATAGATAGAAACAGACTTTTCTGTTTTACGACAATACTCAACTTCTCCACTGATGGTAACCTGTTCTTCCCCTGTAAGCCAGGTCTCCAGTTCTTCAGGAAGCGATGTTCCGGTGATAACAGGAATACCGCTTGCCTGAAGCAGGATCATCAATATCGTCAAAAACAGACACAGCAGACACATAGGTCTTTTGTTCAGAGATTATCATCCTCCTCTGTCTTGATCAGGCTGTCACTCCAGCCATAGAAATGATATAGCTGCATGGTCTCACCAAAAACAGCATCTTCTTCCCCTTCCACCAGAATCTGGATGCGATCTGCATTCCCGGCGGAAATAATGGAATTTGCAATGGCATAAATGGGAACGTCTTCCGTAACCTCCGGTATCTTCTTTAGAAATGCCCGGTTCAGGAAAATGTAACAGATGCGGTCAGAAATTGATATATTGATCACGGATGTCTTATCCGCAAGCACCGGATAATGATCCTTTTCCATGGGGCCTTTCGCCAGCTGCTCCATAATAACTTTTTCTTTCGGAAGGCTTTTCTTATAATACACGCTTCGCTGTTCCTGCACAAGCTTCTTTCCGGAACTGTCTGCGAAATACAACGAAAAGGTATCGTAATTATAAGTATCCACCGTAGAACCATTCAGTTCTACAAAAGAATCCTGGTTCAACTCACCAATAAGGTTCCCCTTTACATCCAGAATCCCCCCTTCATCAGAGTATATCTCAACAGATTCTACACCGGGAACCTGCAGAAAGGTCTTCACAAGTCCAAGGTTCAGAAGTGAACTCCGGACACGGCTCATCTGAGAATACTTCCTGTTAAAAGTGATACCCAGACAATTCTGATCGATTTTATAAGATTCGATCGCAACGCCTTCTTCCAGTAAAGAAACCTTTCCAACAGGAGCCGTCCGTTCATTCAGATAATCGATCAGCTCCATAATTATATGATCCGGATTGCTTTCCTGCGGTTTATACCGGTCACTCTCCAGAGTCGTCTCGTCTCCGCTCAGATAGTAATGCCGGAATTCCTCCTGTGAATCTCCGGACTCCTCTCCATATACAAAAGGACAGATCCATATCAGCCCTAAGAGTACAAAGCATATCCGCAGAAAAAACAGAGTCCTTTTCTCTTTCATCATGCACCTCCTATGGAATATAAGACAAAGGAATCTTTACCGTAAAAGTAGTTCCCTCGCCTTCTTTGCTGACAACCTTGATCGTTCCGTGATGCATGACAATGGAGCTTCTGGCTATGGCAAGTCCCAGCCCGCTTCCACTGATATTCTCTCGTGAATGGGATTTATCCACTCTGTAAAAACGCTCGAAAATACGTTCAATGGAATCTTCCGGGATACCCAGTCCGGAATCGGCTACAGTAACATAAAAATCATTGTGGTCTGCATCCAGCGTAACCCGTACCCATCCGTCATCAACATTGTATTTAATGCCGTTTTCCACAAGATTCCCTATGGCAGACGTAAACTTCAATTCATCGACGTCTGCCTCAACCGGTCGGAAGGAATCCAGAATCAGAGAAATGTTGCGCTTTTCCGCAAGCGGCCTCAAACGTTTGAGAATGGACTCCAATGCTTCGTTGATGCTTCTCCGTTTCACATTGATATCTGCGGCCTTTTTGTCCATCTTTACCAAAGAAAGAAGATCCGTAATGATTTCATTTTCCCGGTCGATCTCTGCCGTAATATCTGTAAGGAACTCCTGATAAAGCTCTTCCGGCACCCCTTGCTGCCCAACCAGTGAATCTGCCAGAACCTTCATGGAAGTCATAGGGGTCTTCAACTCATGAGACACGTTGGAGACAAACTCCTGTCTGGAGTCATCCAGAATCTTCATACGAGTCAGCATTTTATTAAATGCCTCCGTAATCAGTTTCGTTTCCGTATAGTCCGAAACGAGAATGGCTTCATTCTGATAACCGTCGGTCACGTCTTCAATCGATTTTGTAACACTGGCAAAGGGCTTCACCAGCACCCCGGATAACACAATGCCAAGCAGAATAGACATTATCAGAATGAGCCCCAGAATGAGCAAATATTTCTGTTTCATCTGAAGAAGCGTATTCTTCACATCCGTACAGGACGCCACCAATACCATGATCCCCTGCAATTGTTTTACATCTGGGCTCTTGATCTGCGAAATATTCGTTATCATCCATGTCTTTTTGTCGAATGTTGATTCATTTTGTCCTCTGAAACATCGAACCGCTTCCGGTGTTACCAGAAATCTTCCTTCGTCTGCATTATAAGTATCCTTAATAATCCTGAAATCCCTGTCTACAACCAGAACTCTTCCTTTATACACATTAGAGAATAACTCCAGCTTACTATCGACAATAGGTGAGCTGGAGTCATACAAATAGTTCTCTTTGATTAACAGGTTCCCGAAAATCTCACACTGCTCTTTCACTTCTTCCTTACGAATCTCTATGGCTCTGTTTCTGAAATTCGTAAGGCTGCTTTGCATTACAAAGACCCCCGGTACATTTCCCAGAATAATCAGAATGATCAGAATACGAAATCGCAGACTTTTAACAAAGTTTGCACCTTTCATACACTAAGCCTGAAAGTAATATCCTACACCCCATTTGGTGTGTACATATCTTGGCTCACTGGGATTCGCCTCAATTTTCTCGCGAAGACGACGGATATGCACATCAACTGTTCGAACATCTCCCGGATACTCATATCCCCATACTATGTTCAGCAGATTCTCTCTGCTGTATACCTTGTTCGGATTGAATACCAGAAGCTCCAGAACATCAAATTCCTTCGCCGTCAGGTTGATTTCCTTTCCTGCGATAAAGACGCGGCGTCCTTCACAGTCCATACGAAGGTCTCCGACTTCAATGGTCTTTGCCTTTTCCTTTTCTTCATGCTCCGTATTCGCACGACGCATGATCGCTTTGATACGGGCCTTTACTTCGAGAATGTTGAATGGTTTCGTGATATAATCATCTGCACCATATTCCAGACCAAGGATCTTGTCCATATCTTCGCCCTTTGCCGTAAGCATTACGATGGGCACATTGGAAAACTCACGAATCTGCTGACACACTTCCAGGCCATCTATCTTCGGGAGCATCAGATCCAGCAGAATGATATCATATTTCGTCTCTTTCGCCTTCTCTACAGCTTCCTCTCCATCGTATGCGCAGTCAACTTCCATGCCTTCCTGTTCAAGGCTGAAGCGGATTCCTTTCACAATCAGCTTTTCGTCGTCAACAACCAATACTTTCTTACCCATATCGTTCTCCTTAATCTGTCGTAATATCATCCTTGATCTTTAAGTAGGTACCTTCTTTGATACCCGGAACTTCCATTAACTCTTCTATGGCAGAAAAACTTCCATGTTCCTCTCTGTAAGCGAGAATCGCCCTTGCTTTTGATGGTCCGATTCCGCTTAATGTTGCCAGCACAGCTTCATCCGCCGTATTCAGATTCACCTTCCCACCGGACTCCGGCAGGAAACCATTCTCCTGCGGCAACACCCCTGTAATTATCTGTTCCGTGGCTTCAAAGACGGAATATACATAGATCTGCTGTCCGTCTGTGAGCGGCATCGCCTGATTGATGGCTGCCAGCTGTGCGTCTTCGTTACAGCCTCCCGCAGCTTCAATGGCAGCAAACACACGGCTTCCCTCTTTCAGCTTATACACTCCCGGATTTTGAACAGCTCCGCAAACATCCACATATATTTCTGTTTCCGGTCGTTCCTTTGTTTCTGTTGTATCTTCTGCTGCAGTCTCTCCTGTGGAAATATCTTCTTCCGCACCTTTCTCCGAATCAGCATCCGAAAACACAGTCTCCTGTGTAAGATCTGAATTCTCCAACAGAAAAGTTTCACTCTTCCCGGCACATCCACATATGCCTGCCAGCAGCACTGAAAACAGAACACATACAAATATTGGCTTCCTAATATGTTTTAAATGACTTTTCATCTTTGTCCGACACCTTTGCTCCTGTCCGCAAAGCCCCGGCCGACTTTATAACATACCAGTTATTATTTTAACGAAAGTTTTACTTTTTTACAATAGATATTTTAAATATTTCCTCATTTCAGACAACGTTCCAGAATCTCCGCCATCTCGTCGATGTGCTCCTTGGTAATAATAAGAGGCGGAACAAGACGAAGCACATCCTTTCCTGCCGAAATTACCAGAAGCCCTTCTGCCAGAGCTTTCTTTACAACTTCTCCTACCGGCCGCCCGGTAATCACAAGCCCCTGCATAAAGCCTTTTCCTCTTCTTGTCTGTACACAGTCATGTTTTGCTGCCAGCATCTCCAGCTTCTCTTCCAGATATGGCGTCAGTTCCTGCACATGCTCCAGGATCCGCTCCTGCCGGTAAATATCAAATACCTTGCTGACCGCTGCACAGACAAATGGATTTCCGCCATAAGTCGTACCATGATCACCTGGTTCCAAAGAGGCTTTTGCAGCCTTTTCATTCAATACAAACGCCCCTACCGGAACCCCGCATCCCAGTGCTTTCGCACAGGTCATGATATCCGGCTGTACGCCATAATCCTGCCATGCGAAATAATGTCCGGTACGCCCCATACCACACTGGATCTCATCAAAGATCAGCAAGATATCCTTCTCGTCACAGATTTGCCGAAGACCCTGCAGGAACTCCGCTGCTGCAGGATAAATGCCGCCTTCTCCCTGGACCACTTCGGTAATGACTGCGCAGGTTTTCTCATTGATCTGCGCCTTGACACTTTCCAGATCATTGAAGTCCGCAAATCTCACACCGCCCATCAAAGGCTCAAAGGGCTCACGATAATGTGCGGTACCTGTCACAGATAATGCCCCTATGCTTCGCCCATGGAAAGAGTGGTTCATGGCAATGATCTCGTGATCTGCATGGCCGGTTTTGGTATATGCATATTTTTTTGCGGATTTCAAAGCACCTTCGATTGCCTCGGTTCCACTGTTGGTAAAAAACACCTTCGCCATTCCCGAAGCTTCCACAAGCTTTGCGCCTGCTGCGATGATGGGCTCATTATAATACAGATTGGAAATGTGCATCAGCTTATCGATCTGCCCTTTCAGTACTTCGTCATAACCCGGGTAGTGATAACCCAATGAATTTACTGCAATGCCTGCTGCAAAATCAAGGTATTTTTTCCCTTCGGAATCATAAAGATAACATCCCTCTCCATGTTCGAAAACAACCGGAAAGCGGTTATATGTATGCAGAATGCTAAGCTCGGCATCTGCCATCTGTTTATTCATGATCATAATAGTACTTGTCCCCCTCATCTCTGAGAATGGCTGTCCCAATCCCTTTGTTTGTAAAGATTTCCAGCAAAAGGCTGTGCGGAATTCTTCCATCCAGCAAATGTACACGGTTCACACCATTTTCAATAGCATCGATGCAGCCTTTCAGCTTTGGTATCATGCCGCCGCCAACATAGCCTTCTTTGATCAGATCTTCGGCTTCGTGTACGTAAAGCTCCGAAATAAGGCTTTCCGGATCATCCTTATCCTTGTATACCCCTTCCACGTCAGACAGGAAGGCAAGCTTTTCCGCTTTCATCGCCTCTGCAATGGCACAGGCAGCATCGTCTGCATTGATATTATAGGTTTCAAACCGATTATCGTAACCGATCGGATATACGATGGGAAGAAAATCTTTTTCCAGCAGGTCATACAGCACTTTTGGGTTCACTTCTGTCACTTCTCCAACAAAACCAATGTCACCGCCATCCACCTGCTTTTTCTCACATTTCAGCAAACCGCCGTCTTTTCCGCAGATTCCAACGGCCTTCACCCCAAGAGACTGCACCATTGCAACCAGTTCTTTGTTGACTTTCGCAAGAACCATTTCCGCAATCTCCATGGTTTCTTTGTCCGTCACCCGAAGTCCGTTAATAAACTGCGGCTCCATCCCGACCTTGGATACCCAACGGCTGATCTCCTTTCCTCCTCCATGCACAATGATGGGTTTAAAACCTACCAGTTTTAACAAAACAGCATCTTCAATGACATTTTTCTTAAGCTCGTCATCCAGCATGGCGCTTCCGCCATATTTGATCACTACGATTTTTCTGTTAAATCGCTGAATGTAGGGCAGAGCCTCGATCAGAACTTCTGCCTTATCCAGTAACGCCTGATTCACCACGTTCATCACTCCTCATCTAATTCTTATTCTCATCAGCTGCGGTAGTCTGCGTTGATCTTAACATAATCATACGTAAGATCGCATCCCCATGCAGTAGCTGTGCAGTCGCCCATCTTTATGTCCGCGATCGCCGTTACAGCCTCTTCCGATAAAATCTTTGTAGCTTCTTCTTCACTATATCCGGTGGACACACCATTCTCAATGATTTTGATCTTTCCGGCAGCGCTTTCGAAATAAAGGTCCACCTTCTCCGGATCAAATTGTGCTCCGGAGTATCCCATGGCGCAGAGAATGCGTCCCCAGTTCGCATCATGTCCATAAATGGCTGCTTTTGTCAGGGAGGATGTTACTACGGATTTTGCCAGTGTAACCGCCTGTTCTTTGCTTTCGGCCCCTAAAATGGTCACCTCAAAAAGAGCAGTTGCGCCTTCCCCGTCGCCTGCGATCTTCCTGGAAAGTGTGGTATTAATGAAATTCAAAGCTTTGCAAAAGACCTCGTAATCTTCGCCTTCCTGATCGATCAACGGATTGCCTGCCATACCATTTGCCAGCAGAAGCACCGTATCGTTCGTGGAAGTATCTCCATCGACAGATACCATATTGAATGTATCCTTAATGTCTTCACTTAATGCCTTCTGAAGCAGCTCCTTGGAAATTGCAGCATCTGTTGTCAAGAATCCCAGCATCGTGCACATATTGGGATGAATCATCCCGGAGCCCTTGCACATACCTCCAATGGTAACCGTTCTGCCGCCGATTTCAATCTCGACCGCGACTTCCTTCTTTACCGTATCCGTTGTCATAATGGCCTTTGCAGCTTCCGTTCCCGCCTCAACGGTCCCGCTAAGCCTGGGAGCCATTGCCTTTACGCCATCTGCAATGCGGTCAATGGGAATCTGCATACCGATGACACCGGTAGATGCCACCAGGACACTTTCAGCCGGAATATCCAGAGCCGCTGCCGCTGCATCGGCAGTCTGTCTGCAGTAACCGTATCCCTCTGCGCCTGTACACGCATTTGCAATGCCGCTGTTGCACACCACCACCTGTGCCTTTTCGTGATGATAAACCACATCCTGATCCCATTTTACCGGGGCAGCCTTTACAATATTGGTCGTAAAAGTACCTGCCGCCACGCAGGGAACCTCGCTGTAGATCATTGCCATATCGGTTCGGTCTTTGTATTTAATCTGTGCTGCAGCAGCTGCTGCCTGAAATCCTTTCGCAGCCGTTACGCCACCTGTTATCTCTCTCATGATTCTCTCCTTTTGTACAGATGATGTTTGATAAGGTTGTGTTTACGGAAACATGGGAATCCCAAGAAGACCCTCTGCTTCATCAAATCCAAACATCAGATTCATATTCTGCACGGCCTGACCGGCTGCGCCTTTTACCAGATTATCCATTGCCCCCATCATGATCACACGATTCGTTCTTGGATCGATCTTAAAGTTCACATCCACATAGTTGCTGCCTTCCACCCATTTTGTCTGCGGACAGACATCTTTTTCCAATACGCGGACAAATCTTTCATTATTATAATACTTGTCGTATATTGCTTTTACTTCCTCATAAGTCACTTCTTTTATCAAAGAGGCATACGCCGTCACCAGAATCCCCCGGTTCATAGGAACCAGATGCGGTGTAAAACTGATCCGCACTTCCTGACCACAGGCATATCCCAGCTGGTCTTCGATCTCAGGCGTATGGCGATGTGTTGCCACGCCGTAAGCTTTAATGTTTTCATTGACTTCGCAATAGAGGTTATCCAGCTTCGCTCCGCGGCCCGCCCCGGAAGTACCGGATTTCGCATCTATGATCACCGTAGACGGATCGATCATCCCTTCTTTGATCAGGGGATAAACACTTAATGTGGAGCAGGTTGGATAGCATCCCGGATTTGCAATAAGGCGTGCCTTCTTCACCTCTTCACGATTGATCTCGCATAGTCCGTAAACTGCTTCTTCAATATACTGCGGTGCGTTATGCTTGATTCCATACCATTCTTCATACTTCTTCACGTCCTTGATACGGAAATCTGCACTGAGATCTATCACTTTCGTTTTTGATAAAATTTCTTCATTTACCAGGGAAGCACACAGCCCTTGGGGAGTGGCAGTAAAAACCACATCCACTGCCTCTGCCAATGCAGCCATGTTATCATCCAGGCATTTTGCATCCACGATCTGAAAGAAATTCTGATACACTTCCGCATACTTTTTATCAACATAGCTTCTGGATCCATACCATACGATCTCAACTTCTTTATGTCCCAGCAGCAGTCGGACGATCTCCGATCCCGCATATCCTGTGGAACCAATTATTCCTGCTTTTATCATTATCTGTCTCCTCACTGGAGTACTCCAGTCATTCCATATTATTCTGCAGATCGGAGCCTCTCCGACCGCGATGAATAGATTATACATCTCCAATGTATAATATGCAACATGATTTTTCCATTCATTTCTTTTTATAACTATGCGTTTTTTCCGGTTATTTCTTCGATTTTTCGCATATTTATACGGTTTTGATGCATATTATTATTTTTGTTTTTTTCATCTTCCTGTTGCATATTTATAAAAAATGTTGTATATTATCCCATGTTAATGACAAGGAAAACACAGGAGGATATATATTATGAAAGAAAAAGTTGTTCTTGCTTACTCAGGCGGACTGGATACCACAGCCCTGATTCCATGGCTGAAAGAAAATTTTGATTACGAAGTAATCTGCTGCTGTGTAAACTGCGGACAGGGAAACGAGTTAGACGGGCTGGATGAAAGAGCAAAGCTTTCCGGTGCCTCGAAATTATATATTGAGGATATCGTGGATGAGTTTTGTGATGAGTATATTATGCCATGTGTAGAAGCAGGCGCTGTATATGAGAACGAATACCTTCTCGGCACGTCCATGGCGCGTCCGGCAATCGCCAAAAAACTTGTGGAAATCGCCCGCAAGGAAGGAGCGTCCGCGATCTGCCACGGTGCAACCGGTAAGGGCAATGACCAGATTCGTTTTGAGCTAGGAGTAAAGGCGCTGGCCCCGGATCTGAAGATCATCGCTCCATGGCGCATGACGGACCTTTGGACTATGCAATCCCGTGAAGATGAAATCGAGTTCTGTAAGGCTCACGGAATCGATCTGCCATTTGATACGAGCCACAGTTACAGCCGTGACCGCAACTTATGGCATATCAGCCATGAAGGTCTGGAACTGGAGG
>JABUSW010000265.1 GCA_021443885.1 Blautia sp.
CCATACTTAAAGCAACGCACGGCAAGTTCTATACGCACCACGCTTTACAGTTTCAAGCAGCTGAAATTCATTGGAAAGAAGTTTACATTAAGTTCCGTATGCGTTATTGTTCTTTCCGGCTTTCTGGTCGATCTGATTCCGGTTCAGCCCATTACTTATGATTCGATGCTGACATGTCTGTTTGGAGGAATTATCAACGGTATGACGGTGAGTCTCTGCCTGATTGGTAATACCAGCAGCGGGGGTACGGATTTTATTGCAATTTATTTCTCGGAAAAATATGGCCGTGATATATGGAATTACATTTTTATTGCAAATGCCGTGATCCTGATCATTGCGGGCATTTTGTTCGGCTGGGAAAAAGCATTGTATTCTATTATTTTCCAGTTTACTTCAACGCAGGTGGTACAGACATTGCACCAGCGATATAAAAAACATACATTATTCATTGTTACGCAGTATCCCGGGGAGGTATATGCGGCAATCGCCGAGATCACACATCACAGTGCCACCCGTTTTGCCGGAGAAGGGTGCTACAGCGGGACCATCACGAATATGATCTACTCCGTTGTTTCCAGAGAGGAAGCAAAGATATTGGTAAAAAAAGTTCATGAGATCGATCCGCAGGCTTTTGTGAATATTATAAAGACGGATTATATCAATGGACGTTTCTATCACAAGACAGATTATTAAGTACAGAAGCAAAGAGGATAGTAAAATGCATTATGGAAATATCAAGAAATTCAGCATTGAGAACGGTCCGGGCGTAAGAGTATCTTTGTTCGTGTCCGGCTGCAGAAACCATTGCAAGAACTGCTTCAGCCAGCATACCTGGGACTTTCAGTATGGGCAGGAATTTACGAAAGATACCATGGAGGAATTGCTGGATTCCCTGCGTCCGTCTCATATAGAAGGCCTGACGATTCTCGGCGGAGAACCCTTTGAACCGGAGAATCAAAAAGAACTGATTCCGGTGATTCAGAAGGTACGGGCGGAAATACCGGACAAAACGATCTGGATGTACACAGGCTTTACCATAGAGGAACTTATCGGAGAGAAAGAATCCCGCGCTAATATTCCGGAAGCCAGGGAGATCCTTGGAATGATCGATGTGCTGGTGGATGGCAGGTTTTCTGAAGAACAGAAAAGTCTTGCCATAAGATTCCGCGGTTCGGAAAACCAAAGGATCATAGATGTGCCTGCAACTCTGAAAGAGGGAAAAATCCTTCTCCGGGAAGAATACATGGATAAGAAAAACTACGGGAAATAAAAATCATGAAGTTGAATAAGAAAGGAACAGAATATGGAAAATGCAAAGGTTTATTTCACAACATTTAAGGCAACGCCTCATGAAAATCTTCTTCAGAAGCTGCACCGCCTCATGAAGACAGCGGGATTCGAGAGTATTGATTTTGAAGAGAAATATGCTGCCATCAAGATTCATTTTGGGGAATATGGAAATCTTGCATTTCTTCGACCGAATTATGCGAAGGTTGTAGCAGATTATGTAAAAGAGCTGGGAGGAAAACCATACCTGACAGATTGCAATACATTGTATGTCGGAAGTCGTAAGAACGCTCTGGATCATCTGGAAACTGCATACGTGAATGGGTTTTCACCATTGCAGACCGGATGTCATGTACTGATCGGGGATGGACTGAAGGGGACAGACGAAACATTGGTTCCGATCAATGGAGAGTATGTAAAAGAGGCAAAGATCGGACATGCCATTATGGATGCAGATGTATTTGTGTCCCTGACACATTTTAAGGGGCATGAGATGGCCGGCTTTGGCGGGACATTGAAAAACATTGGTATGGGATGCGGATCACGGGCCGGCAAAATGGAGCAGCACTGCGATGGAAAACCAAATGTGGATCCGGAATCGTGCGTGGGCTGTGGTGCCTGCAAAAAGATCTGCGCCCACGATGCGCCGCAGATCACAGATAAGAAAGCAGTGATCGAACATGACAAATGCGTGGGATGCGGACGATGCCTTGCCATCTGCCCGAAGGATGCAATTTCTGCAGAACACAGTGATTCCATCAAGTCTCTGAACTGTAAAATGGCGGAATATGCACTTGCAGTATGCAAAGACCGTCCCTGTTTCCATGTATCTTTGATTTGTGATGTATCTCCGAACTGTGACTGTCATGCAGAAAATGACATCCCGATCATTCCGAACGTAGGAATGCTGGCATCCTTTGATCCGGTTGCTTTGGACAAAGCCTGCGCAGACCTTTGCAATAAGATGCCGGTGATGAATGGAAGTATTCTGGATGATAATATCCGGGAAGCCCTGGACTGCTGCGAACATGATCATGGGCACAAGGATCATTTCTTCATGACCCATCCGGATGCGGAATGGCAGACCTGCATAGAACATGCAGTAAAAATCGGACTCGGGACAGATCAGTACGAGTTGATCCGGATTTAGGATGATAAGCGGGAAACCCCGGATACTCCCTTGCCGCTAAATCGCGAATCTCAAAGAGGATTCTCGTTCATTCGTCCCAGCCTTCGTAGAAACGTATGGTGACAGCGATGTTCCGAACGACATCTCCTTCATTTAACGGAATATCCGAAATTTCAGATACTGGCGGAAGATCGATAAGTTCTTCTGCCAGTTCTGCTGTGATCCAGTTGTTTGCCGCCTCATTGGCATCTTCGACGGCATCCTCCAGGGTTTCGCCCCTGGCATAGCAGTCTTCCAGATCCGGGAAATAACCGGTGTATGAGCCGTCTTCTGCCCTGTGAAAAACAGCCGGGTATATGAATTTCATGATGTATTTCCTCCAGTTTTGTTTGATGTGATGCCGGGGTCAAATAGAGTTTGCTCCCAACGGATTTCATGCATTGCTTCACATTTCATGCGCACACAATGCCTGGTGCTGCGATTTGGTTCTGATTAGCGTTTTGGCTGCACGCCAATCTTTTCACAGATTGCGGAAAGGCAGCAGCGGTCACAGTGAGGGGTTGTCCTGGCGGTACAGATATCTCGCCCATGCATAACCAGCCGGTGGCAGAAATCGCTTCCTTCTTCCGGAGGAATGATCTTCCAGAGAGCCATTTCAACTTTCTTTGGTTCTTTGATATTGTCCACCAGTCCCATGCGGTTTGTAAGACGGATACAATGGGTATCGGTTACGATAGCCGGCTTTCCAAAGACATCTCCCATGATCAGGTTGGCACTTTTGCGCCCCACACCGGGGAGCTTTAGCAGCGTATCAAAATCCTCCGGGACTTTGTCCTGGTATTCCTCGTGAAGTATTTTCATGCAGGCGCAGATGTCCCTGGCTTTGCTTCGCCCAAGTCCGCAGGGTCTTACAATGGCTTCGATATCGTCTTCCTCCGCCCCGGCCAAAGCTGCGACAGTGGGATATTTTTCGTAGAGATCTTGAACCACGACATTGACCCGTGCATCGGTGCATTGTGCAGCAAGACGGACGCTTACCAGTAATTTCCAGGCATTGTCATAGTTCAGGGTGCATTCTGCGACAGGATATTCTTCTTTTAACAGCCGTATGATTTGGGCGGCACGTTGTTTCCTGGTCATATCACTACCTCGTTTTTCTTTGGATCTGTATTGAAATCATAAGTGTCTTATTTCGGATTATCCCTTTTGGAAAGTGTTTTCGCATTGTAATCAAAAACATCAGCAATATTCTAGCACATATGGTATACTCATGGCAATGGAGGATGCAATATGAAAAAAATCGGTATTATTTCGGACACCCATGGACTTCTGCGACCGGAGATTCTGGAGATTTTAAAATCCTGTGACTGCATCATACATGCCGGAGACATTAACCGGGAGGAGATCCTGGATCAGATCCGATGGATCGGAAATCTGTATGTGGTTCGGGGAAACAATGATAAAGACTGGGCAAATAATCTGTCGCAGACGCTCCGCTTTGTGATAGAAGGAATCCAATTTGTTCTGGTGCATAATAAGAAAGATATCGGGAGATATCTGGAAGGAACGCAGGTGGTGGTTTTCGGGCATACCCATAAGTATCACGAAGAGGTAAAGGAAGGACGCCTCTGGCTGAATCCCGGAAGCTGCGGTCCACGCAGGTTCAACCAGGAAATCACTATGGCGGTGATGATGGTGGAGGGGGGATGCTATAAGGTTGAAAAAATCACGATTCCAGGTTTAGCATCGGCAGAATCAGGCAGGCGTTTGGAGGATTGATTGAAAAATCGGAAAGGAATGCATTATGAAGCAGGAACCAAAGGAAATCAAAGAGCCGAGAGACTGGCGGTTTATCATAGGACTGGCCATTATGATCATTGTATTAGGTGCAATGGCAGGGAATTTCTGGGGATTGGTTGCAAAACAGGCTGAAATTGAGAGAGAGAAGGAGGAGCAGCAGGCGCAGATTGCAGAGGAAAACGCACTGGAAGCAATCTACGTTGTTTCGGATACATTCTGGGATATGGATCTGTTTGTTGATCTGGAGACAGAGGGGATCTTCACTGCGTCAATGCCGACAGATGGGATTTATAATCGCAAGGGAGTTTTGAACCGGCAGGATATCCTGGAAGACGGAGATGTGGTTAAGATTTATGGAGATGGAATCATGACCCGATCGGAACCGGCGCAGTATCCGGGTATTGAGAAAGTGATCCGCATTCGAAGGGCATCTTTGGAAGAGGCACAGAAATATAAGGATCTGATTGAAGAAACAATGCATCCTTTGGATTAGGGAAGACCAGATTTGCAAATTGTTAGAAAACCCGAACAAAACCCGAACAAAACCCGAACAAATTTTTGCTAATTTCCAATTCATGCCGTTTTATAGTACTGTATTTATGGTATATTATACCTATCAAGAAAATATGTTCGATTTTTGGAGGGGATAATATATGTGGAGTACAGATAACAGACAGAAGAATCGGAAAGCAGCTATAGCAGGCGGTTATGCAGGAATTGAGGTGCGGGACGAAAACGATGGAAAGCTATCCTGTGCCATGGCAATGCTGCTGGGTTTTATCGTTACCTTTGAGATTATGATTGCTGGAGCAATGGTGATCAATCTGGATTTTCATGAGGCGGATATCATATCCGTGGTTTTGGTATTCATGGTAATCTATTTCGGCGTAGTTGCTGCATTAACGAACCGGTAGTGATGCGTTTTGGAAATGGGAGTTTCGAACGGGGGAGCGATAACAGGAAACGGGAGAGAGGTATATATGGCGAAATCGTTTCAGCAAAAATTAAAGATTTTATATCTGATGCGTGTTTTTATGGAGAAAACGGATGAACAGCATCCCTTGACGGTGGCAGAGCTGATCGATTACCTGGATCGTCAGGGAATCCGGGCAGAGCGAAAGACGATTTACGATGACATTGAGACGCTTCGTTTGTTTGGCATGGATATTATAAATCGGAGGGCAAAACCCTCCGGTTTTTATCTTGGAAGCAGAAATTTTGAGCTGGCTGAATTGAAGCTGCTGGTAGATGCGGTTCAATCATCAAGATTTATAACAGGGAAGAAATCAAATCAGCTGATTCAGAAGCTGGAGGGTCTTACATGTGTATATGAGGCACAGCAGCTTCAAAGACAGGTTTTTGTGGAAAACCGGATCAAGACGATGAATGAAAGCATTTATTATAATATTGATGAGATACACCGTGGAATCTCCGGGAATAATCAGATCAGTTTTCAGTATTATGAGTGGACGGTCTCCAAACAGATGCGTTTGAAAAAGGACGGGGAACGCTATCGGGTGAGCCCCTGGGGATTGATCTGGAAAGATGAAAACTATTATATGGTGGGTCTGGATGAGATAAGCGGGATTGTAAAACATTACCGTGTCGATAAAATGCTGAAGATCAATGTGGAGCAGGAACCGCGAAACGGGAAGGAAATGTTCCGGGATTTCTCTGTGGCCCAGCTTGCTGCACGTACCTTCGGGATGTTTGGAGGGCGGGAAGAGAACGTTAAGATTTCTTTTGCAAATCATTTTGTCGGAGTTGTAATGGATCGTTTTGGACTGGATACCATGATAAGAAAACAGGATGAGAATTCATTTTCCGTAACGGTACAGGTGAATGTAAGCAATCAGTTTTTTGGTTGGCTGGCAGGTCTTGGGGCGGGAGTGAAAATCCTTTCTCCGGATAAGGTTCAGGAAGAGTATTGTGATTTTCTTCAGCAAGCGCTTAAAAATTATCAGAAGAATGATCCGACAGAGAGGGAGCCGGGCTACGGGGAGGCTTTTTGAATGGTGCTATCGGGAAATCAGGCAAGCATTTGGTCCGGTTATTTAAGAAACGAGGTACTAGTGCGCAGAACACTATGCGCAGGGGCGGGCTTCCGGAATGATTGCTTTACAACATAAGATATTATGGTACAATGGCATGTAGTAAAGAACGAGGGGGCGGCTTATGTCTGTAAGATCAGGATTATTGGAATTGCTTGAGAAGAATAAAGGTACCATGTTGTCCGGTGAAAAACTCGCAGCTGAATTGCAATGCACAAGAGCGGCGATCTGGAAAGCGGTTACTGCGCTTCGAAAAGACGGATACGCAATTACAGCTGTACAAAACAAAGGATATATGTTGTCCGCAGAAACGAATCGACTGTCCGCAGAAGGGATCCGGCCGTTTCTGAAGCAGAATGATATACTGGTGGAAGCGTATGATGTAGTGGACTCTACCAATCGTGTGGCGAAGCAGGCTGCAATGAATCAAAAGGCAAAGCATGGGTCTGTAGTGGCAGCTGCGTCACAGACAGCCGGAAGAGGAAGACGAGGCCGGGATTTTTACTCGCCCCGGGGTGGATTGTATATGAGTATCATTCTGCAGCCGGGGGAAACATTGCAGGAGGGTCTGCTTCTGACAACGGCAGCAGCAACAGCCGTATATCTTGCCGTTGAGAAGATCTGTGGTGTTTCGCTGGACATTAAATGGGTAAATGACCTTTATCGAAATGGAAGAAAGGTCTGCGGCATATTAACGGAGGCAATCACCGATTTTGAAAGCGGAACCATCCAATATGCAATTGTTGGGATTGGAATCAATCTGTACCATGATACGGAAAATCTTCCGGAAGACATCAAAGGCATTGCAGGCGGTATTTTTGATTCGGTCGGGGAAGCAGGAAAAGCAGACAGGAACCGGCTGGTTGCGGAGATTGTAAATTTACTTGTGGAAGAAACGAAGGAGCTGAAGCTGTCCCCGGTCTATGTACGGCAGAATATGATTCCGGGACATGAGATCCGAATTCTGGATGGGGAAAGAAGCCGGACTGCAAAGGCGTTGTCGATCTGCCCGGATGGCAGGCTTCTGGTGCAGGAAGAAGATGGCACCGAAAGTGCGCTGTCCTACGGAGAAGTATCCATTCGTTTGAATGAACAGAAAGGGCAATAAAATGTTGGAAACGATTCGTTTGTATTATGAAGATGTATACAAAAAGACATTTCAGGCGAAGGTGCTGGATTGCCGCAAAGGAAAGGATGGTTATTGCGTCCTTTTAGATCAAAGCGCATTTTATCCCGAAGGAGGAGGACAGCCCTCTGATCAGGGAGTCTTTCTGGTTGATGGAACGGATACAAAGCTCCTTGTCAGGGAAGTGCATGAGAAAGACGGAGAACTGCTGCATTATACAGAAGCCCCCCTTGCATGTGGAACAATAATAACCGGTGTGATCAACTGGGAGCGCAGATTTGATCTTATGCAGCAGCATTCCGGTGAACATATGGTCAGTGGGCTGATTCACGAAGCATATGGTTACGATAACGTTGGATTTCATATGGGCAGTGATGTAATCACCATAGATTTCAATGGGGAATTAACGGCATCGCAGCTTGCGGAAATAGAGAGTAGAGTAAACGATAAGATATGGGAGAATGAGGAGATTGAGATTACATACCCATCTGCAGAAGTATTAAGCAGGCTTCCTTATCGCAGCAAGAAGGAACTGACCGGTAAAGTACGCATCGTAAGATTTCCGGGAGTGGATCTCTGTGCATGTTGTGGAACTCATGTGGTTCATACAGGAGAGATCGGTATGGTAAAGATCCTTTCCGTGATAAAGTTCCGGGAAGGCGTCCGGGTGGAGATGATCTGTGGAAAGAGAGTTCTTGCTTATCTGAATGTAATCGAAGAACAGAATCATCAGATTTCTGTAAAGCTGTCTGCAAAGCCGGAAAATACGGCCCGGGCAGTGGAGCGGCTTGCGCAGGAGAATTATGATCTAAAGGGAAGAATTGCAGCCATAGAGACGGAAATGTTTGAAATGGAGTCGGCAAAATGGGAAGATGCAGGAGATGTGCTGCTGTTTCAGGAGGCACTGGATCCGGATGCGATTCGTAAGCTTACGGATCTGGTAATGAATCGATGCAAAGGGAGATGCGCTGTGTTCTCCAGATGTGAAGATGGCTCTTACAAATATGCCATCGGGGAAGCAGGGGGAGATCTTCGGGAGTTTACAAAGAATATGAATGCTGCTTTAAACGGAAGAGGCGGAGGCAAACCGTTTTTTGTCCAAGGGTCTGTCTCTGCCTCTGAAGGAGAAATCAAAGCGTATTTTGAGAGATAGAAGATACTCATAAATCTTCAAAAAGTTCTTCTATCGTTTTGTTCAGAACAGGATGTCTTAAGGTTGGTGCAATCTGGTGAAGGGGGCGTAAAACAAAATCCCGCAGATGCATTTCTTTATGGGGGATGACCAGATCCGGATCGTCCAGGATCAGCTGATCATACAGGAGAATATCCAGGTCTAAGGTACGGGGCCCCCAGTGAAGGGTTCTTTTACGCCCGGCGGCATTTTCAATGACATGCAGGACATCCAGAAGCTCATGGGGGGGAAGCAGGGTATCCATTTCCAGAACACTGTTCAGAAAATCCTTCTGATTGGTAACACCATAAGCTTTGGTATGAATGAAATCGGCGATTTTGAGAACACTGCAATCCTTGCGATCCTGCAGTTCCTTGACTGCGTCTTTCAGATAGGCTTCCTCATTCCCCATGTTTGCTCCAAGTGCAATGTATGCACGATGCCATTCCCGGGTAATTTCAATGCCAACCGTTTGCAGCGGAAGGTGAACCGGTGCCCAGGGTTTCCGGAGCTCCAGATGGATGCCATGAAGAAGCGGGAATTCTAACAAAACCGCTTCTGCAAGACGCTCTGCTGCAGCCTCGATGAGCTTGAATGTATTGTTCTGCATAAAGTCTGTCATAAACCGGCAGACGGAACCATAATCCACGGACCGGTCAAGATCATCGAACATGCCCGCCTTTCGGGTATCCAGGTAAAGTTCGGCGGAAACTACGAACTTTTGCCCAAGAACTGTTTCTTCCGGATATACACCATGACTGGCGAAGATTTCAAGACCGATAATTTTGATTTTATCCATTTAGCAGTGCCTCCGTCATTTTTATGATTCTTACATTGGAGCGAACGTCATGCACACGCACAAACATGGCACCTTTTTGTACTGCAAATACAGTCGTAGCCAGGGTTCCCTCCAGCCGCTGGGAAGAAGGCAGATTCAATACCTGTCCGATCACGGACTTTCTGGATGCGCCCAGGAGTATCGGATAGCCTAACGTGTGCAGGGTCTCCAGATGGTTGATAATGATGAGATTCTGAGCATGTGTTTTACCGAAGCCGACACCGGGATCCAGTATGATTCTGTCTGAAGAAATCCCGGCATTTCCGGCGATGGTAATCGTCTCTCCAAGATCTGATAAAAGATCTGAGAGAAAATCGGTATAGTCTGCCTGTTCCCGGTTATGCATCAGACAGCAGGCAGCGCCGCTTCCGGCAATCAGATCTGCCATAGCAGCATCGTATTTTAATCCCCATATATCATTCACAAGATCGGCACCGGCAGCAATTGCAGCACGGGCAACTTTGCTTTTATAAGTATCTACCGAGATCGGAATGTCAAATTCCCGTTTTACCATTTCAATCGCCGGAAGAACCCGTTCCATTTCCACATCGTCAGGGAGCAGTGTATATCCGGGTCTCGTAGACTCACCGCCAATATCAATCAGATCCGCACCTTCTGTGATCATTCCTTCCACATGACGACGAGCCATATCAAGGCGAGTCCATTTATTCCCATCCGAAAAGGAATCCGGGGTCACATTCAGGATTCCCATCACATACGTATGACCGCTGGTCTGAAAATCTCTTTTTCCAATTCTCATAAGCCGGTTATCTCTCCAAACTGTTTTTTAGTAATTCAGTTCCAGATTCTTCTTATCATTTTTCCAGTCGCACATGGCTTCTGCAGGGCATGCAAAACAGCTTCGGGACATTTTGTCTGCCCGGTAGATCCAGCCGCAAAGGGAAGCTTCCTCCCGGACTTCGGGATTCCGGTGCTGCAGGATCGCTTCTATGACAAGCCGGCTTTCTGTCTCGTTGAAATCACAGCGTTTCAATATCTCGGATGCAATATCGGCACTGGCAATTTCATGACGGGTTCCATCCAGGTATTGGATATGTCGGCCGATGTCGTGGAGTAAAGCTGTGGCATAGATTAAGTCTTCTATCTGTTCATCCGGTTGCTCCGTATCTTTTTCTTTCAGATAGAATATCATTGCGAGACGGGCTACGTTCAGAAAATGCCCCATATCGTGGTGACAAAAGACACGATTTCTTTCGCATGCACAGATCTCATTATAGCAGCTCTGATATTTTCTGTCATGAAGGATTGCATTGATGCGCTGTTTTTGGAATGGTAGTGTTTGTGTGTTCATAAGTGATTTCCTGAATACTGTCAAATGTTTATCGATTCCTTTATTGCTATCATCTGCCCATCATACGAAAGAAACGGTCCTGCAGGTTCCTGTCCTGTTCAAACACCCCGCGGACTGCGATGGTAACGGTCTTACTTCCCGGTTTTTGAACGCCCCGCATGGTCATACACATATGCTCTGCCTCGATCATGATCATAACGCCTTGCGGGTTCAGATATTCCATAAAAGCATCTGCGATTTGTCCTGTGAGCTGCTCCTGCAGCTGTAATCTTCGAGCGAAAACTTCCACGGTACGAGCAATTTTGCTTAATCCTACAACGCGGTTCGTAGGGATATAGGCAACGTGTACGTTTCCGTAAAATGGAAGCATATGATGTTCACACATGGAATAGAAGGGAATGTCTTTTTCCAGAATCATCCCGTTATTGTCAACATGAAAGCATTTCCTGAGGTGCTTTCCGGCAACCTCATACATCCCGCCGGCAATTTCTTCATACATGCGGGCGATGCGGTCCGGTGTTTCCAGGAGGCCTTCTCGTGTGATGTCCTCTCCGATTCCTTCCAGAATCAGACGAACCCCTTCTTTGATCTTATCATGGTTCATTTTCGGTTCGAGATTCATAAGATTTTCCTTTCTCCAAAAGAAAAAGAAGCAATGCAAAGCAGTGCTCCCGGTAAAGCGTGCAGCAACGGGTGCGGAAAATGTATCGCGAACCTGAAACGCTTGAAAACGGATACAGGTTCTTCGGTTCAGGGCGACTCCCCAGCCAGCTGACAACTTAACGCACATAATCCTACTTCGCTAATTTCTGTATTATGGGAGCTGCACGGCAGCGGAATGATCCGTAAGCACTTACGACTCCCAAACTATATTTTACCGTGATTATAGCATATCAGCTGGAAAATTCAATTATTATTTGATATAATAGTGGATACGATTATAGTATCAAAAGCGTATAAAATTTGATGTTGGAGATGCGGATGAAAAAGTATTGTCTGATCATATGCTGGATATGTATATTGCTTTTTCTGAATGGATGCAGCCTGGGGAAAGCAATCAATCAAAGCTCTGCGAAGAAAGAAGAAGTACTCGTATCCGGCAAAGAGGAGAAGAAGAGAGTATATATCGATGAAATAGATGGGACGGTTCAGACTGCGGATGAAGAGGAACTGGTACTGCTCACGGCGGATGAGATGGAATACCGGTTTGATATCTGTGAGGCTTCCCTGGAGTGCAAAGTGAAAAAAGGGGCCACAGTTAGTGTGATCTATGAAGGAAAGCTTCCGGAGCAAAGTGCGGATACTGAGAAAGTCAAAGCCTTAAAGGTAACGGAACTGTTCCACGGGCAGGATATTGCGAATACAAAACCTGAGCAGTAAGAAACTGCTTGGGTTTTTTCTTCATGAATTACAAAAGACGGTAAGTACTTTTAACATTTTGTAACCGACCAATGTCGGGGAACAGATAAACAATATAGAACAGGAGGAATATCTATGGAATGGAAAGCAAAATGGATCACAAATTCAAACGAAATCGGGGATGTATGTCCTGTGTTTCGAAAAGACTGGGCTGTTTCGGAAAGGGTTGCTAAGGCAGAGCTGGTAATCACAGCTCTTGGCGTTTATGAAGCATTTCTAAATGGGCAAAGAGTCAGTCAGGACGTTCTTATGCCGGGCTGGACGGCATACGATAAAAGACTGCAATATCAGATATATGATATTACGGAGCTTTTGCATTCAGAAAACCGTCTGGAGATCACTGTCGGCAAAGGATGGTTCTCATCTCCCATGCCTGGATGGATGGACACTGCGGATAAAGCGAGAAGAGAAAAGAGACCAAGGGGTGTTCTGGCAGAGATACGTCTTTCTTTCGAAAACGACAGAGAAGAGGTGATTGCAACAGATGCTTCCTGGTTATGGGGAGAAAGCAGGATCCGGTTCAGTGAACTCTATGACGGAGAATTTTGTGATGCCTGTTTTGTTACTGAAAAATGGGAGCAGGCAGCGGTCCTGGACTGGTCGTATGAAATCCTGATTCCCCAGGAAGGAGAGCCGATTTGTGAGATGGAATGTGTTTCCGCAAAGGAAATCATTCGAACACCTGCCGGGGAAGTGCTAATAGACTTTGGGCAGGAAGTGACTGGCTACGTGGAGATTTCTTTGGCTGCAAAAGCCGGTGATATGGTGAGTATACTTCATGGAGAAGTGCTGGACAAAGCCGGGAATTTCTATAATGAGAATTATCGGAGTGCCAAGGCAGCGCTTACATACATCTGCCGGGATGGACAGCAAAGATGGCATCCGGAATTGACATTTTTTGGCTTCCGATATATTAAGCTGGAAGAGTATCCGGTGGAGCCTGCATTGGATCAGTTCAAAGCGATCGTGGTTTATTCCAGAATCCGGAAGACAGGGACTCTGAAATGCTCAAATCCGAAAGTGAATCAGCTGTTTTCCAACATTTTTTGGGGGCAGAAAGGAAATTATCTGGATGTTCCCACCGATTGCCCGCAGAGAGACGAGCGATTAGGCTGGACCGGAGATGCGCAGGTGTTTGTGAAAGCGGCCAGCTATAATTATGATGTGGAGCGCTTTTTCCGGAAATGGATGCGGGATATGGCAGCAGATCAACGGGAGAATGGTGCCATCGGGCAGGTGATACCGGATTATCTTCCGGAGGGAGGACCAAGTTCGGCTTGGGGAGATGCGGCAGTGATCATACCATGGCAGATCTATCTGACTTATGGTAATAGGAAGGTTCTGAAAGATCAGTTTGCAAGTATGAAAAAATGGGTGGATTATATTACTTCCGCCACAACAACACCTTATTTATGGACCGGAGGGGAACATTTCGGTGACTGGCTTGGGCTGGACGCACCTATTGGAAGCTACAAAGGGTCCAGCAGAGAAGATTTTATTGCGACTGCGTATTATGCTTATTCAACAGGCATTTTGATAAAAGCAGGAAAGGTTATCGGACAGGATGTTTCCGAGTATGAGAAGCTTTACCGGAATATTGTAAAAGCATTTCGAAAAGCATATCCGGAATATAAAACACAGACAGAGCACATATTGGCAGTTCATTTCCGTCTTGCGGAAGACCCGCAGAAAACAGCAGATGACCTGGCAGAGAGAATCCTTGCTGATGGTTGTCAGATCCGCACCGGTTTTGTAGGAACCCCTTATATTCTTCATGTATTAAGTGAGTTTGGACACAATGACCTTGCCTATGCGTTGTTCTTGCGGGAGGAATACCCATCCTGGCTGTTTTCTGTCAGACAAGGTGCTACAACGATCTGGGAGCATTGGGATGGGATCATGGAAAACGGTGATTTCTGGAGTCCGGACATGAATTCCTTCAATCATTACGCATATGGAGCAGTGGCCGACTGGGTTTACGAAAAGGCGGCAGGAATCTGTCTGCTGGAAGATGCACCCGGCTTTTCCAGGGTAAGGATCCATCCGATGCCGGATAAGCGACTGGATTGGCTGGAAGCTTCCATCGAAACACGAAATGGTAAGATCCGTTCCTGCTGGAAATATGAAGACCATGGAATCCGTTATGAAATATCGGTTCCTGTGGAAGCAGAGATACAAATTGGACAGAAGGTCATGATCGTGAAACCGGGAGAATACATATTCTGGGATTAAAGCGACCCCACCGTTTGGGCATGCTTGCTTTGGGACACACGCTTTTACAGATTTCTTTGGACGCGGAAAAAATAAGAATACATTTGCCGGAATCCAAGGGATTCATAAAGGGAA
>JABUSW010000012.1 GCA_021443885.1 Blautia sp.
GCCGGGAAAGAACAGCAGATCACCCGGTTGATGATAAGAGGAAAACCGCTTAAATCCGGAACCCCGGCATATTTGGCCACATAAAGAATATCCATGCCTGCGAAAAGCAGGATGCGCAGTATTGTCCGGAATCGATTCTGGACGAAGATCTGGTCTTTCTCCCAGTAGAGGATCCCCATCAGATAGAAGAAAAGATACTTTGCCAGATACAAGGAGATCAACGTGGTGCCGGGAAGGAAGGATATGACGATAAAGGCCCCCCCGGAGATCACGGTGGCCGCCAGGCGCATTTTCCGGTTCAGAAAGATTACGATAATGGATACGAAGAACATCACATACAGAAACCATATATGGTGAAAGATGTGATTTTCCGTCGTAAATATTTCAATCAGCGATGCAGATAATGTCTTTTTCTTCAGGACAACATAGATGGCATAACCGCCGAAGCTGTAGAACAGATACGGAATTCCCAGGGAACAGAATTTTTTCCGGATATATTGCAGCTTCTCGGCGCCGGACATTTTCGTAATGCCCTTCTTGCCATAAAGGGTACCTGCCAGGAAAAAGAACAAGCTCATGTGAAAGAAATAGATGCCGTCATATAAGGATTGGGTGATGACGGATTCGCTCCGGAGTTCGGTAATGCAGCAATGTCCCAACACGGACAGACAGATACCGATTCCTCTTACAATATCAAAATACGAAATACGTTTCATAAAGATGAACAGATTCCTTTCTTTTTTATAAACTTTATAAACACAAAAAGTATAGCACATCCGTGTTTTATTTGCACTTAGAAAGGAACGAAATGTTGACAAAAATGGCTTCATCGCATAGAATGAGTATGGTTGAATAGCATCTTTCTGACTTGTTTTGGGTGCTGTATTCCGAAATATCGGAATTCGATCATTAAATACGGAGGAGTCTTGGGGTGTAATTATGATGAAGCTGAAAAGAATCCTGTCAAATACGAAGAGAGTCAGTCATTTATATGCAGGAATAAAAAGACGATCCAATCAGATAAGATGGCAGATCGGGAAGCGTGTTTCCGGCAGTGTATCACATGAGAGTTCAGAGTCTGCACGGAAAATGCTTCTGGACTATCATCCTTCGCCGGAGAATACGTGGACGTGCCAGGCGCTGAAGGAACGAAGAGATAAGAAGGTTTCCGTCATTATGCCGGTCTACAATGCGCAGGACTATCTGGAGGACTGTCTTTCTGACCTGCTGCGGGAAATGAAGGGCTTGAATGCGGAATTGCTTATCATTGATGATGGTTCGGTTGATGCAACCCCTTCCATTCTTGAAAAATATACGAAGCTTGAAAATGTGCGGGTGATCCGTACCGTCAACGGCGGACCGGCCCGTGCCAGAAATACAGGGATTCGCGAGTCTTGCGGCGAGTATCTGATGTTTGTGGATGCGGATGATCGTCTGCGAAAGGGAATGCTCCGGAGGCTTTTAAAGATGACGCAGCAGGATTCCGTGGATATTGCCTGCTGTAACTATACCGTTTTTTCGGAAATGGCAGAGTCGAAGGATCAGAAATATCCGGATGCGGTATTGTCGGATTTTGGGGAGAAGTGTGCGATCAATGGATTCCCCTGGGGAAAACTGTTTCATTATCATCTGTTTGAAAAGGTTGGTTTTCCGGAAAACTTTCTGTTTGAAGATACGATGGTTCACTGGATGCTTTTCCGCATGAGCAGGAAAATGGCAGTCACGGATTATCCGGGTTATCGATACCGGATCAATTTTCAGGGCGTTTCTTACCAGGCCGGCAGAACAAAGAGAGTCAGTCTGGATACCATTTGGGTCCTGGAAGAGATGCTGCGGCAGAGACAGGCACTGTCTGTTCCTTTTCTTGCATCTGATACAGAAGAGTTTCTGAGACATACAACGGTTTATTCCTATTTTCGGATCAAGGGAATGGAAAAAGAAATAAAAGAGGCTTTTTTCATATACAGCATTTATTTGATGGAACAGTATCGGCTGCCTGCAATTACGGAGGGAAGCTATCGGGAGCTTTACGCGATCTATCGGAAACGTGACTATGGATTGTGGGAACTGTACTGCAAAACACATTAACAAACGATACAGAGATTGTGCTTCTGCGGATAAATATGGTGGAGTATGATTCGAAAGAAGATGCATTCTTGCTGGTTTGGACATTCGAGAAACGGGGAGGAAAGGGCAGGTATTTACCTGCCAGTGGAATGAATGAATAAGGATGAATTAAAGGCTTGTCTGAAACTGGATTATGAACGGAATATCGGGACGTACAGTCTGGCTTTCCGTGTGCGGGCATTTCTCTCTAAGAATCCCGCGATGGCTCGCTGGCGCTTTCTGAAAGCGTATCGATTGTCGGAGTATCATACCGGAATTCTTCAGATGTATTATCTGCGCAGAAAGAATAAGCTGGGAATGAAACTTGGCTATGAGTTTCTGACAGGATGTAAGATCGGACCGGGTCTGCAGCTGTGCCATAGAGGACCGGTTATTATCAATGGTTGTGCACAGATCGGAAAATGTGCAACCATGCGGGGCAGCTGCTGTATCGGCAACGACGGGAAGACCGGAGCCGCTCCTGTGATTGGGGATTACGTTGAATTTGGCTATGATTGTGCTGTGATCGGGGATATTCGCGTGGCGGATCATACCTGGGTTGCTGCCGGAGCGGTGGTAACAAAGGACATCCTGGAGCCATGGACGGCTGTTGGGGGAGTACCTGCAAAGCAGATCGCAATTACAAGACAGAACCAGATATAAGGAAATAAAGAATCTTGAGTCTGTAGGAGGGGGTTAAATGTTAAAACTGTTACTGCTTTTTATACCAATTCTGTTTCTTCTCATGACGCTCCTGAATTTAAGAAATTCAGGGAACGGACATCTGACAGGGCGCCAGAAAATCAAACTTTTTCTGGTTATCATTCTGGTCACCGCTCTTTCCTTTGCGCTTGCGTGCGGCATCAATTATCTGACAGCCGGAGACAGTGCGTCAGCAAGCATTACACTGAACTATGCAGAGGCCACCAGTGGATTAAATCCGGATAACAGCCGTTTTAATCCGTCTTTTGTTACTTCCGATGAAGTATTGGAGACGGCTATTTCCCGTGCCGGTTTACCCAACGTCACCGCGCAGGATCTGAAGAACAGTCTCTCTGTCCAGAGTACGCTGGGAGGAATGTATTATTCGGCCAAAGAGGATTACCGGATTGCCACACAGTACTATCTTGTATTTCAAAAGACCGATGAAACAAAGCATCTGGATCCGGTTACCGTTGTAAATACGGTGGCAGAAGTATACAACGAGAAGTTTATCGGAAAGTATTCGGATAATTATTCTGTGTTAACAGTAGATGCTTCCGCATTGGCGAGCCTGGATTATCTGGATGCGGTAGAGCATCTTGATAAGGAAGCGGAGCGTCTGTATCAGTATATGCTGTCCTGCAACAGCAGCAACTGGGGATTTGTTTCTTCCACCGGAGAAAGTTTTGAGACCATCGGCAAGAAAATCTCTAATTTCCAGGACGTACAGCTGGAGAAATTGAATTCTTATATCCTGACAAATGGACTTTCCAGAAATGCGAACCAGTACATTTCCCGGTTAGAGTATGAGAACCGGCTGTTGAATGTGAACTATCAGAAAAATGTTTCTTCGTATAATATCCGTCTGGACACCATTGACATGTATGACGAAGAACTGGCTCGTATCGTACTGGTTCCGACGGAGGATCAGTCAGGAGAATTCTATATGTCCCAGACGCAGATCGGTGTTGACTATTTTGCCGACGAGGCTGATCAGTATATGGGGGAATTTGCAGATATTCAGCTGCGGTCGGATACGAATCAATATAAGATCAATTGTCTGTCGGGAGAAACCGGGGATCCCCAGGGCTATCAGGTGGTAGAGAAGCTGATCGCTGTATTGGCCAAGGATCTGAAGGCGCTTTCGGCTCAGGCCTGTGCCATTGCCCAGGAGTTCAGCCAGAAGAAGGCCAGCACTTTCATTACCATCGAGAAAGGCGAAATAACCCTTATGGATCGGCTGAATATCCGAATGGCTTTGTTCTATGCAGTTGGATGTGCAGTTCTGGTGATGCTTTGGGGACTTAGCCTTGGAAGGAACGTGAAAGCAGAGCCGGCGGCTCGGAAGACGAAAGCCCGGAGATTCAAAGAAGTGGAAGAAGAGGAAGAAGAGGAGGAAGATGAAGAATGAAGAACTTTCGAATTCTGAATTATATCCGGAAATATCGTGTATTGATCGCCCTCTTTTCACTTGCTGCAGGTGTACTGTTTTACCTTTATGCCAGCAATTCCCAGACGTATACGGCGAATACCGTGATTCAGTTTGCCAATTATGATTCCAACAATGGCAAGGCTCCGGATGGGACGACCATCGATCTGTCGGAAATCTCCTCTGCAAAGGTTATGACAGAGGTATTCGATGAACTTGGCATTGCATATGAAGGGGATTATTTCGATGAAATGCGGTCCAGAGTGCAGGTGGATCCGGTTCTGGATTCCGAAGCGGCTTCCATTCAGGAGGCATTGAACAGCCAGGGTGAGTCCTATAGTGAGGAACCGACAGAGTATCGTGTGTCTTTTACCGCAAAGAACAGCGAGGGAGAGGAATTTGCACAGCTTGTGCTGAATACCCTCATCGAGAAATATATCGTTTATTATAGTGAGAATCATATCAATCAGCAGGTTGTAGCAAATGCAACCTCCGATATTGCCAGCACCAGCTATGATTATATTGAGATCATGGAACTGCTGGATGACGGCATTGAATCTGCCAAAGAGGCGCTGCTGTCCAAGTACGATACGGATTACTCCTTCCGGTCCGTAACCACCGGATACAGCTTCTACGATCTGTATTGCGAATTTGATTATCTCAGCAATGTGAAGGTGTCGGATATTTATGCGAAGATTCTGGATAATCAGATTTCCAGAAATAAAGATGTATTAATATCCAAATACAAACAGCGGATCTCCGATTATGGCCTGAATAATGTCAAGGACGATACAGAGGTGCAGAAGGTACTGGATATCATCGATTCTTATGTAGATATGATGAAACGCTCCGGCAATACGGAGATCGATTATCAGTACATTCTGGATCAGGTATACAATACCTATAATGAGGAGATGCAGAACGGGAATGTGGACAGAACCGTTGAGTATGAGGTCCTTCTCAATAATTATGTAAGCAATCGTGAAAGCTATGAGCACGATATCATTGATGCTGCGTATTGTCAGTATATCATTGATGTCTTCTCGGAGGCAAAAGAAGGTTTTACACCTTATGCAACAAAGGATGAAGTAAAATCAGACATCCTTTCTCTCATCGGTAAGATGAATGAGCTGTACAGCCTTGCAAATCAGACCAATGAAGATTTTAATGAGACGCTTGGTGCGAAAAACATTGTAACACTGGCCAGCACCGATGTGGTAGAGGGCGTGAACGTGAAGCTTTATCTCGTCGTTGCCCTGGTTCTCTTCGGCATCATTGGATGTATCGGTGCGATCCTCCTGGGAAGAACGACCGAAATGTTCGAGTACTATGCTTATACAGACCGTAAAAGCGGACTTGCAAACAAAGCAAAATGTGACGAATACATGGATAATTACCGGAATAAATACATTTCCGCGGATCAGGGCTGTATTGCACTGACAGTATCCGGACAGCTGGGAGAAGAGCGTATGGCTCCCAGTATTGCCGACGATGAGCTGGTGAAATCCATGGGAGGTATCCTGCAGGATGTGTTTGGCTCCGAGGAGGATGCATTCCTGGGGTACATGGGAAGCGGCTTGTTCGTTGTGTTTAACAAGGAGATGTCTGCGCGCAAGGCAGATTACCAGACTTCATTGATCGAATCCCGTGTACAGGCATTTAATCAGGAAAATGAAAAACAGATTCATTTTACTTCTGCATATGGCGAAAGCAGTCTGGATAAAGCCTTTACCATCAAGGACCTGTTCCAGAAGACCTGTCAGAAGCTGTATAACGAAGGTGAGAATACCGGCAGTGGACTGGCAGCAGAAGTGGAATTGGACGACGATTCGGAACTATACATCGAAGACGAGGAACCTTTGGAAGGTATAATAGACGATGAAGAACTCTAAGAAGCTGCATATTATTCAAATGGCCCCCCTGGATTTGGGGGGCATTAGTTCCCTGGTGCTGGCTGTACAGGACCAGCTTCTGAAGGACGATATTATATTTGATTATCTGGTATTTCGGAATATTTATGAGACATTTGTAGATGACAAGATCGCAGAACAGGGCGGGAAGAAGCTGCTGGCAGAGAGCGAGCAGGTTTCCAACAGTTTTCTGCGCGGTTTTGTAAAATTCTACCGTACTTATAAGGTGATGAAGGAATCCGGAGCTTCCATTTTCCATATTAACGTATCGACTCCTTATGATGTGGTAAGCGGTGTTGCTGCGAAGCTGGCCGGGGTGGAGACCATTATTGTACATTCCCATAATTCCAAACCGGACGACCGGAAGCTGCGCAATATGCTGGGACCTTTCTGCAAGGCGCTGATGCCGATGATCACCAATGTGTATCTGGCCTGCTCCGAGGAAGCTGCAGAATTCATGTTCCCGGCTTCTGTATTGAAGAATAAGCGCTATCACATCGTAAAGAATGGAATCGATCTGAAGCGATTCAGCTATCGCCCGGCATTGCGGGAAGAATTCCGCGGACGTTATGACTGCGGGGACAGACTGATTCTGGGGAATATCGGACGTCTGCATCCGCAGAAGAATCAGCGCTTTCTGCTGGAAATCATGCAGGAAGTATTGAAACAGAGACCGGATGCACTGTTGTATCTGATCGGTGTAGGGGAACTGGATGAAGAGCTGAAGGCTTATGCCGGTGAGCTGGGGATAAAGGACTCTGTTGTGTTCTTCGGCCCCTCCGACGAGATTCCGGGAATGCTGCATATGATGGATGCTTTTGTGATGCCTTCCTTGTACGAAGGGCTGCCTCTTACAGGAGTGGAGGCCCAGGCGGCAGGCTTGCCATGCTTCTTCTCGGATACGATCACCCGGGAGCTGGAGCTGACGGAAAATGCATTGTATCTTCCATTGGAGAAGGATGCAGCTTATTGGGCAGAGCAGGTTTTGGAGTATGATTACCAAAAACCACGCAGGGATTTTGATAAAGAGATCCGGGAACAGGGGTTTGATATCCGGACAACGGCGCTGCGTTTAAAACGGCTGTACCGGAAAGCCGATGAAAAGAGTAAGAGGGTTGGAAAGTCATGAAAATCTGTTTGGCTGCGTCTTCCGGAGGACACATCGAAGAGATGCTGTGTATTCGGGAATTGACAGAACGTTATGAATGCTTTTATCTGACGGAAGAAAACGATTATCTTCCGGATCTTGGTGTGAAGACTTATTTCGTAAAGCAGATCAATCGCTATGAGAAGTTTTTTCCCATTCATTTTCTGAAACTGATTCTGCGCTCCTTCCGGATTCTGTGGAAGGAAAAGCCGGATTGTGTGATCTGCACGGGAGCCCTGGCTGCGGTTCCTATGTGTTATCTGGCCCGTCTGTTCGGGAAAAAAGTGATCTTTATTGAGTCTTTCGCCAGAGTCGAAGGTCCGTCTTTGAGTGGAAAACTATGTTATCCCATCGCGAATCTGTTTCTGATTCAGTGGGAGGATTTGAAGAAGATTTATCCCAAAGCGGTTTATGTTGGGACGGTTTATTAGTGCCTGGCATGAAAGGGTTTGTGAAATCCTGTGGGGTTTCGATATAGACGGGAATGATTTGAATATATAGCGGGAAGTGTTAAATCATGATATTTGTAGCAGTAGGAACACAGAAATTTCCATTGAATCGATTATTGGTCAAGCTGGATGAGCTGGTAGAAAAGGGTGTGATCACAGAGGAGATCTTTGCCCAGACCGGCTCTTGTACTTATGTGCCGAAAAATTTTGCAAGCGCTTCCTTTATGACTAAGGAAGAGTTTGAGCAAAGAATTGCAGAGTGCGATTTTGTCATCACCCACAGCGGTGTCAATACCATTGTATCCGCTTTGAAAGCACACAAGAAAGTGATCGTTTTTCCAAGGCTGCTGAAGTACAACGAGCATGTGGACGATCATCAGTGTCAGATTGCCCTCGCTTTTTCCAAGAAGGAATATGTGCTGTTTTGTAAAGATGAGAATGATCTGGAGAATCAGCTGGAGCGGGTTCGGGACTTTCAGCCCAAGGAGTATCAGTCCCAGCGGAAGAATGTGATCCAGATCATCGAAGGATATCTGCAGGAGCAGGAGAAGTCCGGGAAGAACAAGACGGGGAAACTGCGCACAAAAACAGTTCTCATGTGCGGTTCGGATCCGGAGCGGGTAGGCGGCGGCATGATATCGGTGATCAAGCAGTATCTGAGCCGCGACGGAGAGGATGGATATCGTATCCTCTATGTGCCAACCCATATCGAGTGCGGTAAAGTAAAACAGAGCCTGTATTACCTGAACGCATTCCGAAAGGTGGCGCAGATATTGTTGACGAAAAAAGCAGATCTCGTTCATCTGCATATTGCGGAAAGGGGAAGCTTCTTCCGCAAGGCCTTCCTGGTTCGTTTGTGCCGGCTGTGCAGGACAAAGGTGATACTGCATAATCATGCGGCGGAGATGGAAGACTTTTATGGTAAGCTGCCGGGCTTTTTGCAGTCTTATATGAGAAGAACCTATGAGCTGGCGGATGTGGTGATCGTCTTAAGTCCCCAGATGGTGGAGCGGGTTCGTGCCATTTCGCCCAAAGCACCGGTGAAGGTTTTGTACAATGCAGTAAATGTTACAGAGGAAAACCCATACGATCCGAGGCGGACAGATTTGTTGCTGCTGGGGCGCCTGGGAGAGCGAAAGGGTGTTTACGACCTTGTTGAAGTGTTAAAGGAAATCGATGACCGGCTTCCGGAGGATACACGGTGTTATCTCTGCGGAGACGGTGAAGTGGATAAGGTAAACGCTCTGGTGAAGAAGTACGGACTTTCCCACCGGGTCGCACATGTTGGCTGGGTGGATGGCAATCAGAAGGAAAGTATTCTGCAGCACACGGGTGTGAACATTCTTCCTTCCTACAACGAAGGCCTTCCAATGACGATCCTGGAGACTATGGCGAGAGGTATTCCGAATATTTCTACTGCCATTGCTTCTATCCCGGAGGTCATTGAGACCGGAAGCAACGGAATCCTGATTCAGCCGGGAGACCGGCAGGCTTTAAAAGATGCCATTCTGGCACTTGTTTCAGATGAAAAGAAAAGAGAGACCTTCAGTAAGGCCTCTCATGAATTGATAAACAGTAAGTTTTCTCTGGATGCTCATATGAAGGAGCTCCACCGGATCTATGGGGTGCTTTTGAGTTGGAGAAAATGATTCACATTCCACTGCCCCGATTCGCTTAGCTCCTGATCGGTAAAGCCGGAAAGCTTTGTGGTTCCCGGGCGGAAGAAGGAAAATACTTCGTCAGCGTCAGTGAAGGACCAAAGCGTATAGCTGAGGTTGTTGCTGTCGATCAGATCAAACCAGATCTGTCCCTGTTCGGTATTGACTTTACCATCCTGCCAGTTGGCATCGGTAATGTTGCATTCGCTGATGAAGATGGGAACGTTTTGTTCCAGCGCTTTCAGAACACCGTTTCGCAGATCTTCCCGGTGGCTGCCGGCATAGAAGTGTGCCGTGTACATAACATTATCGTAGGGCAGCGGCTTCGCTGCGACAGATTCCAGATCTGTGGTATAGGCGGCAGGGGCAACCAATATGACAGCATCGGGATCCAGAGACCGGATCAAAGGAATGATCTGTTCTGCATATTGATAGATATCATCCCAGGTGGTATCGCCGTTTGGCTCGTTGCAGATTTCATAGATGATATTGTCGTGATCCTTGTAAAGCTCCGTGTAACGGCGGAAGAATTCTTTGGAACCTTCCAGATACTTCAGAGGGTTGTTGTCTGTGAGAGTATGCCAGTCTAAGATGACATACATGCCCAAAGAGTCTGCGATCTGAATTGTACTTTTTATGATTTCATCGGTCTGTGCGGCATCGCCTCCGTCACAGTATCCGTTTCCGAAGAACTCGGTATAATTGGCAAGGCGAATCAGATTTACGCCCCATGCATCCCGGACGTATTTTAAGGTTTCTTCATTGAAAAACTTTGGGTAAAGGGTAAGGTGATGGCTGCTGACGCCGCGAAGCTGCGTGACCTGATCATTCTGGTCCAGAAGCTCTGTATTGGATACATGCAGCTTGCCATGCAATGCAAAGGGGGACGCATCTGCTGCCGGGATGTCAAGATCTTCCAGCAGGGGCGCTTCTGTGGGAGTCGGCTCCGCCAGAGGCTGTTCGGCATTCGGCTGCGTGGGTGCAGGTGTTGTGTTATTCTGGAATAATACTTTCACAAGTATGATTCCGCAAAGAAGGATGATTGCCGCTAAAGAGCAGATCAAAATTCTTTTCTGGTTTTTGGGTATCATGAAACTGCCTCCGTTTTTTTATTGAAGTATAGCATATTTCTATGATTTTGCAACTGACAAGGAGAATGATATGATCGTGTCGGAGAGAAAAAATCGAATGATAGAGATCATTGCCTTGATTCTGGTAATCGTTTCCCTGTATTTGGGGGAAAGCGGTGTAACGGTTGGAGGCTTTGGTATTCCGTATAAATACCTGCTGGAAATGGGCGTTGTAGCGCTGGCTTTTCTGGAATTCATGGTCTACCCCAATCTGGAAAAAGGAAAGAAGGTATTCGGGTTTTTCATGGTTTTCTCTGCTCCCATGCTGATTTCCATTCTGTATTCCATGTTTATATGGATCTTTAATTTCTCCGGTCTGCGGTTCATGACCCGTGGACTTTTCTACCCGGTTTATAACATGATCGGTTTTCTGGCAGCCGCAGCGCTGGTGTACATATTTGAGAAACGGGCAGTATGGATCATGGCCCTGTCCATTACCGGCATCTGTATTTATCGTATTATCATGGGTATTCTGACGGTGGGTTTTGCAGAATGGTCTGCAGAGTGGATTCTTCTGATGCAGACGGTGGGAATCGAAGTAGGTCCCACACTGTCGGCATACGAAGAGTTTAACGAGGCCCTGTTTGGCCTGGGTCTTATGCTTTTGTATTTTATCATTATGTTTATTGCATTTCGGGAATATCGAAGAAAATTCTATCTGTGGATATTGTTTCTATTAGGGATGTTTGCGTTTGTTACCGGATTCAAGCGAATTGCCCTTGGTGGAATTGCGGCCGGTGTCATTTTCTTTCTGATCGGCTTGCCGATGAGTGATGAGAGGCGTAAGAAGTACGCCGTCCGCATTGGAATCGGAATGATCATTTTCAGCATAGGTTATCTGCTGATTTCTTCTTCGGACCTGTTTGTGGCGATTACGGATTCTCTGGGGATTGATACCAAGGGCCGAGATGTCATTTACCAGGACGTAAATGAATGGTATTCGTTTTCTCCGGTATTCCTGGGACAGGGTCTTGGATATGTATCCCGAACCATGGCGACCCTTGCGGAATCCATGCGAGAGCTTTTGGGTGATTCGGTATACACAGCCGGTGAGATTCATAATGACATTCTGCGAAATTATATCGAGCTGGGCTTTTATGCGTTTCCGGTCTGGCTGTATCTGATGACGGTATTCCGGATCCGTTATTTTACGAAAAACTACGGTGGAAAAGCAGGTGTTGTGGTGGTGCTCAGTCTGACTTACATGTTTATTACCTACACGACGGATAATACGTATTATTATAACCTGCCAAATCTTGCGTTTGCGCTGCTTCCGATGACCTATGCTTTTCAGGAGGAGATATCATGAATCGGAAGCCATAGGATTACAGGAAAGAACAATGCTTTTTGTTAGATGTTTCGAATACAGTAGGAAGGGATTAGGAGGAATGTAAATGGAGAAGTTTGGGTTTTCTTTGTTTGGATATGCAAAGAATGACGTCGAGGAATATGTCGATATCGTGGAACGGCATATGGAAGAAATGCAGAGCACCAACGATGCGGCCAATGCAAAGTACCAAAAGTTAGAGGCAAAGGTCAAGAAATGGGTTGCGGAAAAAAATAAGGAAATCTCGACACTGCGGGAGGAGAATCAGAAACTGCAGCAGGAAGGTCCGCAGAAGTACGAGGATGAGTGCAGGGTTATAAGAGAAGCTAAGGAGTCTGCGGAGAATGCTCTGGTAACAGCAGAGAAAGCCTGCGAACAGGCGAAAGGGGACAACGCAGTACTCCGCCAGAAGCTTGCGGAGACAGAGGAGCAGCTGAAGCTTGTACGGGATACACAGACCAGGGGACAGTCGGCACCCAGAAGCATTCTGGAGATGGAGCTGCTGAATTCCAAACGGGAAGTCGAACGTCTGAAGAAGGAACTGGCCGAAAAGCAGCAGATCATCGATGTGGATTGTGTTGTGAACGATCCAGTAATGTCGCGATCTTTTGATGAAGAGAAGCAAAAGCTTATGCAGGAGAAGGAAGAGCTGCAGAAGCAATTGACAGATAAAGACCTGGAGCTGAAAAATCTCCGGGAGGAAAATGAATGGCTGAAGAAGAGCCATGACGCAGTATCTACGGTTCTTGTGAACGCAAGGATCAATGCGGATAACATGGTTTCCGATGCAGAGAAGAAGGCCAATAAGATCGTAGAGGATGCACAGCAGGATGCCTTAAGACATAAAGAAGAGGTAGAGACGGCTATGCAGAAGAAAATGGTGGAGGAGATCACCGTATTGTCCTCTGCAAAACAGATCATTGACAGCTTTGTGGAAGAAATCAATATGAAACAGAAGCAGTTATTCAGTGTTTGCTATCAGCTGGATGAGATCGGGATGTCCATGCCCGGCGGGTATGATGCGATTACGGGAGAGGATATCAGTCTGATTTCGTCGGATGAGAATGATTAATACAAAAGCAAACAGGAGAATACCTCAATGTATAAGAAGAGATCGCAGTATTTTTTTAAACAGACAGATTTCATGATCGTAGACCTGCTCTGCCTCTTTCTGGCGTATACGGCCTCCAGTGTGTTTATATCCAATGCGCTGGAGATGGAAGTCAGCCCCTCTTTCCGGAGGGATGCACTGATCGTTTTGCTGCTGGACGTGATGGTAGCCTATATGTGGGATGCTTTTCTGGATGTGTTGATCCGGGACGCCTTTGCCGAACTGGAAGCCTGCATAAAGCATGCTCTGCGGCTGTTTATGGCCATGGTTCTGTTCTTCTTCCTGAATGGAGAATCCGATTTCTATGTAAGAGGCATACTGATCGAATGTATTCTGATCTATGTGACCCTTACATTTGGAGGCAGGCTTTTGTGGAAAGCCTATCAGAAGAATATCCGAAACAAGACAGGTACGCTGTCGATTCACCTGGTAACCACAAAGAAGCTGGCGGAGGAATGTATCCGGAATGTCCAGCTGGATCCTACCGAACGATACAGAGTCGCCGGGATTACCATTGTTGACCAGGACTGCCGGGGAACGCAGATATCCGGAATTCCAGTGGTATCCACCCAGGAGGATCTGATCGACTATATCTGTCAGAACTGGATCGACGAGGTCTTTCTCTGTATGCCAAACCGGACCACACTTCCGGAGGACATTATGAGGACTATGCGTCAGATGGGCCTTGTCCTTCATATGAATGTGTCAGAGGACAGTGATCTTCTTGGTAAGAAGCAGTCTACGGGAAAAATCGGCGGATACGTTGTATTGACCACGGCTCTTCGCTATGCCACCTCCGGTCAGATGCTGCTGAAACGTCTGCTGGATATTGTCGGCGGAATTGTGGGATGTATCATAACCGGCATTTTGTTCCTGATTCTGGCTCCTATGATCAAGATCAATTCTCCGGGACCGGTTTTCTTCAAGCAGGAACGCGTGGGACGAAACGGAAAACATTTTCATATTTATAAGTTTCGCAGTATGGTTATGAATGCGGATAAGATCAAAGCCGAGCTGATGGATCAGAACCGGGTGGAAAATGGATATATGTTCAAGATGGAAAACGACAGGATGCCGGCGCAAGGTGACAGGGTGATGACCGGCAGGGAGAAGCTGCTCTGGCTTTGGGATTTTCTAAAGCTATGGCTTTTAGAAAAG
>JABUSW010000113.1 GCA_021443885.1 Blautia sp.
TGGAAGATGCAGCGGAAGACACAGCAGCAGAGACAGAAGATGCAGCAGAAGACACAGAAACAGAGGGAGCTACCAGAGTGAAATAATCAGCTCCGAAGATCACGAAAGAAAACATGCGAATATCGCAGGAACCGAGTAGGAGGGGGAATCCCTCCTACTCGTTTATATTACAGGAATCCGCCGGAGGTTCCTCTCAGGATCTGGTACATCGTTTGCGAAACCAGGCAAGCCTTTAGCCCGGTTATTTAAGAAACGAGATGCTAGCCCCCTTTTGAGATCAAGACGGTAAAGCTGCCACGCGACAGCTGCAGATCTGTGTTGCGATTCGTGCTTTGATTATGATATCCGGTGGAATCTCACAAGGAGATACCGATAGGCGTAAAGTGTGGCAGAGGACGGTGAAAACTTGGAAAAAAGATTATATCAGAAATTAATAGAATACAAAGAGGGGAACGTCTACCCCTTTCATATGCCAGGGCATAAACGCAATCCGCAGCTCCTGGAGTGCGGATTTCCCTATGAGATGGATATTACAGAAATAGATGGCTTTGATAACCTGCATCACCCGGTAGATATTCTCCTTGAGGCGCAGGAACGAATGGCCAGGCTATACCAAGTGAAGAAAAGCTTTTACAGCATCAACGGAAGTACGGCAGCGATCCTGTCTGCCATCAGCGCAACCGTTCCGAAAGGCGGAAAGATCCTGATTGCACGCAATTGCCATAAAGCCGTATACCATGGAATCTGCCTGCGGGATCTGCAGCCACTGTATGTGTTCCCGGAGATACTGAACAGCGCAATTGGGCTAAATGGTGAAATCGCTCCGACGAAAGTCAGAAAGATCCTGGAAGAACACCCGGATGTGCAGGCAGTCCTGATTACATCCCCAACGTATGACGGTATAGTCTCCGATGTCAGAACAATTGCAGAAATCGTGCACAAGAACAATATTCCATTGATCGTGGATGAAGCCCACGGGGCGCACTTTCCATTTTCTGATAGATTTCCGGAATCTGCAATTACGGCAGGTGCAGACCTGGTGATTCACAGCCTGCATAAAACCCTTCCTTCACCGACACAGACTGCGGTGCTGCATGTATGCAGTGACCGAACGGACATCGAACGGCTGCGGCTTTTTATGGGCATTTATCAGACCAGCAGTCCATCCTATGTCCTCATGGCCGCAATGGACGCCTGTGTTTCCTTGTTAGAGGAAAATGCGGCAGGACTGTTTCATAAATACTGCGCTGATTTGAACTGGCTTCGGTCAGAATTGAGACAATGCCGCAATATACAGCTGATTGAACCGGAAATAGGCCGGGACATCTATGATTATGATCCCTCAAAGCTGATATTATCTCTGCAGCACACACCCTTGAACGGACCTCGGCTTCACCAGCTCCTTCGGGAGAAGTACCATCTGGAAATGGAAATGGAGGCAGAGGGATACGTCCTGGCTCTTACCTCCGTGGGAGATACAAAAGAAGGTTTCCAAAGACTCGCCACCGCAATTCGGGAAATAGACGCAGAATTTCAACACCCGGAGTCAATGCCGAAAGGGAATAAGATTCCAAAGCAAGACGGGAATACGAAGAAACGTAAGGAACAACCGATATATCAGAAAATGAAACCTGCGGATGCAATTGAAGCCGGAACGACTTCCGTCCCTCTGGCAGAGTGCATTGGAAAAACCAGCGCAGAATTCGCATACATCTATCCGCCTGGAATTCCTTTAATTGTACCCGGAGAAGTGATTACTGGACAAATTGTACAGAATATGCGAAAATGTACCGAAGCGGGCCTTGCCCTGCAAGGTCTGAAAGATGCATCAAGCCGCACGATCCGTGTTGTGAAAGAGGAGCAGTAATATGGGTAAGATGTTCTATATCATGGGAAAAAGTGCAACCGGAAAAGATAAGATCTACAAACACCTCATGGATAAACCGGAACTGGATCTGAAAAAACTGGTATTATACACCACAAGACCAATCCGCCTCGGAGAAGAAGATGGAGCGCAGTACTACTTTGTAACGGAAAACAAATTGCAGGAGTTTCGTGAAAACGGGAAACTCATCGAAGCACGTGCCTACCATACGGTCCATGGAATCTGGACCTACTTTACTGCAGACGACGGCCAGGTAAACCTATCGGAATCAGATTATCTCGGCATTGGAACACTGGAATCCTATGCTATGCTTCGGGATTATTACGGCGAAGAAAATATATGCCCCATATACATTGAGGTAGAGGACGGAGAACGCCTGGCCAGGGCTCTTCACCGGGAACGCAAGCAGGAATTTCCCAAATACGAAGAAATGTGCCGCCGGTTCCTCGCCGACCAGGAAGATTTCTCCGACGAAAATATAACCCGCCTCAAAATACACAAACGCTTTCACAACGTCATCCTCGAAGACTGTATCGCAGAAATCACAGGTTACATACGCTCATGCCAATAAGTATTCGTGCGTATGATGAGCCACCCATGGAAACAGACCACAAACGGACGTCCGGAATCGCGACAGACAATCGCTGTATTGAACGATCAACAGCGCATAAGATGGGATACATGCGGGAGCAAACCCTCTGAGGCCGCCGGCGCTTAACAAATACGAGCGCAAGCGAAGTATGCGTTTAGCGTCCGCTGCGAGACGAAGGGAGCGAAAGCGCGTTTGCGCTGCATGTATCCCATCCTATGCGCGTCCGTCTTAAACACAACATGTCCGCCTTGAACGCAATATGTCCGTCTTGAATTGTGCGTCTGCCGTCCACAAAAAATAGATTTTAATACCCCCCCGAATATGATATACTGGACCCAGGAAAGCACAGGAGGTGATTTTATGCCAAGGTTTAAAGACATCATAGGTCATGACGAAGTGGTTGCCCACCTGCAGAAAGCAATCGCTGCCGGAAAGATCTCCCATTCATACATCCTGACCGGCGCCCCCGGATCCGGAAAAAAATTCATGGCATACACGTTTGCAATGGCATTACAATGCCGCAAAGGCGGAACAGAACCCTGCATGGAATGCGACGCCTGCAAAAAAGCCCTGGGCAGAAACCATCCCGATATCATAACCATAACCCACGAGAAACCCAATGTGATCGCTGTTGATGAAATTCGCCAACAGCTGGTACATGACGTTTCCATTAAGCCCTACACAGGCCCGTATAAAATATACATTGTGCCGGATGCCGATCTGATGAACCCCTCCGCACAGAATGCATTGCTGAAAACCCTGGAAGAACCCCCTGCCTACACGGTCATCATTCTTCTGGTCAGCAATATCGGAAATATGCTTCCCACCATCCAGTCCCGTTGCGTGCGTCTGGATCTGAAGGTCGTAAAAGACGAGCTGGTAAAACAATACCTGATGGAACACATGCACGTTCCGGACTACGAGGCAGAAATCGATGCCTCCTTCGCACAGGGAAGTATCGGAAAAGCAAAAGAAGCTGCCGAATCAAAAGAGTTCTCCGACATGACAGAGAAAGCACTTCGTATACTGCGAAACGCCGATTCCATGCCGGTTTATGAATTGACAGATGAAATAAAAATGCTCAGTGCTGAAAAGAGCAATCTAAATGATTATCTGGATTTGTTCCAGTTCTGGTTCCGGGATGTCCTGATGTTCAAGGCAACCGCAGAGATGAATCATCTGGTGTTTAAACAGGAAATAAATTATATCAGAGAACAGGCCAGGGAACGCTCCTATGAAAATATCGAGAAGATATTAATGACTCTGCATCAGACCAAGACACGTCTGCGTGCAAATGTAAACATGGAACTTGCCCTGGAGTTATTGTTCCTGGCAATCAGGGAGAAATAAAAATGGTAAAAGTAGTTGGTGTCAGATTTCGTAACGTAGGGAAAATCTATTATTTTAACCCGAAGAGTTACGACATAAAGCTTGGCTGCCACGTGATCGTGGAAACAGCCCGTGGAATTGAGTACGGTAAGGTGGTCCTTGCACCAAAGGAAGTAGAAGATGATAAGGTCGTTCATCCGTTAAAAGAGGTTCTTCGCATTGCGACCAGGGACGATGAAGAGCGGGAAGAAAAAAACAGAGAGAAGGAAAGAGAAGCCTTCAAGATCTGTCAGAAGAAAATCCGCGAACACGAGCTGGAAATGAAACTCATCGATGCGGAATACACCTTTGATAACAATAAAGTATTATTCTATTTTACGGCAGATGGAAGGATTGACTTTCGTCAGCTTGTAAAAGATCTGGCTGCAGTGTTCAAAACAAGAATCGAGCTTCGCCAGATCGGGGTACGTGATGAAACAAAGATACTCGGTGGAATCGGAATCTGCGGCAGACCGCTTTGCTGCCACACGTATCTGTCCGAATTTGTACCGGTTTCCATTAAAATGGCAAAGGAACAGAACCTGTCTTTGAACCAGACAAAGATCTCCGGCGTTTGCGGAAGGTTAATGTGCTGCCTGAAGAATGAACAGGAAACATATGAGGAATTAAACAAGAAGCTTCCGGGTATCGGAGATGTTGTTTTGACTCCGGAAGGTGTCAATGGCACTGTACAGAGCGTAAATGTTCTCCGACAGCTGGTTCGTGTTGTGGTAGAAGTGAACGACGAAAAAGAGATCCAGGAATACCCGGTAAATGAACTGAAATTCAAACCCAAGAAGAAAAAGGTTAAGATTTCGGAACAGGAACGAAAAGAACTGGAAGGGCTGGAAGATAAAAAGGGAGATTCCAAATTAAATGGCGAATGATCTGGTGAAAGAATACGAACGGGTGGATGATCTGCAGAATGGGTTTATGCTGATTCAGAATCCGGAGTATTTCTGCTTTGGATTGGATGCGGTGCTGCTTGCATCTTTTGCCCGGGTAAAAAAAGGCGAAAGAGTCCTTGATATGTGTACAGGGACAGGGGTCGTTCCGATTCTTTTGCAGGAAAAAACCCCGGGAGATGCCTTTGTGGGACTGGAGATTCAGGAAGCGTGTGCCGAAATGGCGTCCCGCAGTGTTCGTTACAACCACCTGGAAGACCGCGTTCAGATCGTTCAGGGAGATGTTAAGGAGGCTGCACAGCTGTTTGGCGCAGCCTCTTTTCATGTCGTAACCTGCAACCCGCCATATATGATCGGACAGCACGGATTGACTAATCCGGATATGCCGAAGGCAATTGCAAGGCACGAGGTGCTTTGTACTTTGGAGGATGTGGTAAGCCAGGCGGCGAAGGTGCTGACAGATACCGGGCGTTTATTCATGATCCACCGTCCCTTCCGGCTGACGGAAATCATGCTTACGCTGGTAAAGTACAACCTGGAACCGAAGAGAATGCGGCTGGTATACCCCTATGTCGACCGGGAACCGAACATGGTGCTGATCGAGGCAAGAAAAAGAGGGAACTCCCGGATCACGGTGGAAAAACCGCTGATCGTGTATGAAAGGCCAGGTGTATATACGGAAGAAATACGGGGATTATATAGGAGTGCGGATAAATGAGCGGAAAGTTATACCTGTGTGCAACACCTATCGGAAACCTGGAAGACATCACCCTTCGCGTACTTCGTGTTTTGCAGGAAGTGGATCTGATCGCGGCGGAAGACACCAGGAACAGCATTAAGCTTTTGAATCATTTTGAAATAAAAACCCCCATGACCAGTTATCATGAATACAATAAGATCGAGAAAGGGCATGTGCTGGTGAATAAACTCTTAGACGGGCAGAATATTGCTTTGATCACGGATGCTGGTACTCCGGGAATCTCAGATCCCGGAGAAGAACTGACGGCGATGTGCTACGAAGCCGGAATAGAGGTAACATCCCTTCCGGGGCCCGCGGCCTTAATTACTGCATTGACACTATCAGGATTGCCTACCCGCAGATTTGCATTTGAAGCATTTCTGCCATCCGATAAGAAAGAACGGAAAACGATTCTGGAAGAGCTCGCAAACGAAACCAGAACCATCATTCTGTATGAAGCGCCACACAGGCTTGTGCGTACGCTGGAGGAGCTGCAGGCGGTGCTGGGGAATCGACGGATGACCTTATGCCGGGAACTGACGAAGAAACACGAGACTGCATTTCAGACAACCATCGAAGAGCTGATTTCATATTATGCAAAGGAAAAGCCCTTGGGAGAATGCGTTCTGGTCGTAGAAGGAAAGAGTCGGGATGAGATCCGGGAGGCCGAAACGGCATACTGGGAGACCATGTGTATTGAAGAACACCTGGCCTTTTATGAAGAACAGGGGCATTCTCATAAAGAGGCGATGAAGCTGGCGGCAAAGGACAGAGGGCTCACCAAACGGGATATTTATCAATACCTGGTAGAATTAAAAAATGAAGGATGTAATGCAAAAGGATAATTTGCAATATAAAGGGGCATATACAGCGTATTTGCTCCTTTTTTCGTTTGCCCGAAGATTTTTGGTTTTTGTTGGAAAAAGCCTGTTTTTTGTGCTATAATAAATTTGTATGCGTATGCCCAAAAGTGGTTTGGCAATATGCAATAAAAAACTGAAAAATCGTGATTTTTTGTGAGTATTTTGAACAATGGAAATAGAGTTTTGAATGTTTTTCGCATTGCGGCAGCATAAAATGCGAAGCTATGCGTGGTATCCAATGCAGGCGCCTTTGCAGATCATGACAAAGGACGCTTGCGTATTGACGGGAGGAAAGCATGAGCACAGAGAGTATTAAGTACGACGCAGACCAGATACAGATTCTGGAAGGCTTGGAAGCAGTTCGTAAAAGACCGGGAATGTATATAGGGACAACCTCTTCCCGCGGTCTTCATCATCTGGTATATGAGATCGTAGACAATGCAGTGGACGAGGCGCTGGCAGGTTTCTGTACCGGAATCCAGGTAATGATCAATCCGGACAATTCCATTACGGTAATCGACAACGGCCGTGGAATTCCGGTGGGTTTAAATCATAAGGCGGGACTTCCTGCGGTAGAAGTAGTATTTACGATCCTGCATGCCGGCGGAAAATTCGGCGGCGGAGGGTACAAGGTGTCCGGCGGCCTGCACGGCGTTGGCGCATCGGTTGTAAATGCGCTGTCGGAGTGGCTGGAGGTCGTGATCTGCCGGGAAGGCAGAAAATACCAACAGCGTTATGAACGAGGGAAAACCATGTATCCCCTGAAGGACATTGGTCCTTGCGGCGAAGAAGAGACAGGAACGACGGTTACTTTCCTGCCGGACAAAGAGATTTTCCAGGAAACGACGGTTTATGATTTTGACATTCTCAAACAGCGCCTTCGCGAGATGGCTTTTCTTACCAAAGGGCTGAAAATCGTTCTTACAGATACCCGGGAAGGGATCGAACAGACGAAAACCTTCCACTACGAAGGCGGAATCCGTGAATTCGTAACGTATCTGAACAAAAGCAAGGAAGCGCTGTACCCGGAGGTTATTTACTGTGAGGGAACAAAGGATGGCGTCAGTGTAGAGGTTGCCATGCAGCACAACGATTCTTACACGGAAAACAGCTATGGCTTTGTAAACAACATTAATACACCGGAGGGCGGAACTCATATCGTAGGCTTCCGCAATGCTTTGACGAAAACCTTTAACGAATATGCCCGCAAGAACAAGCTGCTGAAAGACAGCGAACCGAACCTCAGCGGAGAGGATATCCGGGAAGGATTGACCGCAATTGTCAGCGTAAAAATAGAAGAGCCGCAGTTCGAGGGGCAGACAAAGCAGAAGCTTGGCAACAGTGAAGCCCGTGGAGCGGTGGATCATGTCGTGAGCCACCAGCTGGAAATCTTCCTGGAACAGAACCCGACCGTTGCAAAGACAACGATTGAGAAATCGGTTCTGGCGCAAAGAGCAAGAGAGGCTGCACGGAAAGCCAGGGATCTGACCAGACGCAAATCTGCGCTTGATGGAATGTCGCTTCCGGGAAAGCTGGCAGACTGTTCGGATAAGGATCCGAAAAACTGTGAGATCTACATCGTAGAGGGGGATTCCGCCGGCGGTTCTGCCAAGACGGCCAGAAACCGTGCGACCCAGGCAATCCTTCCGCTGCGGGGGAAAATTCTGAATGTTGAAAAAGCAAGGCTGGACCGCATTTATTCCAATGCAGAGATCAAGGCGATGATCACGGCTTTTGGTACCGGAATTCATGAAGACTTTGACATTACGAAGCTGCGTTATCATAAAATCATTATCATGACGGATGCCGATGTAGATGGAGCGCATATTGCAACACTCCTCCTTACATTCCTGTACCGGTTTATGCCGGAGCTGATCAAACAGGGATATGTATATCTGGCACAGCCGCCTCTTTATAAGGTGGAGAAGAATAAGAAGGTCTGGTATGCATACAGTGATGATGAACTGAACAGGATTCTTGTGGAGATCGGCCGGGATAATAATAATAAGATCCAGCGATACAAAGGTTTGGGAGAAATGGATGCAGAACAGCTTTGGGAGACCACCATGGATCCGGAGAAACGTGTCCTTCTGAAGGTAATCATGGATGAATCGGCAGCATCGGAGGTAGATCTTACCTTTACTACCCTGATGGGAGACAAGGTGGAACCGCGTCGGGAGTTTATTGAGGAGAATGCAAGATTTGTAGAGAATCTGGACATCTGATAGGGAGAATAGAGAATGGAAGATAATATTTTTGATAAAGTCCACGAAGTGGACCTTCAGAAAACCATGGAAAAATCTTACATCGACTATGCAATGAGTGTAATTGCATCTCGTGCACTTCCGGATGTAAGAGATGGTCTGAAGCCGGTTCAAAGAAGAGTGCTTTTTTCCATGATCGAGCTGAACAACGGACCGGACAAGCCCCACAGAAAATGTGCGCGTATTGTCGGCGATACAATGGGTAAATATCATCCTCACGGTGACAGTTCCATTTATGGCGCATTGGTAAACATGGCCCAGGAGTGGTCTACCCGTTACCCGCTGGTAGACGGCCATGGAAACTTTGGCTCTGTGGACGGAGACGGTGCGGCGGCCATGCGATACACCGAGGCCCGCCTGAGTAAGATCTCTATGGAGATGCTGGCGGACATTAACAAAGATACGGTAGATTTCCAGCCGAACTTTGACGAGACCGAACGGGAGCCGGTTGTTTTGCCGTCGCGTTTCCCGAATCTTCTGGTAAATGGAACCGCCGGCATTGCAGTTGGTATGGCAACCAACATACCGCCCCATAATCTGCGGGAAGTGATCAGCGCAGTCGTGAAGATCATTGATAATACCATTGAAGAAAACCGTGAAACTCGAATTGAGGAGATTCTGGAAATTGTAAAGGGCCCGGATTTTCCTACAGGTGCTACGATTCTGGGAACAAGAGGAATTGAAGAGGCATACCGTACCGGAAAAGGTAAAATCCGCGTCCGGGCGGTTACGAATATTGAGACGCTGCCCAATGGAAAATCCCGTATTATCGTAACGGAGCTTCCGTATATGGTAAATAAGGCCCGTCTCATCGAGAAGATCGCGGAGCTGGTACGAGAGAAGAAGGTAGATGGAATTACAGACCTGAATGACCATTCCAGCAGGGAGGGTATGCGTATCTGTATCGATCTGCGCAAAGACGCCAATGCCAATGTGATTCTGAATCAGCTCTACAAGCATACGCAGCTGCAGGATACCTTCGGCGTAAATATGCTGTCTCTGGTTCCGCGGAAAGGCAAGCTGGAGCCAAAGGTGCTGAATCTTCTGGATATGCTGACTTATTATCTGGCACATCAGGAAGATGTAGTGACCAGAAGGACGAAATACGACCTGAATAAAGCGCAGGAACGTGCCCATATTCTGGAAGGACTTTTAAAAGCCCTGGATAATATTGATGAAGTGATCCGCATCATCCGCGCTTCCAATAATGTTCAGGAAGCAAAGGCGCAATTGATGGAGCGCTTTGCACTGACAGATGTGCAGGCGCAAGCCATCGTAGATATGCGTCTGCGAGCTCTGACCGGTCTGGAAAGAGAGAAGCTGGAGGCGGAATATGCGGAACTCATGGAGCGCATTCGCAGATTCAAAGCAATTCTCGGAGACCGGAATCTCCTGCTTCGCGTGATCCGGGAAGAGATATTGGCAATTTCCGAAAAGCACGGAGATGATCGCCGTACCGCCATCGGTTTTGATGAGTATGATATTTCCATGGAGGACATGATCCCCCGGGAAAATACAGTGATCGCCATGACAAAGCTTGGCTATATCAAGAGAATGACCGTGGATAATTTCCGGAGCCAGAATCGCGGCGGCCGTGGCATCAAAGGCATGCAGACGCTGGAAGAAGACTTTGTGGAAGAACTTCTGATGACGACCACGCATCATTATATTATGTTTTTTACCAACACAGGCCGCGTATATCGCATGAAAGCCTACGAGATTCCGGAAGCAGGGCGTACGGCAAGAGGAACGGCGATTATCAACCTGCTTCAGCTGATGCCGGGGGAAAGCATTACGGCAATCATTCCGCTGCGGGACTACAAGCAGGGTGAGTACCTGATGATGGCAACGAAGCGCGGTGTGGTTAAGAAGACTTCCGTTATGGAATATACCAATGTACGTAAGACGGGACTTGCAGCCATCAGCCTGCGGGATGATGATGAGCTTATCGAAGTGAAATTTACAAATAACAAGAAGGATATTATCCTGGTGACGAAATACGGGCAGTGCATCCGTTTTGCAGAAACGGACGTACGTGCAACGGGAAGAACTTCTATGGGCGTCCGCGGTATGAACCTTGTGGATGGAGATGAAGTCGTGGCGATGCAGCTGAACAGTCAGGGCTATTATCTTCTTGTTGTATCAGAGAAGGGTATGGGCAAGCTCACAAGCATCTCCGAGTTCTCTGTTCAGAACCGGGGCGGAAAAGGCGTGAAGTGCTATCGTATTACGGAAAAGACAGGAAACGTCGTCGGGGCGAAAGCTTTGAATAAAGAAAATGAGATCATGATCATTACGACAGAAGGAATTCTGATTCGTCTTCCATGCGACACTATTTCCATGCAGGGCAGAATCACCTCGGGAGTGAAACTGATCAACCTCGCGGAGAACGTGTCGGTTGCCAGTGTCGCGAAAGTGCGGGAGAAAAAAGAGGAGCCTGTGCCGACAGCGGAAGCACCGGGTGACACCTTTGCAGAAGCAGAACCGGAAAAGGTACAGGAGGAGGCTGAAGAGTCATGAGTGAAAAGAAAAGAGGGGCCTCCGCTCCCCGCAGAAAAACCGATCTGTCCGGATTAACGACGCTATTTGGCGGAAATCTTGTAAAGGTTGTGATTGGTGTTGCAGCATTGTTTGCTTTTGTTCTGATCATATCCCTTATGTTCCGGGGCTGTGGGGTTAAGCAGGGAAGTCCGGAAAAGGTGGTATCCTCTATGATTCAGGCGGCCGGAAAAGGAAAAACGAAGAATATGCTGAAGTGTTACGGGGCGGCGGATAATGCTTCCCAGGGGCTGCAGAAGGAAGTGGATGCGTTGGCGGAGTACTGCAAGGCACACGAACCTAAGGACGTGAAGATCGTTGCCTGCAAAACGTTAGCAGACAGCAAGGGCTGTTCTTATGTGTTCGTAACATATAATCTGGTGCTGGACAATGAGCAGGAATATCCCTGCATCGGTACCTACCTTGTGAAAAACAAAGATGATAAATACTGTATTCTGCAGGCTTCGGATATCACAGCGGAGCTGAGTCAGTTTGCGGCTGACGAGTATGCGAAATTTATGAAGACGGAAGACTATCATACGTATGTGAAAGCGTATGATGCTTTCATTAAGAAAAACCCTGGTTACGAAGCGAGAATTGAGGACAAATTACGATGAAAAGGATACTGATGATGGTGCTTCGGAATCTGTTTTTTGTTCCGGGCGCCTGGATAAAGCTGTGCCGTTATGCCGCGAATCCGGACCGCTATCCGGAAGAAGAACGCTATGCACATCTGAAAAAGATCGTTGAGCATGCAAATAAGGGCGGCAATATCGATGTGGTCGTTACGGGACAGGAGAATTTTCCGGAGAAGGGTGGCTTCGTCATGTACCCCAATCACCAGGGAATGTATGACGTGCTGGCCATCGTTCATGCCTGTCCGCAGCCTCTTTCCGTAGTTGCAAAACAGGAAGTAAAAGATGTTCCGTTTCTGAAGCAGGTGTTTGCCTGTATGAAGGCATTTACCATTGACCGTGACGATATCAAGCAGTCTCTGCAGGTGATCCTCAACGTCATAAAAGAGGTAAATGCGGGCAGAAATTACATCATTTTTCCGGAAGGTACAAGAAGCCGTAACGGCAATCATACGCTGGAATTCAAAGGCGGAAGCTTTAAGGCATCCACGAAATCCAGAACACCCATCGTTCCCATTGCAATGATGGACACATACAAGGCTTTTGATACGGGCTCCATCAAAAAGCTTACTGTACAGGTTCATGTTTTGAAGCCAATGTATTACGAGGAATACAAAGATATGAGCACGGTTGAGATCGCAGCAGAAGTACGCAGACGAATTGATGAGACGATTGCGGCGAATGGCGGATGGTGAGAAATGATGGGGAAACGTGCGTTATTTTCTATTCTGAAGGAGAAACCGCAAATCCGCCGGGCGCTGCTGACCGGAATCGACGGTGCGGTTCTGGGGAAGAAGGTTCTGGTAGAGGGCGGTGAGATTCTGTGGAAAACGCCGGATCGCATAGCGGAGGCCGGAGTGGAAATGCCTCAGGGACCGGCGGAAACGAAGGTTTTGCAAAAGACCGGTCCGGATGAGGACAGGATATGGCGGATGTGCGCTGCGAAAGCCTTCGAGGACAGCTATATCGGAATAATGGATTCCGAAGCAGGCAGAGTCTATTGCGAGGTGCTGGGAAGCCGTCCCAAACTTGTGATCTGCGGTGCGGGGCATGTATCCATAGCATTGATCCAAATGGCAAAGCATATGGATTTTCATATTACAGTCATTGAAGACCGGCCTCTTTTTGCGGACAATGCAAGAATCGTGAAAGCAGACCGTGTACTGTGCGACTCCTTTGAAAATGGCCTCGGACAGATCGAATCGGATGAAGACACGTATTTTGTAGTGGTGACAAGAGGGCATCGTTATGACACGGATTGCCTCCGGGCGATTTCAAAGAAGCCATATGCGTATGTTGGAATGATGGGAAGTCACCGGCGGACGAAAATGGTAAAGGAGCAGTTAATGGAGGAAGGATATCCCGGGGAGTTTATCGAAGACATCCATGCCCCCATCGGCATAGCAATACAGGCAGAGACTCCCGCCGAAATTGCGGTATCGATTCTGGGTGAGGTCATTCGGAAAAAAAACAATGCTGGAAAGAGCTGTGTGTATGCTCCGGATATTCTGGATGAAATCTGTCATAGGGAGGCAGGAAGCGATCATAGCAGGATGGTTCTTGCCACGATCGTTTCGAAAAAGGGATCCGGACCGCGAGGCGTGGGGACCCATATGCTGGTAAAAGAAAATGGTGCCGTTGTTGGAACCATTGGCGGTGGATGCATGGAGAACGAAGTGCTGGGAAAATGCCGCCGGATGATGAAGGGACATTGTGAAGAGAATCTGTGTTTAAAAGTTAACATGACAATGGAAGCGGCCCAGGAAGCCGGTATGGTATGCGGAGGAGTTGCGGACGTGTACCTTGAGATCCTGTGAAGGGGGCAATCGGAAGCAGGCTTCGGTTAAATTTTCGTTAATTATTTTTTAAAACCCGTTGACAAAACGGGTTTTTTTTCATATAATTTATTTTGCGCTTTGGGAAACCGGCGCACTCCATAATTGCATATTTGTAATGTGTTCGGAGTCCGGAGAAGTACTCAAGAGGCCGAAGAGGTGCCCCTGCTAAGGGTATAGGTCGGGTGACCGGCGCGAGGGTTCAAATCCCTCCTTCTCCGCTGCTTTTAGAAAGATAGAAAGGATGCCTTTTTAAAAGCAATTTAAAAAAGTGTTGACAAGCCATGTCAGATGTGATATTCTAACTTAGCTGTCAAACAAAACAGCAAGTACTTTGATAACTGAACAGTGAAACACATACGATTCTCGAAAATTCTTAAGAGTCCCGTG
>JABUSW010000193.1 GCA_021443885.1 Blautia sp.
ACCATTGTTACAGCCTTGGAAGCAAGGAGACGTGTATCTTTGTAGATAGACATTGTCTGTGTTCCTGCGATGATGTTCTTTGTAGCCATAAGCTCTGCATCCTGTCCTGTGATCAGAGGCCAGTTCTCAGCTGTGTATCCAGCACCTTCAAGAGCAGCTTTTACACCATATGCGAATCCATCAAATGCTGTACAGCAGATGTCAAGATCTTCATCAGCATAATTTGCTGTCAGAATGTTTTCACAGTTGGACTGAGCAACCTGCTGATCCCAACGAAGGATACATGTGTCATCAAAGGATGTTCTGCCGGATTTGCAAACCAGTGTGCCGTTGTCAAGGTATGGCTGGAGAACTTCCATAACACCTGCATAAAGCATATGTGCATTGTTATCATCCGGGGAGCCCATGAAGAACTCAATTGTCAGAGGCTCTGCAGCGTTGTCAAGATCCTTAGCCGTCTTGATGTATTCACCGATTGCAGTACCAACACCTTTGTTGTCGAATGTTGCATAATAGGAAACAGCATCTGTGTCCATAAGCAGACGGTCATAAGCAATGATCGGGATACCAGCTTCTTTTGCCTGTGCTTCACCGTTAACCAGAACGCCGGAGTCGATTGCTGCGATAACCAGACAGTCAACACCTTTGCCTACGAAATTTTCCAGCTGGGAAACCTGCTGAGCTGTATCATCTTCTGCGTACAGAAGCTCTACGTTGTAGCCTTTTTCTTCAAGCTGGGACTTCATGTTCGCACCGTCGTTGATCCAACGCTCGGAAGACTGAGTCGGCATAAGGATACCAACCGTTTCGCCTTCTGCAAAAGCGGTCGTAGTCATGCCAAGAGATGCTACCATTGCTGTTGCCATTGCAACACTGATCATTTTTTTGTTCATTATTGTTACCTCCACGTTTTTTATGTACACAAGTTTACATCCTACATGTACAGTTTGCAAGATAAAAGTTGTACAATTATAAATCTCTTTTTTGTGTCATATTGACAAAAATAAATTTGTATATTGACAAATTCAAACAAAAAGCCGAACGCATCCTGTTACCGTAGTATTATTTTTGCTATATATTTCACAATCTGACTTACGCACGCAAGCCATACTTGTATATACAAGTTTGAGTGAAATGGAAGTCTTTTAAGCTGCGTTTCCCGTCTATAACGCCAGATATTCCACTATAAATATCGTTCATTTTTCTGTTCCCGGCATTGTTTCCGGTAGCTCTTGGGTGTCATTCCGAAAGCCGCTTTGAATTTGCGGTTAAAGTGACTGGCATCATAACACCCCACCTCACAGCCAATTTCTGTGATGCTGAGCTTTTCATCCCGCAGAAGTTTTTTCGCCTGGTTCATCTGCAGCTCTGTAATCAGCTCACAATATTTTTTGCCGGTGTATTTCTGGAGCATTTTTCCAAGATAGGTTTCATTGTATCCGAAAAACTCTGCCGTTTCCTTTAACGTTGTACGATTGTAATTCACTGTAAGATAACCCAGCAGTCCTACGATATTTTTCTCCTGATAATTGCTGATGGGATTTGCAACGATAGCCATCATTTCGTAGCGGCGGATCAGATAAATAAACAATTGTTTAACCAGAAGAATGATGCTCTCATTGTACAAATAATCTTTTTTCTGACGCTCGCGGTACATTTTTAACACCGTTTCATGCAGCCAGATATCTTTCCCGGTAGGATACAGAATATACGGACTGACCTGTTCATTATAAAAGATCCGTTCAAAAAACTCCGACAGCATCTTGCCGCTTTTCAGCATGCTGAAAAAAGATGCATCAAACATGATTCTGCTCATCATGATATTGATGATAATGGCATTGTCCTCAGATGCCGACATCGCATGCCTCGCATTGGGGGTCAGGATGCACAGATCCCCTTCTGCCATTTCAAATGACTGTTCTTCTATAAAATGCATGCATTTCCCGCTATACACGTAGATCAATTCAATGTAATCGTGATTGTGCCGAAGAGGCAGACTATATCTTGCGTGGCGCACGATCTCCACCATATCCCCCGACAATGCCACATCCTTTACGCGATAGCATTCCCCATCCGTGGATACACTTTCGTGAAACTGTTCCACCTCGGCATATTGCAGCATGTTGTCTGAGACGATCTCCTTAAACTGCCGGAAGGTCATCGGTTTTGCAAGATACCCCTGCCCGCCGTTTTCGAAAAAAATACGATTCGCAGCTTCATGCTCCGTCATAGGAAATTTCTGATTCATCACAAGTTCCTCTCTCTTGTATATTTCTGTTTTTCAGGATCTGTTTTTTTCTTGATCTATCAATGATTATTCATATTATACTATTTTCACGCATAAAACAAATTGTATTTTTCATATGTTTTCATCACAAACTGAAGACTTTGCAGTGTCCTCTTCTTTGGATATTTTCGATTTGCCTCCAAGACGTCATATATATACATGAATTCCTTGTGATTTATGTTATAATGGGGAAAAACGCAACAGGAAAGGAGTTTATATGAACTTTACAAAAATTATTCAGATTGGGATCCTTACAGATGATGTCGACAAGTATGTTGAGAATTACAAGAAGTTTGGCATGACTGAATGGAAGCGTTTCCGCTTTGACAAGTCTCTGATTCCGAATATGACCGTCAATGGTGTGGAAGATGATCTTGTGCTGGAGATTGCAATGTTTGAAGATGAGTATCTGCAGCTGGAGCTGATCCAGCCGGTAACGGACAGCGTGTTTATGGACTGGGTGAAGGAGCATGGTACGGGAATCCATCATCTGGCATTTGTTCCTGCAGAAGGATACGACAAATTCATGGATGAGTACCAGGCAATGGGCGGAAAGTCTCTGATCGATGTATTAGACGGGACAAAGTCCGGCGGCTTCAGTTATCTGGACACAAAGGATCTGCTTGGATTCTATTCCGAGATCCACAAACCGGTTCCACCAAAGACCGGACGTCACCAGGAGGATTAAATTACTTTCGAAATACGGCCTTGGGCAGAGGCGTCCATGGGCGCAGACGCAGGTTCTCGCCTGCTGCTTCGGTGCACGCATCCATTAACCGCCAGTCGCGAAAATATGCATTCGCTTGGTGGCGGTAATTAGCGTGCACCTTGCTTACGCAGCTCGAAATCGTCTGCTTCCATGGCACCTCTGCCCTTCGGCCTGGTATATCATTCGTATAATCACCGGTTTCATGTGTAGGATACACCTTTCGCAAAATCTCCGGTTTCATGTGAAGAATTGAAGAATGATACTACGGCTTATCTTACGATAGCGCCTTCCTCGGCGAAAGTAATTGGCGGAATTCCCAGGTAACCCGGCGGCAATGCAGCGGGTCTGTCACAGCTGGTCTTAACGGTGTAGTATTGTCCGGTTCTGGAGCTTTCGGATAGACCGGTGAGAACCTCAAGACAATGCAGCCCCCGTTGTGCACATGCTCTTGCCGGACGGTTCATACGGATCGCCCAGGCCATTTCAGCCACACCCACACCTCTGGAATCGTGCGGGAATCCATGTGCCGGTATCTGGTCTACCGGATTTGGATTGCCGGGCCGGAACAGCTTCACATCCCCGCTGAAGGTTCCCGGATTCGGAAGAGAAAGCGCCCCTTCGGTTCCCATGATCATGAAGGCCGGCGGAATCGGCATGATGGTATTGCCATTCATATGGATGGTTCCCATTACTCCGGATTCGAATTCCAGACATCCCATCATCATATCTTCATTTGTGTATGTATACTTCTCCCCAAAGCCGGGGCACATGATCTGGTTGTGTGTTCTTTCCGGATATTTCGTCCGGAGCATCCCGCACACCTGTCTCACCGGTCCCAGAAGACTCACCATCGCTGTCATCAGATAAATTCCATAATCAAAGCCTGCACCGCCTGCCGGCTGATTGATGAAATCGAACATATCCGCAAAGCTTCCGATGTTATGAGCCATAGTTGCATATACGGAGGTCACTGTTCCAAGCATACCCTTATCGATGAGTTCTCTTGCACATTGCCATGCAGATCCCATGAAATGCTCCGGCGCCGTACAGAAATACAGCCCTTTTTCCTTCGCAAGGGCAATCAGCTCCTGCGTTTCCTCCGGTGTTGGGGTAATAACTTTTTCTGTATAGACATGCTTTCCGGCTTCCAGTGCCTTTCGGATAATGTCTTTATGCTGCATTGCCGGAGTCAGATTCAAAATGATCTCAATCTCCGGATCCGCCAGCATTTCTTCCATACTACAGGCCGTGACCCCGTACTTTTCCGCCTGCCGTTTTGCACTTCCTCCATGCAAAGAACAACACTTTGTAATCTCTGTGATACGGAAACGTTTCGTCAGGTTCTCAAAATAGATGTCGCTGATCCTTCCGCATCCTACTACGCCGACTTTTACCGGTTTTACATCCTTCATAGCCTTACACCTCCCAGGCTTGTCACATGCCGCGCAGCATTCTCATGAACATATTGTTTGATGGCCTGTCGTGTGCATCGTGACATTCACATTATAATATTATTATTTCGTTGCGAGATTCATCAAAACAGCAAGGAGAAGGAGAAGATATGTGCGAGCAAACCCTCTGCGTCCGCCAGCGCTTAGCGAATTCAAGCACCAGCGAAGAATGAGCTTAGCGTCTGCTGCGAGACGAAGGGAGCGAGAGCGTGTTTGCGGCACATACTATCCCCTTCTCCTTGCGTCCGTTTCTTATCTGCACCTTTTATATTATCCAGTATACAAGCTCCATCCCATGAATGATTGTAAATATGAGACTTGCGCAACACGGACAGCTTAATTGTCGTTTTTTTTAGCCACAAAAAGCAAGGATTTCCACATTTTATCGTGTATAATAGATACCATAAAGCGCATGATTCCACAGCTCATGGCACACAAACAGATTTGGTCATCCCACAGATTATAAGGAGGAAGCAATGAAAGAAAAAGTATTTGCACAGGTTTATTCTATGATCCGTACCTTTCCGGAAGGTCTTGTAGATGCATTACACTATTTCTCAGAGGTCGGTTACGATGGTGTCGAACTTGTTGGTAATAATACCGACGGATTGTCCATTGAAGAATTCGTAAAGCTTCTTCAGGAGCTGAATCTGAAAGTCTATTCCATCCATTCTGTAAACGAGAAAGATGACATCGTTCTGGCAAAAGCATTGGGTGTTCAGTATCTGGCTGCCAGCTTTAGTCCGGACCCCATCACCCGGGAGGATATCATCAAAGAATGTGAGGCCCTGAACAAAAAAGGCGAGGCTTTGGCAAAGGAAGGTATCAAGGTCTGCATTCACAATCATGCAGACGAATTCCGTTTCGTAAAAGGCGAAGAAGGTCAGACACGCATTTATGATCTGCTTTTAGAGCATACCGACCCGAGATATGTAGGTTTCGAACTTGATGTGGGCTGGGCAGCCAGAGCAGGCGTTGACTCTATCCGTTACATCAAGAATAATCCGGGACGTTTCCCGCTGATTCACGTTAAAGAATGCTGCCAGGCAGGTCAGTGCCCGGAAGACATGGAGCACTTCCCGAAGCGGATCTTCAACGACGGAAGACTGAAAAAGACAGAAGACGGCGTACCGATCCTTACCGAAGAGATGGAGCATGAGCTTTATGAAAGCCGTAATTGGAACCGCGGTCTGGGTACCGGCATCATTGACTGGAAAGCACTGACAGAAGCCGGAGATGCACAGGGCTGTATCGCTTACATCAACGAGCGCGAATACTACCATTACAATGGATCCGACGGCACAAACCGAAGCTGCGTAAAACTGGATTACGATTATCTGCGCAGCCTGTAAGCACGATTCCGGTTTGAAAACCAGAGAAATGCTTAAACGATCAGATGATTATCAGGATTATGTTTTGTCCTCTCTCAATAAAAAGAGACTGCCGATTCGGGCAGTCTCTTTTTTACAGGAAATAAAGCTCTTCTTCTGAGATGAGCCTCCCTCGGATGCCAAAAGTGCGCCAAAGATTCACAATTTAATGCGGTCCAGCGTATTGAAAGTATTGTCCCAGTATTGCAAGACATTCTTCCGGATCCGTGTACAGAAGCTCATTATCACCGACATTCTCTGTGCCGTCCTGCAGCCTTACCTTCATGGACCGTCGGAAGTCCTTTGGCTTCATATGAAATATCTGTTCAAAGTATTTCGTAAAATACTTGCTTTCCGAAAAACCGCTTTCCATACAGATATCGATCAGTTTCATGTCGCTCTGAACCAGCAGCTGCACTGCTTTTTCAAAACGCAGTATCACAAGCAGATCCTGAAACGCAATATTCAGCTTCTCTTTGAAGAAATGGGACAGGTATGACACAGAGAGCCCTTCCCGCTCTGCCAGCTCGGACAACGTAAGCTTCCGGTTGTAGTTCTCCTCCACATATTCCAGGATACGCCTTGCACGGGCATCCCCTTTCATATCTCCGGTTATCTGTTCTTCATCCAGTATCTCGTAGGAAAAGCATTGCAGCAAAAGATAAAGGATTGCATTCAGGTCACTGTAACATTCCAGTTCAAATCCAAACCCGCTTTGATAATAATTGTATCCAAGGAAAAACACTTTTTCTACCAGTTCCTCCACGAGTATCCTGTCACAAACTTCCTTTTCCCGGCACGCATAGAAGCGAATCTGTTTCAATATTGGAAAGTAATTCCTGCAGAAGCTCTTTTTGATCTGGATCTTCAGAATCCGTACCAGCTCTGTCTGACCGAAGAATTCATGAGGAGCATATTCATCAAACACCAGGATTCTCCCGGGCTCTGCCACAAAGTTCTCGTTCGCAGTATGGACAAACATACTGCCCTGCAGGATCAGAACCAGCTCCAGATCTTTGTGAATATGAGACAGCTGATATTTCACGTCCAGAATCGAGAAGGAGATATCGTTGATCTCTGTGTGTTTCACGATCTCCAGTTTTTCATTTCGGATGATATTCTTAATTCTATCCCGCATAAGTTTCTTCTCCTCTCTGCCCGGTTTTTCAGCAAAAGCCATCCCCCTCCTGCCAGACTCTTGTGATAATACAGCCTATATTCTTATCTTGACCTATCAGCGAGCAAACAGCAAGGCGCTCCTGCTGCAGGAGCGCCTCAAATATAGTTTTATCAGCGTTTTTTGAATCTTCCGACTTTTGTAAGCTTATCCGGCAGCTTCGGCAGTTTATCTGAAGTCTTGATAATGCATCCTTCATCACATGCCGCAATACATTTGCCGCAGGCATCACAATCGATAGAGTCGATCATGTAGATGTATCTTGGTTTACCCATGATTGCCCCCTTCGGACATTCATCTTCACAGTCACCGCAGCCTGTACAAGCCATAGGATCAATGTATACCGCTTCTTTCGAGAAGCATACATCGCATTTTTTCTTCTTGATGTGTGCATCGTAAACATCTGCAAATTTCTCAACTGCAGAAAGTGCGATCCTGGAACAGTTCTGTCCCATGGTACATGGTGTTGAGAACGTCATTGCGCTTCCGATCTCTTTTGTGAAATCAACGAAATCATTTTTCCCTTTTCCTTTGATGATCTCGCCGGTCATATACTGAAGCTGGATCAGACCTTCACGGCAGAATACACACTTGCCGCAGCTCTGTGCCTTGCTTGCAGACAAAAGCTTGTCCGTCTCAGCAATTACGCACTGCGCTTTTGTAAGAACCCGGATCACACCATTCTCAGGAACCACTTCTGCAACGGTCTTCTGTGCTGCATCCGGTCCGTATACGCAATAGCCAACGATCAGAGCCGTAGCCTCTGCTGTGTCTGCCAGGTCCGCGATCTTTGTATCCGGTGCGACTTTTTTCACTTCTCCGCCATTAACGGATACGTATACGCCCGCTTCATACCCGCCATCAAAAGCGTCTGTCAGGTCAGCCGCTGTTGCAATATGTACAAGGGCACTGCCTTTTACGGCACGTACATTCACGATACCGCTTTCCACATTAACGCCGTATTTCTCTGCAAGTTCTTTGTATTCTTCAACCAGTGCTGCATTTTCTTCCGGAACATTTAACTGGATCTTCTTTGCGCCGATGGCATAAGCTGCAATGGCTGCACCTGCAAATACCTTTTCCGGAGCTGCTGTAAGAATGCCAAGCAGTGCTTTATCTGTATCTGCATTATTCAGGGCAACTACAACACCCAGATCCTTTCCCTCTTCTGCACTTTCTGCAGCACCGGCTGCAAGAATGTCTGCAAGGGAATCACGACAGAGCCCGGTGCCGGTAATACCAAGCGCTGCGATCTTACTTAATACTTCTTCTTTGCTGAAAGCCTTCGCATTTTCAAAAGCACCCATCTTTACTCTGCCTCCTTTTTCTCATAATCAGCCCATGTGCATGGTCTGGAAATCTGAAGTCTCAGATCACACTGCAGGCAACGGCTTGCTTCTGCACAGATCTCGCTGTCAGAAATACCATGGTCAAACAGATTAAAGTTATCCTGACGGCTTGCTGCATCATCCACCACATGTGTCTTTCTTGCCTGGTATCCGAATCCTTCCACACGTCCGATAAACGGGTTTGGATTCTGTTCCGGAGCAAGTACATCCGTGATATCACCGTCTCCGCCCAGGAACTTATCGATCTGAGAAGCTGCCTGACGACCGGATTCAATCGCTATTACAACCGCTTTTGTGCCATAGATACAGTCTCCACATGCGAAAATCCCTTCTACGTTTGTAGCCTTGTCGTTATCCATGTCTTTTACAGCGATGCTGTTTGCTCTTCCAAGGGTGATACCTGCATCTTCTGTGATGTCGCATCTCTGACCGGTTGCAAAAATAACGGTATCCGCATCGATGTGATGTTCCGATCCTTCTTCTTTCTTGATAATGGCACGTCTGTTCTCATCAAAAGTAAAGGATTCTACATTCATAAAGTCAACACCGGTAACGTGATCGGTACCTGTGATTCTCTCAAAGGTCTGAGCCGGATGTACGAAGATTCCTTCTTCCTGAGCCTGCTCGATTTCTTCTTCATCTGCTGTCATTACGTTTCTTGCTTCCAGACATGCAAGATGAATCTCTTCTGCGCCAAGTCTCTTGGCTGTTCTTGCACAGTCAAATGCAACGTTGCCGCCGCCGAGGACGATGACCTTCTTGCCCAGTCCTGTCTCAACACCAAGGGATGCCTCTCTTAAGAACTGAATGTTGAGAAGAACACCGTCAAGCTGGCTGCCTTCCATCGGAAGTCTTACACCATTGTGGTTACCAAGTGCCAGCAGCACTGCGTCGTATTCCTTCAGAAGCTCAACCGGTTTGTCCACTCTTGTATTTACTTCAATTTTAACGCCCTGATCTTCGATTACCTTTGCTTCCTCTGCAACGATATCTCTTGGAAGACGATAGGACGGAATGCCATAAGACATCATGCCGCCAACCGTTGGCAGTGCCTCTTTGATAGTCACATCGTGTCCCTGTTTGCGCAGGTAGAAAGCAGCTGTCATTCCGGCAGGACCAGCCCCAACAACACAGACTTTCTTGCCGGTATCCGGAAGCTGTTTGCCTTTGCCTCTCCAGTATTTTCCGGTATCGTGATCTGCTGCGTAGCGTTTGATACTGCGGATGGACATCGGCTCGTTAACTTCGCCGCGTTTACAAGAGCCTTCGCAGGCACGTGTACAGATATATCCAAGTACGCGTGGGAACGGAGCTTTTTCACGAATTACCGCGATCGCTGCATCATAGTTGCCTTCTTTTACAAAACGAACATATTTCGGAATATTGGTATGTGCAGGACAGGCATAGCGGCAAGGAACGATCTCATCCTCTCTCTTAAGTCCCGTATTCATCAGTTTGTCACGAATCGTACCGGTCGGGCACACCTCTGCGCAGGCACCGCAGAAACGGCAGTCGGAATCTTTCAGAAGCTTCTCATGAAGTGCTCCAACGTAAGTCTCTGTCTTACCCTGATTGTACTGAAGCACACCAACACCACGAAGCTCATTGCAGGCACGTACACAGCGCCCGCAAAGAACGCAGCGGTTCATATCATGAATGAGAAGCGGGTTCTTTTCGTTTGGTTCGAAGCCTTTTGTACGCATTTTCAGACGTCCGGTCTTCGGTCCGACATACTGGATCAGCATCTGAAGCTCGCACTTGCCATATTTCGGACAGCTGGAGCACTCTGCCGGATGTCCGCAGAGAAGCAGTTCCAGAGCAAGCATTCTGAGTCTGTCGATTTCTTCGGATTTGGTAGTGATCACCATTCCGTCTTTTGCTTTTAATGTACAAGATGTTGTAACGCCTTCCTGTCCCTCTACCTCAACGATACACATACGGCAGGATCCAAGGGGGCTGAGATCTTTGTGATGGCACAGATGCGGAATGTAGATTCCGTTCTCCAGCGCACAGTCAAGTACATTCTTACCTTCCGGAACTTCGATTCTGGTTCCATCAATTGTAATAAATGCCATTTGATAATCCTCCTATCAGTCAGATAATATCCTTATCTTACAGATATGGACATTTTATTGTGTCCTGCAAATAAAATGTCCATATCATCATCATTTCGTCTTATTAGAAAAATTTACAACGCTTCTTATTCTTCTTCCTCATCAACATATGCAGCGGCTTCCATACCTGCGATACGTCCGGAGTTTACTGCCCAGCCCATGGAGTTGCCCGGCAGCAGGAACATATAGCTGTCATCATACAGGTTACAAGCATCCGCGCCGGCTGCATAAAGACCCGGAATCGGCTCGAAATCATCATCGCAGCAGTTGCAGTTCTCGTTGATGCGGATACCGCCAACGGTACCATATCCGCCAGGACGGATCGCACATGCATAATAAGGAGCCTTCAGAAGAGGTCTCATATATCTCTTATCTTTGAAGAATTCTTCATCAGTTGCATCACAGAAATCATTGTATTCATCAACAGTATCTTCCAATGCTTCCGGATCGATACCGATCATTTCTGCAAGTTCTTCGATGGAGTCTGCAATAAACAGACCGCTGTTTCCACTTTCTTTTGCCATCTGGATCGCTTCAACGAAATCCGATACGTCCGGATCCGGGCGAACGAGCGATACATTGTCAACACCGTTCTTCATATAATATTTAGCGATCGTGGAATCGATAATGCTGTATACAACACGACCCTTCTGATGAGAAGCAACATTGGAAAGGAAGGTCGTATTCTGCATCTGGTCTTCGTTCATAACACGTTTCCCGAAAAGGTTAACCAGAAGGTTTGGCTGTCCCATGATATTTCCTACAGAACCCGGAAGATCATCAACACCTTCAATGATGGCTGCCTGTTCAATTCTTACCGGAAGGTGCGCTGCACCAGCTTCCCATGCCATCTTCAGGCCATCGCCCATGATGCCCGGAATTGCAAAGTTGAACATATCCTCACCGTGTTTGTAACCGGTTTCTTCATAGATAAACTGTTTGTTGCATCCTGCGCCGCCGGTACAGATGATTGCTGCTTTACAGGAAACAGATACTTCGTTGCCATCTTTGTCTGTAGCAAGAACACCAGCAACTTTTCCATCTTCCATAACGATCTTCTTAGCCGGTGTCTCAAGAAGCACCTTAACGCCCAGCTCCTGTGCTCTTGCATAAAGTGCTTTGTTCATGAAGGAAGCAGCTCTCGGTCCGATACCAACGTCTGTTTTAACGATATGCCATGTCGGCTCAGCCTTCGGGAAATACTTGAATGCGCCTTCAAACTCAACGCCTTTTTCCTCCAGCCATTCGATAGTCTCTGCAGACTGTTCGAAGTAACGTTTTACAACACGTGCATCTACATTGTAATGGGTGTATTCCATAAACATGTTGAATGCTCTTTCCACTGTAATGTCATACATCTGCTGCTTCTGGTATTTTGTCCCGATACCAAGGGGGCCCATACCCATGTTAGCGGCACCACCTACAGCGGCTGCTTTTTCAAGTACGATTACGTCCATGCCGTCTTCGGCTGCCTGAACTGCTGCAGCAAGACCGGAAGGACCTGCAGCTACGACACATACCTGTGCTTCATAATTTGCCATTTTTTTACCCTCGCTTCATTTTATTTTCGTGATCTTGAATCTATTGTTATTATATATTAAATTTTAACCATTCACCCTATTAATTTTATCCTAAACCAATGCGAATTTTGAACTTTTCCATTCGATTTAATGATATTCTATTAAAAAAGGCAAAAATTATGTATCATTTTTTTACATTTCCAAATGCAGTTTCATCTGTGGCAAACACCCCGGGATTAAATGCCGCATACGGAGCCTTCATTTCTTTCAGACCTTTGATACTGCCGGTTGGCTGCGCCTGGGTCTTGATCTCTGTTGAATGCTCCAGTTTTCCTCCCCATCTTAAGCGGGAACGATCCATCTCTTCTTTTGTATAATGAATTCTCAGCTTGCCTTCTTCGTCAACCGTAAAGGTTCCATGACTTCCGCATACTACGCAGTCCACGGTTTTTGCATCATGAGAAAGCTGAAGCAGTCTTGTATGACACAGAGGGCAGGCACCTTCCTCATCCCCTCTCCATGCGATACGATCTTCTTCTGTCTCCGCATTGATGGAAGCAACAATATTCTGACCAACCTTTGTCATTCTGTCCATCATTTCCGGGTATCCCAGAACGGACTCATGTGCCATCGCACCGTAGTATTCTACCGCATCGATTACATCGATAGCCATCGGGAATGTAAATTCATACATCATAGGCAGTGTCAGAGCGATCCAGTTCTCTGTCATGGCCCCACCCACGGAGATCAGTGCTGCGGATCTCTTTTTAAAGGAACGAACATCCGGAAGCTCGCTTTCCGGTCTTCCTGCTGCAACACCCTCATCATAAAGCGCTTTACGGAAAGTGATGTCGTGACTTGGTCCGATACGGTCACAGATCGTTTTGAAACGTCCTGTTACAGAAGTCTCATAAGTCGGGCACGCAAGGATCACAGCATCCGACTGCATGATGCACTCATCCAGAATGTCAAAATCATCATGTCTTACACAATATCCGCGTCCTCTGCCCGTTACCATACCGATTACACAGGCAATACATCCGGTACAATTGCTGATATTCAGATCATCTGCACGAATAAATGCGGTTTCACATCCCTCTTTCTCACATTCCATGAGAGCATGCTTCACCATTACATCACAGTTGCTCATTTTGCGTCCGAAGGAAATACCTAAAACTTTCTTTTTCATAATGTCTCTCCTATCCTTGGTTATTCGAATTTTATGAGTTTAAAATAGCATTTTGCAATGCGAATCACTATTTTCTATTTTTGATATCCTCTTTTCTTTTTTAAGCTTTTTCCAATCATTTCTCGTGCCGCAAAAAAAAGGTGAAAAATCAGATGTAGATTTTTCACCTTTGCTCTTTATGCTGTAATCTCTGCCACAACGATTCCCTGGATCTCCAACGCAGACAGATGAGTCTCAATCTCCAGTGTATTGTTTCTTGCTTCCGCCCTGTATATATCCAAAGCTGTCTGGCATTTTGTTTTCAGATACACCAGTTCCTCCGGTGTGGGATTTTCGATGTGATCCAGCCGCTCCCATTCATGCTGTACGTTTCCATTTTCCCTGTTGGCATAGAACACCTTGATCTTATACATCCCATTGTT
>JABUSW010000180.1 GCA_021443885.1 Blautia sp.
CGTCAACGCTGACAACGGACTTGAATGCATCATCAAATTTCTCTGTCATCGGCTCATCCGTCAGATCCAGGAAGTATTTCTCCGGATTTACACTGAGGAATTTCGAACCGGAGTTCCAGTTAACAAGATCCGGAACCTCATCTGCAGCCAGTTTTGTCTTCAGAATGTTATCTCCATCGCTGCCGCCCGGATTGATTTCGATCTCAAATTCCATACCAAGCTCTTCGGTTGCAGCTTCCATAATTGCCAATGTGGTATCATTGATTTCTGTAGAAGCTCCCCATACAGAAAGTGTAACACCTTCATACGGTTTGCCTTCTGCCATTACAGAGGTTCCTGTCATTCCAACAAATGCAGAACCGATCATTGCTACTGTTAAGAGTTTTGCCACTAGTCTTTTTGTCATTGTTTAACCCTCCCATATAATTTATATCATAAGATGCAAATACGCTTCTTACAATCGTTACACTATACATTATGCACTGCAAAGATCAATAATGCAATATTTTTTATGTAATTATTCACAAAAACATGCACAGGTTAACGATTTACGTAAAATTTTAGATGACTTTGGGCTAAAATTTAATAACTGCCTTTATTACTTCATCTTTATGCTCCAGGCTGTAATCCAGTGCCTCGATGCAATCCTTAAAATCAAATTCATGAGATACGATTTCCTTCACCGGAATCATGCCGGAGGACACCGCTGCAATAGCCTTTGGCCATAAGTTACGGTAACGGTATACGGAATAGATCGTTCCTTCCATTGCATTCAGCGTCGCAATATCCAGCTCCAGAACCGGTTCCGGGGATACCCCTGTCAGCGTTACCTTTCCGCCGCGCTTGATCAGACGGCAGGTCTGCAGTGTGGTGATTCGGTTTCCTGCGCACTCATATACCTGGTCCACGCCCCCGCCCGGAAGGGTCTTCACAAATTCCTCGATGTTTTCCTTTGTACTGTTGAATACTCTGGTTGCTCCCAGTTCTTTTGCTTTTTCCAGTCGTTTATCCATCACATCTGCCATGTAGATCTCCGAGACACCTCTTGCTTTTAATGCAAGCAGAGTACAAAGGCCGATACAGCCGGACCCCAGGATCACTGCACTTTCCCCTACAGATGCATTGGAAAGAGCTACTCCATGCATACCCACGGCCAGCGGCTCGATCATAGCTCCTTCCAACGTTGTCATATTTTCCGGAAGCTTATAGCAGAAAGAAGCATTGTGTACACAGTATTCCGCATTTACGCCGTCTCTTTCATGCGGAATCGCCAGCATCTTAATATGCGTACAAAGATTGTACAGGCCTTTCTTACATTCTTCACAGCTGCCGCAGGGAACTGCAGGTTCAATGGAAACCTTATCGCCGATCGCGAAGCCTTCCACGCCCTCCCCGATAGCTGTTACAACACCGCCCGGTTCATGGCCAAGTGCCAGCGGTCCATCCAATGTCCAGTTAGCCAGCTGTCCCTCTTTGTAAAAATGAAGGTCTGAGCCGCATACGCCTACATACTCCAGCTTGATCTGAAGCTCCCCTGGTCCCGGCTGCGGAATATCTCTTTCTGCCCATTCCAGTTTATGCTTGCCTGTCAACATACATACTTTCATTTTTCCTTCCATTGCTATACATCCTCCTTCATCATTTTTAATTCTTTTACCATGCTAAGCACCAGGATGTTCCAGTTGATAAATCCCCCGTTCATAATGGGGTGTCCATCAAACGGGTCATAGTATTCATGGAAGCACCCTGTTTCTGCCAGATCTTTTCCCAGCAGCTTCAATGTACCCCGACACATCTGCTCTGCCGCTTCCAGAAAGCCATAATCCAGGAAACCCCTGAACACGATATAGTTTGCTACGACCCAGATCGGGCCAAGCCAGTTAGACGGATTATTGGTAACGGATAAATCAAACATTTTTTCATCCTTCGCTAATGTCAGAATACCATAATCGGAATAAAAAGTCGATTTATCCAGCCAATGTTTCACCATTGCCTCTGCCTGTCTCTGGGTAGCAAAACCGGCCCACAAAGGAATAAACCCGGACCAGACTCTGATCTTGATGGGCAGGGTCTTCCAGAATACCCCCAGCCCTTTGTGAAACCAGTCATATGGTCTTGTTTTAATATCCACGTCCACGGAATAGAAGAACTGATCCCGTGGATCCCAGCATTCTTCCTGGATCGCTTTGACGAGATTATCCCGTTTCCGGATATAGGCTTCTGCCTGCTCCTCCATGCCAGCTATATCCAGAATCTTTGCCATACATTCCATTTCCCGAACCATAAAACTGTTCAGATATATGTTCGCTGTTGAAAATTTCGGGCGCCCAAAAGTAGCTGGATCATTATCCCCTCCGATCATGATATCATCACACCATACATACAGGCCTTTTTCTGAAAAGAAATAACTGCGGTCATAGCAGTCGAAATAACGCTGCAGCTTCGGTATATCCTCCATGATCCACTGATAGTCTTCAACATAGTCCGAAATCTCACAGATCTGTCCGCACAGGAATGGCTTATGCATATTCATCAGGACCCCATTTTTGTGCTGCATATTCAGATAGGGCTCTGACCAGTCTTTTACTTCGATCATCATGGGAATGTACCCATCTTCCAGCTGATGATCCAGAAAGTTCTGCACATTTCCTTTGGCATGACGTAGAATCTTCTTCTGCATTTCTTCATCGAAGCTGTCCATCATCCCCAGCAGTCCATACACAGACCAGTAAGTATCCCAGTCCCACACATTTCCATCATAAATGGATCCCGGATCTATAAAGGGATAACGAATAAAGGATCTTGGTTCTTTCAATAGCTTATCAACATTCCGGACAATGTGTTCTCGGATCTTTTGTTCATATTCGATGTATTCCTGGTTCATAATTTATCCTTTCACAGCACCGGAGGTCATTCCTTCGATTACTTTTTTATTTAAGAACAGATACATGATCAGCATGGGGACTACGCAGATCGACACAGAAGCAAATATAGCTCCCCAGTTCTTGGTTCCAAATTCATCTTGAAAATACAATAGTCCTGTCTGCATCGTCTTCAGGTTGGTACTGCTGATAAAAGTCATAGAGTAGATCAGGTCGTTCCACTTAAAGAAGAACTGAATTACAATTACGGTCACGATGGCATTTTTCGTAAGAGGAAGAACGATCCGATACAAAAGGGAATAGATCCCGCATCCGTCGATGACTGCAGCTTCTATGATCTCATCCGGCAATGATTTCATATGTCCCTGAATCAGATAAATGGAGAAAGATATTCCGGAAGCCGCATAAACCAGAACCAGGGATCCATGTGTATTGATCAGGTGCATTTTCTGAAAAATCTGAAACAGCGGAATCAACGTTGTCGCCACCGGAATCATGATTCCAAATGCAAAATACTGATTGAAAAAATGCTTCAGCTTCCATTCCATTTTGGTTAGTGCAAATGTGGAGGTAACTGCAAGAACAACGATCAAAACAAGAGAAAGCAATGTACAGATAATACTGTTCCGGAAGAACACTGCCATATTTCCTCTCGTCCAGGCCTCTATATAATTCTTGAAATAGAAACCGGCATTCAAAGCATACGCGGGCTTTTCCACAAACTCTGCCGGAGTTTTCAAGGATGCTGTCAACATCCAGAACAACGGATAAATATCGATCAGGATGATGAGAAAAATGACAAATTTTATCATAATGGATTTCAGTTTCTTTTTTCCTTTATCACTCATATTGTCACCTCTCAGTCTATCGGTTTTTCGAATTTCCGAATGATGGCAGATCCTACTACACAAATGCCGAAGATAATCAATGCAATCAGGCTTCCATAGCCGGTTTTGCTATAAGTAAACGCCGCGTCATACATATAAATCGACAAGGATTTCGTCGCTCCTCCTGGGCCGCCCTGGGTAAGTGCCATAGCCGATTCAAACATTTTTACGGTTCCGGTAAAACTGAAGATCAGGCACGTAATGATCATAGGTCGAAGAAGCGGTGCCAATACGTGACGGAATAGCTGTGTTGCTTTGCACCCGTCAATACGGGCCGCTTCAATTACATCTCCCGAAATATCCAGAAGTGCACCATAAAAAATAATGGCGTAGAAGCCAACCGCTGTCCAGATATCCATTGCAGACAGCGAACCCAAAGCCGTACTTGCCTGCCCCAGCCAGGGCTGGATGAGGGCATCCAGTCCTACCGCATGCAGAAGGCTGTTCAGCAATCCATAATGCGGCTGGATCTCATAGATCTTAACAAACAGCTGTGCTACCGCAACAGTGGGCAGTACAACCGGAAAAAATACAATGGTACGAATCAGGTTGGCGAATTTCTTCAGCCAGAATTTAAAGATCAACGACATCCCCAGCCCCAGGCAAACCTGCCCCCCGGTGACAATAAGAATGTACTTGATATTAACGATCAACGCCTTCTTAAAGTTACTGTCTTTAAAAATGCGAAGATAATTATCAAAGCCGCAGAACTTCCATTTGATTCCCGGCATTCCACTGAAAAACGTGTAATACACGGACCATATGACCGGCAGGATGACAAAAATACTGTATAAGATCGCTGCAGGAGCAACATACAGCAGTATTGCTTTTTTATTTCCCAAAACCTTTTTCATTGCTGCCTCCTTTATGAAAGGAAAAGAGTATCCTGATGATCAGGATACTCTTTTATTCTCGCAGAACACTGTACCATTCCATTCACTTCATTTCAGTGTGCAGCGTCATAGATCTCCTGCAGAGATTCTGCATATTGTTCCGGTGACATCTCACCATTCATAAGAGACTGTACATTTTCCTGTGCGATCTGAGACAACTCACTGTCCATAGCCGCCTCAAACCAGGTACTGCTTCCGGTAACCTTCGTAAGTTCCTCTGCGATCAGTTTTGTATATGCACTTGCATCTTCCGGCATCTCAACCGCATAGCCGCGGAAGGAACCCTGTTCTGTCATTGCATACTCACCAACGTGGGTTACAAAATAAGAAAGCCATCCGTCAGAAACCTCGTCGTATTTGTCCTGTGCCATAGCAAGGATCGTTCCGCAGTTCATGGAGTACTCGGTAATCGTTCCAACGCCGCCTTCTACTTCCGGAATGTTAAAGAATCCAACACCGTCAGCGCCTGCCGGATTTGTATCGCTGTTCAGCTGACCGACATACCAGCTTCCATTGTACAACATTGCTGCTTCTCCAGCCATGATCATATTTGCTGCCGTATTATAATCAACGGTTGTAGCACCTTCTCCAAAGTAGCCTTTGTTTACCATATCCTGGAAAGCCGCTGCAGCTTCTACCAAAACATCGTCTGTATATTTTACTTCTCCGGCGTATGCTTTATCCATAAAGTCAACGCCACCTTTTCTCATAACATATGCATTTAACCATCTTGTTGCCGGCCACTGGTCTGCACCGCCAACTGCGAAAGGCTGAATACCTGCTTCCATAAGCTTGTCCGCATCTGCCAGCATTTCATCCCATGTTACCGGAGGTGTTTCAATACCAGCCTGTGCAAAGAGTTCTTTGTTGTACCAGAAGCCTTCAATGTTCTGTCCTAACGGAAGGTCATAAAGTTCCTCGGTAAGACTGAGTCTCTTCAAAAATCCAACCGCACCTGCATCAAGGGACTCTGCCACACCAAGGGCATCTAATTTCTCACTGACATTTGCCACAAGCCCGGAATCGATCAGGTCAATAAGCGGGGTTCCTGCGTCGTATGCAAAAACATCCGGAAGATCATTGGATGCTGCAAGCGTTGCGATCTTCTGTTTCAGGTTGTCCGAAGAAACCACTTCGATCTCATATTCGAAATCCGGATTTTCTGCCTTATAGTTTTCCGTAACGTTCTTCAAAATGGAACCACTGTCGCCATCGTCTTCTGCCCACATAGAAAGTATTTTAAATGTGCGTCCTTCTGCAGACACTGTTACTGTTCCGGCCAGCATAACTGCTGCCATCGTTCCTGCCACAAGTATGGATGATACTCTCTTTTTCATAAAACGCCCTCCAACTCCACATTTATTTTTGGTCATTTTGTTCCTATCATTCCCGGAAATCTGATGTCATTATCATAACATGCATAAATCCACAGGCTCTAGTGCTATTTTTTTGTATAAATGTTTGAATTTTCAAAAAAGGTCTGCAGGGACAACCCTGCAGACCTTTTCGTGCTTCGCGATTTCATTCATTTCGTTCGAAATCTGTTTCGATATTCACTGGGACTCATGTTCACCGCTTTCTTAAAAACCTGACTAAAATAGCGATAATCATTATATCCCACCAGTGCCCCCACTTCATAAGCTTTTTCCCCGTTTCGAAGCAGTTCCATAGCCTTATCGATCCGGAATTGTGTGAGATACTTAATATAGCTCATACCGATATGGGTCTTAAAATAGGCACTGACACTTGCAGGACTCATATTCATGAACTCCGCCAGCTCCTGAAGGCTGATGTCCTCCTGATAATGTGTCTCGATATAGGCCAGCAAGGCAGCAGCATTCCGTTCTCCCTCAGCCTTTTCATCCACCGCAAGCCCTTTGGCAAGCCTGTTTACCATGCAAGAGGTATACGTTCTTACCTCCTCGATGTCCTCCATTTCTTTGATTTCATGATAAGGTGCCACATTTCGGAAATGATTCCACGAAGGAACCCGTTCTTTCATATTTTCCATTGCCATATAAACGATTTTGGCGCAGGAATCTCTCAGCTGCACTTCGTTCAGGCCCATCCGATATAATTCTTCCAGGAAGGATTCACATCCTGCAATAATCTGCATTTCCGTGCCGGTTTCCAGAACTCTCAGAAACATTTCCGATAATTCCCGGCGCCGGACAACCGATTGTTCTTTCTGCTCCTCTGCCGAGCCGCTTCCGGCTCTGCCTTCCTTTAAAACCGTCTCCGCCTGCTCAAGCGCTCCAAACAGCTTATTCTTATTCAAGGGCTTATCAATATAATCCAGAACCTTAAGATGCAGTGCTCTTCTGGCATACTCGAATTCCTGATACCCGCTGATCATGATAAAAACCGTATGCTCCAGTGCATCCTTCAGCATCTCCACCAGAGTCAGACCGTCCAGCTCCGGCATACGGATGTCCGAAATCACCACGTCCGGCTGCAGATCACGGATCTGTGTAAGTGCCATGGTTCCGCTTCCCGCACTTCCAATAACCTCGCAATCCTTTTCGGAGCGTTCAATTACCATTTTGATCCAGTCAATGACGATTTCTTCATCGTCAACTATAAATATCCGCAAGCCCGGCCTCCTTATTGTCTAACCTTGGCACATGAATCTGCACCTCAGTTCCGACGTTCGGCTTCGAAGTCACCTGCACGCCGTATTCTTCTCCATAATACAGATGTATCCGTTCAATTACGTTTCGCACACCATATCCGGAGTAAATATCATCCGGATCCTTCATTCCAATTCCATTATCCGTAACCGTAAAATAAATCTCATCTCCCAGTATTTCTCCTTTCATCTCGACATACCCGCCTCCCAGCCGGGTTTCCAGACCATGAGTAATGGCATTCTCCACGAAAGGTTCCAGGATCAGTTTGATAATGTATAATTCCAGAAGCTCCTCATCCACCTCCAGGATCAGTTCAAACCGATTCTTGTAACGGAGATTCTGGATCTTCACATATTGCTCAATGTAACGCAGTTCTTCTTTAATCTGAATTATCCGCTGTCCCTTGCTCAGAGAAATCTTGAACAGATCGGACAAGGCCTCCACCATATCCGCAATCTCCTGCTGTTCCTCAAGCTCCGCCTTGCAATAAATGGAATCCAGCGTATTATACAGAAAATGCGGATTGATCTGCGCCTGCAAAAGCTGCAGCTCAGATTCTTTCTCCTTCAATTGAAGGCGCAGAATTCGTTCCTGTAATTCAATGTTATTGTTGACCGTATTTTTCAGTGTATTACCGATTTTCCCGATCTCACTGTCATCAAATTCCTCTGTAATATTTCGACTTCCCTCTTGAATCTTCAGGATGATACTTTCCAGTTTTCCAAGAGGCAAATAGATCTGCCGGGATAGAAAGTGCGTGATCAGCAGACAGATCGCAATGATCAAAACAGAGATCAATACCATCAGCGTACGAAGATAAGCGCTCTCTCTGCTCAGTTCCTCTGCATCGATGGTATGGACAAGGGTCCAGCCTGAGATTTCATTCTTTTTCTCAGTAATGATCAGGTTCCCCCTTGCATTTCCGGAAAGATAAGTCTCATAGGCCTCTTTATAATCGTCTCCGGAGCTGGTACTCCATACATCAAAAACAGCATGTTTATCATCCACTACCATCAGAACTTCCGAATTAAAATCTTTCCCGGTTCCCAGGAATGTACTGTTCAGAAAATCATCACTTAAGAGAACTACTGCCAGTGCGATGCTTTGCCTCGACGCAGGATCCCGCAGTTCCTTCACCATGGAAACGATACTGTCATTATGGTCATCTGCAAGGACATTGTAATTGTAGTAAACCTCCAGGCCTTTCTTTGCCACCGCTTCCTGATACCAGTCTTCCTGTTCCGCATTTTTTCCATAATAATAGTCACGATACTCTCCCGTGGAAAAAGCATTCCGGTACCAGAAAGTATACCTGCCTTCTTTGTCAAATATTGCCACGCCTTTGATCAGCTCATTCTGCGATTCCAGTTCCCGGAAGAATTTCCAGAATAAATGGCGCTGGGCAGAGGTATAGTTGCTGCTTCCGGATACATTTTCTGTCTCAATGATTGCCTGAAAATCCTTGGAAAGGAACACAGCTCGAACCAATTCGTTGAGGTCCTTCATTTTATCACTGATGATATCGTTAAAAATCTGCAGGTTCGTCTCATTCGCGACTTTATAGTTATATTCAATTTTATTCTTACAGATATTCCAGGAAGACAGTGCTACCGTGATGGTCGCAATCAGCGTAAGGAGGATCATCGAAAGAGTGATCTGCGTACGCAGCGTCATTTTCATCAGTTTTTTCATCTTTCTTCTCTCCTCATACGGCGATCACTTTTGTCGATAAACGCTTTTTCACACAATTCAATCGCAGATCTCGAAAGGCTTTGCGTGTGTGTCACGCTGCAGCCTTGCTGCTTTTTGCGAATCTTCAATACTTCGGATTCTGTAATGGTTGTATCGTTTTCATTCCCTACAGATACAGCACGCCCGCCACAATAATAAATCCCACGATGGTCAGTATCGTGTACATTGAGATGGCAGAAGAGTAAAATATTCTGCGTTCTTCTTTTTCCGTAAACAACGGAATAATATACGGCGGCGGAAGAATGAAGAATACAATCAGGGATACGATGGTTTCCCGGGTCCAGAAGACGCCTCCCAGCTTATAATACACGCCAAATACAACGGCAGCCATAATGGTCTGCTGGATCAGGCGTATAACGATGGCTTTTCCGATGGTGAGCCATTTCACATCCTTGAAGCTCAGGCCATATCCAATGACCACCAGGATCACAGCACTGGTTGGTGCTGCAATAAAGGAACACACCTGATCCAGAACCGGTCCGAAGCTGCTGGCTCCAATGGTCCCACCGATTCCGGTATTCCCGAGAATAACACCCAGGATGATTGCCATCAAAACCGGTGTCGTTAACATATCGCGGATGGTTGCTCCCACACTTTGCTTCTCTCCGTTTGTTGCCTTCAGCATAACCAGATATACAGTAAAGATCGCGATCTCATGACCAATATCCATGATGGCAAAAGTGGTGATATTTTCCGCACCGATGAGAATCGCCAGAAGCGCAAAGCCCAGCATTCCCACCTCATACCCCGTTGTCATGAAAGGCATAACCGCATCCTCTTCCTTAAAAAGTCTGCAGAACAGCTTTCCGGTAAAGATTCCCAGAACCACCAGAAGCAGGATCGTCAGAGGAAACGTGATGGTGTTGCTTTCAATACGCGTCTTATAAAAATTCAGGAACAGATTCGCCGGCAGCGTAAAGTTCATAACAAGGGCCTGCATTCCTTTGATCCCATCCCCGGAGATCAGATTTTTCTCACGGCAAATATAACCGATCGCCAGCATCACGATTACCGGCAGAACAACTCTTAACATTTCCATAACAATAGAACCTCCCTGGTACATAACGATTTACGAAACAAAATAGTATCATCTTTCCAAATGTGTTTCGACTGCCAACCATTACGATAACAAAAATTCGATTATGATTTTAATGGCATTCCCCATCAAAGCCGGGTCCAGAAAACGGTGATCCGCATTTTCAACCGCGACAAACTCAATCACATTGTCTTCTGCAAATTCTTTTACAACGTCAAAGGAAATGATGTTATCCCGGGTCCCGTGCAGAATCAAAATATCATCTGCGTAATCCAGGTATTCATACTTCCGAATATCCGCTTCTTGCAGTTCATCCAGAAAAAGCTTGTTCACATGGATCTTCCGGTCAAACCCCACCGGAACATCTTTCCCTTTCCGAATGCTTTCCTGCTCCTCTGCCCGCATGATCTTGGCTGTCATCGATTCATACATATTGATGGCAGGACAGCGAAGAGCGATCTTACGGAACGGATTTCCATTTTCTGCAATATATTTCAGGAACAGATACCCGCCAAAGCTGGTGGCATAAATATTTACAGTCTCCGGTCGGTATTGATCCGTCACATCCGCTGCGATCAGACGAATGTACGTCATGCAGTCCTCTAATCGCAGCTTCTTTTTCACGTCATCCCCATGACATGGCCAGTTAAAGGTCAGTACTGCCGCCCGTTTCTTTTTCGAAAGCAGCACCTCCGCAAAACGCTCTGCCGCTTTATTGTCCTTGTGTCCGCCAAAGCCGTGTCCGAAGACCACCACATGTTGGATATCGCGAACATTATTATAGTACAGCTTACAGCTGATGCTGTGCCCTTCCTGGTTCACGCAATAATACTTCGAATTCATCGTTTCAGTCCTCATTGCATTCCGGGCAGATACCGGAGAAAACGATATCATATCCATCGATTTCGAAGCCGTGCAGATTTCGGATACGTTTCTCCAAACCCTCCACAATATCCATATCCATATCAAAATAGCGGCCACAATTTCTGCATCGGATATGGTAATGGTTTTCTGTAATGTGATCATAAAGTGCCGGACCCGATACCGTCTCAACCTTGCGGATCTCTCCAAATTCCGCGAGAAGCTCCAGATTCCGGTATACCGTTGCCCGGCTGATCGTCGGATGCTCCTTACAGACTTCATTATATACCTGGTCAGCTGTTGCATGACAACTTAAGGAGCGCACCGCTGTCAGCACCAGCTGCCTTTGAATTGTATTTCTGTTTCCCATTGTATTCCTCTTACATATTAGTTTTTTTCAATTATCGTGCGAAAGCATGCTCAGGCACGCCAAAACACATCTTCAGCGGCATTGCTGCCTTATTTGGCGCACCCCTGCCGCCTACGCGTAACTTATTATTCTTTCCAGATTAAGGTTAAATTAAGGAACTTCCCAGTGTTCCTTAAGAAACCTGCTGTATACTAAGCTCATAAAACAAAAGAGAACACACCCTCTCTTAGAAAGGAGCGATGATTATAAGATAAAGAGAATTCTTACTATACGATTTAAAATATTCCCTCTCCCTCAGGCAGATTCCAATCGGAACCTGCCTGTTTCCTATGTAGTAAATCGCAAAGAGGAATCGCGTGCTCGTCCCCCGGCTTTCTTGAAGCCCTCCCTTGCGCCGCTCTCCCATCACATTGATTACTTGATTTGCATCTGTGCATAGGATGGGTAAAGCATCAGCTGAATTTTCGATCGAACAATATCAAAGGCCACATCATTCATGCCGCTGTTAATGATAATGTCCGCCGTTGCTTTTGTTGGCTCTACATACAGATAATGCATGGGTTTTACCGTAGTCAGATACTGTTCCACGATATTGTCCAGATCCCTGCCTCGCTCTTTCACGTCACGGGTAATACGGCGCAGGATACGCTCGTCCGCATCCGCTTCTACAAAGATCTTGATATCGATCAGATCTCTGACCCTGGGATCTGCCAGCAGCAGAATCCCCTCAACCAGAATAATCTTTCTCGGTTCGATATGTACTGTCTGATTCGAACGGTTATGCTGTGTATAATCATATACCGGACAGTCCACAGCTTCCCCTTCCCGCAGTTTCCGGAGATGCTCTACCAGGAGATCCGTCTCCAGAGAATCCGGATGATCATAGTTCACCTTTTTCCGCTCCTCAAAGGGGATCTCATCCTGCCGTTTATAATAATTATCATGATATACAACGGAAACATCGTTGACAAATTCATTTTTCAGGCGGTTTGTAAACGTAGACTTTCCCGATCCGGTCCCTCCGGCAATGCCGATAATAATCGTCTCCATAACTGACTCCTTTATTCTCTGATAATCATTTTCTGCTCACTGTCATACACAACCCGATTTTATCACAAAAAATGATACTATTTCAACAGGCCGCTCTGAGAATCGACTTTAATCTCGCTTCGGCGCTCTTCCTTCTATACCGTTCTCCTTCGACGCCTCATGATCCTTGTCACAAAATAAGGACCGTTTCCACAGCCCTTAAAAGATATCCTTTCTATTCTTCGTAAAGGCCTTCCACTGATATAGAAACCCCCAGACGCTTCTGTGCATCTTCGTTCCCTTGTTCCGCGGCCTTTTCATACCACTCCTGTGCTTTCTGGAAATCCTGCTCCACACCCAATCCATCCTCATAGAAGATACCGAGATTTCTCTGGCATACAGCGTTTCCCTGTTCCGCTCCCTTCTCGTACCATTCAAATGCTTTCTGTAAATCCTCTTCCACACCGATGGCACTGTAATAACAGTTCCCGACATTCAGCTGCGCTTCTGCATATCCCTGTTCTCCGGCCATTTCATAATATGCGAAGGCTTTCTGATAATCCTGTCCCACTCCATTCCCATATTCATAGCAATATCCCAGATTTCTCTGTCCGGCTGCATTTCCCTGTTCCGCTGATTTTTCAAACCATTCAAAGGCTTTCTGGTAGTCCTGCTCTACACCTTCGCCAAAGAAGTAAAGCTCTCCCAGGCTGTTCTGGGCATAGGAATTCCCCTGTTCCGCTGATTTTCCAAAGCATTCAAAGGCTTTCTGCATGTCCTGCTCCACACCTTCGCCGAATTGATAACAGTTCCCCAGAAAATACTGGCTGTTTTCGTATTCTCCCAGACTTGTGAATATTCTCGCTGCTTCTTCATAGGATTCTGCTTCATACGCTAAAATCGCTTTTCGATATCTCTGTTCCGGAAGAAACCGCGGTGCAATGATCAGTGCTGCCGCAATCAGCATTGCCACGGCACCGATCATTCGGATCTTTTTCCTTTTCCGGTCACTCTCTAAGTTTTCCAAAATTTCCTCGCTCATACAGCAATTCCTCCCAGGCTGATTCTTATTGTTTCTGTAATTATATCGTGAACTACATCGGCAATTGAATTGCCGAGCATCTGATTTGCGGGGCTTAGCCCCGTAGATTCAGTGGTGCGTCCATGACACCGCTACTGCTACCCCTT